>JALRIV010000206.1 GCA_023255275.1 Crocinitomicaceae bacterium | reverse complement strand
CAAAATTTCCAGTCAGCGAACTGCGAACCCAAAAACTAACTGTTATTGCTTGTGCATTTGCAGTTCCCCACGCTAAGTCAGCGACGTTAAAGCCTTCAACGTTGTGATAAAGCTGGATTGTTTCCCCTGCTGCAACAGTGTATGCAGATGAAGAAGTAACGCCTTGGTAGTTTTTAAACCCGTTTGGTGGAGTAACCAACCCAGCATTTTGCTGCATCGTGAACTTACTTCCAACGGATGCAAAAACAGCCCACCGATCAACACCCCAAGTAGAGGTATTCGCACTAGGCGATGCGGCCACACTCGCCCCAGCGTTCCTCTGGTCAATCCGCATATCGCCGTTGATGATGCGGTTTCTGCCAGCCATGTTAGACATGGTAGGGGTGTAGCCGTTCACTGTGACAGTGTTTCCACCAGCAGCGTCAACAACTGAATTTACTTTGAGAGAAGACATTATTTAACTCCGTCAAGTTGAGCTTGCGTAGGTTCTGGGAGTGTCGGGTGATTCCACTCTTTGATGTAATCGCCTTTGCCGTCAGAGTCATTCTGAAGTGATATGACGGTAAAGAAATCTTTATCAGTCAACTCAGGATACAGTGCTTTAATTTTTTCGTAGAGTGTCATTATGCAGCCCTCACAAGAACGCCAGAGAATCCGCATTCTGCTGTAGTTAATGTTAAATTAGATGCAGCGTACAATTCAAAATAGTCGGTAACTCCGTTTGCATATACTATTGTGCTTGCAGACCCTCTAAAATAAGAAGTTCCGTTGCCTCCT
>JALRIV010000205.1 GCA_023255275.1 Crocinitomicaceae bacterium | reverse complement strand
ACAATTACTTTTACGAATTTACTTTCTAATTTACTCGTATCATAACTATTATAATCCATTTGCTCGTCATTGTACACAACTTTTTCAAACATAGTATGTGGATTACGAACAGCTGTAATACTACGATCTTCTGTATCAATTACATGAAAGAACTTTGGATCATCACAATCTGACCAAGTGAACTCCATTTGAGAACCTAGGTAGTGAATATTGCTCTTATTTGATTTTGTATGAAAGTGTCCAGACATTACCAATTCAAATCGATCAAAGATTTCGCTGGTCATACCATGTTGATTCGGCATACCTTTCATCATATCAAAACCAATTAATTCTAAGTGGCCTGCAAGAAATGGTGCTTTACACTTCTTAATGAATTCAATCGATTCAACGTAATTCTCATGATTAATCCAAGGAAGTAATGCAATGGGTAATCCATCGTAATCAACTACTTTGGGTTTCATAATGATATTCACATTAGATGTATAGTATCCCAACAGTTCTTTAAGAGAACAAAGATCATTCGTGTTCTTATAAAAGACATCGTGATTTCCTGGAATAATATCCATATGAATCCCTTCGTTCTTTAGAACGTCGAGAAACATTTTGCGATTTGAATTCAGAGCTTTGAAGTTTATAAACTTTCGATGATCGTAGTAATCACCCAAATGCAAGATCTGAGTGATACCATTTTCTTTTAAGTATGGAAAGAATACTTCACTATAGAATTTTTCTTGGTAATTAATAAAAATATCTGACGAATTACGAATACCACAATGGGTATCATTCAAAATAGCAAT
>JALRIV010000204.1 GCA_023255275.1 Crocinitomicaceae bacterium | reverse complement strand
ATTGGACTTAGAAGCTAAAAATAACATCATTAAATATGTAGTTACTGCAGATGCTAAACTAATTGATGGTCAAGTAGCGCGTATCCGAAAACAATTTGGTAAAGCGATTCCTCAAGAAGTAGTAGCTGAAGGTTGTGATGTAACAGGAACTTTTTCAAATGAAGAAAAAGGAATCAACAATAAAACGGTATTGTCTTTAGATGTTCTTAAAGATAAAAAAACTGCTAAAAAATTCATCGGGAAACAAGTAGGTGATGTAGTAACTGTAAATACTAAAGGTTTATTTGAAGACGATCACCAATTGATGGACTACCTTAAAGTGGGACACGATGAGGTGCATTCTTTAGCAGTAGATGTTGACTTTACAATTGAGTCAATCAACTCAACTGAATTGGCTGAATTGAACCAAGAATTGTTTGATAAATTATTTGGAGAAGGAAGCATAGCTACTTTAGACGAATTGAAAGCAAAAATCAAAGAAGATGCTGAAAGCCAATTTGCGCAACAAGCAGACCAAAAATTATTAGGTGATGTAACGGAGTTTCTAATTGATAACACTAAGTTTGATTTGCCAGCTGAATTTTTGAAAAAATGGTTGCAAACTGTTGGTGAGAAAAAATTATCTGCTGAAGAAGCTGAAGTAGAATACGCTCGTTCTGAAAAAGGATTGCGTTTCCAATTAATCGAAGGTAGAGCTTTGGCTCAAAGTAATATCCAAATTACTTTCGAAGATTTAAAAGAGCATACTGCTGATTTAATCAAAAAGCAAATGGCACAATTTGGTCAGTTAAATCCTTCA
>JALRIV010000203.1 GCA_023255275.1 Crocinitomicaceae bacterium | reverse complement strand
GTTATCTCAATCAGTGTAGAACTGGAATTAAATCCCATAAATTCCAATTTGAGACCGTAACTACTATAAGTATATGGATCGCTTTGTATTTTTGCTAACTCTTCAATAAGCGTACGCAAAGTTCCAGAAGTACTTCTAGTATAAAATGATAAGGACCCAGTTACAGCCTCTTCACCTGCACCTGCAAATAGCTTAGTAAACTGGCTTACTTCCATACCCTCACTATCTGCGTAGCTTAAGGAATTAGTTACAGACATATTTCCGCTTATAGTAGCCAAACTACCCAACGAGACTCCCGCAGGACTCAATAAAGTGGTACGTATAAATTTTCCTACAGAATACTTATATATGTCTAATATAAGCTTTTCGGCAGTACCTATTAAACCACCTGTAAAACTATATTCATTGATCTTTGTTTGGTTTAAAGAAACACTATCATTTAGTACCATGATTCCTGTAAAATTTAAGCTCCACTCTACAGAAATAAGCTCACTTGTATTAATACTTAAGTTAACACTGGAAACTCGTACTCCACTAAGTAGGTATGTAGTAGTGCCAGATACTGCTATTAAACCAAATGAAGCTAGATTGTTAGAGGTTCTTGCCAAATTAAACGTTTGCGCTCCTGGGGAGCTAGACCACCTAGAATTTGGGTAATCTTCTTCAGATACTAAATAGTTCCATAACCATAGATCTGAAGGCCCTAAGGGTGATGAATTTAGTAAAGTACTAAAACCCACTGAACCAAGACTGAGGGATGCTTTTGCAGTTGCATTCAAACTTGTAGTTGTATCTATAA
>JALRIV010000202.1 GCA_023255275.1 Crocinitomicaceae bacterium | reverse complement strand
CACCCGGAAAATAAGTACGGTTTAGCACCAAATTATCGTCTTTCAAATCTCTAAGAAAATTTACTTTTTGGAAGGCCGATCCCAAACGCATGGCTTCGTCTTTCAATAAATTATATTTCTCAGTATCACCATCTACAAATACTTTCAAACACATCAAGCCCACTACATCCGCTGAACCATAAATATATTCCTCGTATTCTTCTTTGCTGTGGTATTCGGTTTTCACCAAATCCAACTTCATACTTTTCAAAAAAGCCTGAATCAAATCGTCTGAAATATTATAGCGTTTTACCGTAATTTGAAACGAATTCAAAATAGGATTCAAACTAATTCCTGAATTGAATGCTTTGTAATATTCCGCTTCAAAATCGTTAATCAAAGTTTCTTTTTCATATCCATGAAAAGAATCTACAATTTCATCTGCAAAACGAACAAAACCATATACGCTATAAATAGCCTCTCTTATGCTTGGCGAAAGCATATAGACTGCTAAAGAAAATGAAGTACTGTAATTCTTGGTTACCAGCTTACTGCATTTAAAAGATACGTCGTCAAATAACTGCTTCATGTTATGCTTTTGAAAGTTGTTTATTAATTAATTCTGACACTAGTTTTCCCGAAATTAAGGCGGGAGGCACACCTGGTCCAGGTACGGTCAACTGACCTGTAAAATAGAGGTTTTCTACTTTTTTACTTTTTAATTTGGGTCTTAAAAATGCGGTTTGTAATAAGGTATTGGCCATACCATAGGCATTCCCTTTATACGAATTATAATCTTGTACAAAATCATTTTTACAAAACGATTGT
>JALRIV010000201.1 GCA_023255275.1 Crocinitomicaceae bacterium | reverse complement strand
ACCTCGAAACCAAGAAGGAATTGGAATAGGATTTGGATTAGATTATATGTTAGCAAAAAATACTGCCATTTACATAAGGCACAGGTATTTTAAGTTGAATGACCGAAATTTTAAACTTGATCAATTTACAGGTCATGAAACTACTATGGAACTTAAAATTATTTTCTAATGAACAAAATAACACTACTTTTTACCTTGATTATTTCAGTTAATTTTGCGATTGGTCAGCAAAAAAAGTTTCAAATAAATGGAGCAGCTCGAGGCTATTTTTTGTCCAATAATCTGAATCTAGATGAATCTTTAGATTCAGTTACGACACGTAAAGCTAATTACGGACATACCCTACTAGACCTAGGATTTAGTCTAACTCCCAATAAGAATACAGAGGTTATAGGCATGTTTCGGATAAGAAACGAGCTTGGAGGTTTTTGGGGAGGGGGTGTCTCTTTTGATGTTCGACAATTATCTCTGAAAGGAGTTGCAGGAAATGTTGTAAAATATGAAATTGGAGATATTGATCTGAAAATGACTCCATATACACTTTTTAATACCCTAGAAGAAGGAGTAATAAATGAAGGTGACGTTTTTAATTTACGCAGAGAAATTGTTCATTATGACATGTTTTACAACGATAATAATACTTGGCGTATGCAAGGGGCAAAAATGAATTTTGGAATAGAATTTGGCAACTACATCAAATCAATTGACGTTAGTGGTTTTATAACTAGACAAAGACCTACCGATGGGATAATTGAACCCGAACGTCTTTATGGTGGTGGTAATATTAAGATAAAACAAAGCGACAATTTAACA
>JALRIV010000200.1:593-821 GCA_023255275.1 Crocinitomicaceae bacterium | reverse complement strand
CTATCGGTTAGGACGCTTGCCTTTCACGCAGGAAAGAGGAGTTCGATTCTCCTACGGTGTACCAATTAAATTTTCTATCTAAATTGTCAAATTAGTGGTTGACAAATGATAAATAAAGTAGTATATTAAGTTATACAAAGAATTAAACAAAGAGAAATAAAAATGACTACAATGATGAAACATTTCCAACAAATTTGTATTCGCTGGTTTAGCGAAGGCAGGAGTGTG
>JALRIV010000200.1:0-583 GCA_023255275.1 Crocinitomicaceae bacterium | reverse complement strand
GATATTAGCAGGGGTTTTTTTATGAAAGAAGGAAAAGTAAAGTTTTATATGGGTGTGGTGTAATGGCAACACAGCGGTCTCCAAAACCGTCGATCGGGGTTCGAATCCCTGCACCTGTGCCAAGTCAGTATAGCTCAGTTGGTTAGAGCACACGGCTGATAACCGTGAGGTCCTTAGTTCAAATCTAAGTACTGACACCAAATTTTTGTGCCCTTAGCTCAGTTGGTTAGAGCATCTGACTTTTAATCAGAGGGTCCTGAGTTCGAATCTCAGAGGGCACACCAAGTTGTTGGGGAATGGCGTAATTGGTAGCGCAACGGGTTTTGATCCCGCAGGTTGTAGGTTCGAGTCCTACTTCCCCAGCCAAATTTGTGAGCGTGGCGGAATGGTTACGCACCGGATTGCAAATCCGTAAGCCGAAAGGTATGCAGGTTCGAGTCCTGTCGCTCACTCCATAGTAAATCCGGTGGTCCGGACTCGGGTCTCATAAGCCTGAAGAGATTGTTCGATTCAATCATTTACTACCAAGTTTGCGCCCGTAGCTCAATGGATTAGAGCGTCAGTCTTCGAAACTGCGGGTTGG
>JALRIV010000001.1 GCA_023255275.1 Crocinitomicaceae bacterium | reverse complement strand
ATACCCAATGCAAGTGTGATCGATTTTTACGATGCTGAATTCTTAAAAAAGATCAATTTAATGGATAAATCCAAAGAAATTTATGTGTATTGTAAAGGTGGGGGAAGAAGTTCGCAGGCAGCAACCATACTCGCTGATAACGGTTTTAAAACCATCTATAACTTATCTGGTGGAATTATGGCATGGGAAAATATGAATTACCCAATAACCAAGCCAACTCAAGCAACAGATGAGCACATACAAGAGATGTCTGTTGAAGACTTTCATAAATTAATCAGTACCCAGCAACCCGTTCTTGTTGATTTTCATACGATTTGGTGTGCGCCATGTAAAAAAATGGCTCCAATTATCGATGATTTAGAAAAAGCTTATGCAGGTAAGGCAATTGTTCTTAGAATTGATGTAGATAAAAGCAAAGCCCTTGCAAAGCAATACCAAGTGCAAGGAGTTCCTGTTTTCATGTTGTTTCAAGAAGGAAAGGTGCTTTGGAAAGACAATGGAATGCAATCGAAAGAAACGTTAGAAGAACAACTCAATAAAGCGATTGAAAAGCATTAATCTTCTTGGTTTGATTTGGTAAACATCACTCCTAACATCATGAGAAGCACTGAAATTAAAATGACTTGAATTACCATTGAATTATTAACAAGAGGGATTCGATTTGAAGGGTCGATTGATAAAAATAGTAAGATGGTAATCAATCCACGCGGGGCAATAAACATAAATTTCCCGATGCTTAATTTCAAGAAGGACAAAACAATTACGCGAACCAATAAAATCCCCAAAACGATACTGGTTGACCAGAAAATCGTGTGGTAATTAAAGACTTCATTCAATTCGATTAAAAATCCAAATAAAAGGAAAAATAAAGTTCGTATTAAAAAAGTTGCTTCCACCACAATCTCTTTGAAGGTATTTACTTCTGTTTTTAATTTTTCTGGTTTAAAATAAGCCAAGTATTTGTTTTCTTTGATCTTGTTGATGTTCCCGATGACCAAACCGAAAATCATAATAAAAACCAATGCTGGTAAATGATAATATTTAGATATTTCGTAGATTAACACAACAAAAATCAAAATAGGCCCGAATTTTATACGGTGTTGAAGCCTACTCAATACAAAAGAAAGTGCGATGGTAGCAACAAATGAAATTACTAAAATCAGAAGGATTTCTAGAACAAACTGAATATAGGTTTGAGCGGTAAAGGTGGTGTTCAGGGCAATGAAATTAAATAAAATAACCCCTAAAATGTCAGACAAACTGCTTTCATAAATCACAAACGATTTGTCTCTTTTTGACCAATTGTTGACACTCGGAATAGCAATAGCAGAACTAATGATGCAAAACGGTACGGCATTAATCAAACTTTTCATAAAATCCGCACCTGTAAAATAATGAAAGGCACTACCGATTCCGAAGGCCACAATAAACATAGGAACAAATGCCATCCACATCGATTTTTTGATAATCGGAAGTGCGTTATGTGTCAATTCAATCTCCAAAGACCCTTCTAAAACGATTAAGATCAAACCGATGGTTCCTAGAAAAGGTAATATGGGGTTTAAGTCAGGAATATGAATGTTAAAAAGATAGGCCAATTCCTTAACTGCATATCCTAAAGCCATTAATAAAATAACGGAAGGAATTTTAGTCTTGTGCGATGTTAAATCAAAAACATAGGCAACAATGAGTAATAGGCAAACAACAATTATAACTTGGGCAGTGAACATGGCTGGTATTTTTATTATTCTATAGTAGTTACTTTTAATCGATTTCGGTATCCAGAAAACACGTTAGATTTTGAGATAAATCCTACATATACCCCTGCATCAACAACAGGTAGGAACCAAGTGCCAGAATCATCAAATTTTTTCATTACTTCAAGCATTGACTGTTTACTAGAAACTACATCTGAAGGTACAATTAATAATTCATTCACCGTGATTTTATCGTAAAAATCTCTTTTAAACATGATTTCACGAATGTCATCTAAGATCACAATGCCATAAAAATTATGTTCTTCATCCACTACAGGAAAAACATTTCTTTTTGAATTGGCAACTATAGCTGCTAATTTACCAAGTGTGTCGTTTTGACTTAACGTGGGGTAATCATTTTCAATAAACTCAGCGGTTTGAATGGTGTTTAATAAATTTCGATCTCGATCCTGCGTAAACACATCTCCTGATTTAGCGATTTTCTTAGTATCCATAGAAAAAGGTTCAAAATACCTTGAAATGGCGAAACTGATGGAGGAAACAATCATTAAAGGAATCATGAGCGTGTATCCACCTGTAATTTCAGCAATCAAGAAAATAGCGGTTAGGGGTGCATGATACAGCCCACTCAAGATACCTGCCATTCCTACTATCGTAAAGTTGTTTTCGGGCAACTCATTAATCTTCAATAAATTAACTAAACGTGAAAAGAAAAATCCTAGATATGCACCAACAAAAAGACTAGGCGCAAAATTCCCCCCATTTCCTCCAGCCCCTAGAGTTAATCCTGTAGCAATCGATTTTAATAACACCAAAAGACCTATAACCAAAAGAATCACCCATTCATTTTTCACGAAAGATTCTACTATGGAATTACTCATGATCTGCACCGGTTCTTGTGATGCTAATTCCTTAATTGATTGGTATCCCTCTCCAAATAAGGATGGAAACAACGCAATCAAGGTTGCTAATAAAATCCCACCAACCATCACCTTTTGATACTCTCTTCCTGGACGTTTGTGAAATAAACCTTCAATATGCGTGAACATTCTTGAATGATACACAGAAACGAACCCACATAAAACCCCGAGTAAAATATAAAAAGGAACGTTGAAATAGTTAAAGACATCTTTTAATTCAAAGGAAAGAAGGATGTTCTCATGTAAAATCACTTTTGAAATTAGCGCTCCTGTAGCAGCAGCAATAATTAAAGGTGTAAACGCACTAATACTGATATCGAGCAATAATACTTCTAGAGCAAACAACACACCTGCAATAGGTGCATTAAAGGCTGCTCCAATTCCTGCTGAAATTCCACAAGCTAATATCAGGGTGCGTTCCTTGTAATTTAATTTATACGTTTTTGCATAATTCGATCCTAGCGCCGCACCCGTCACCACAATTGGCGCCTCCAATCCTACTGACCCTCCCATACCGACAGTCAAGGAACTGGTGATTACTTGGTCGTACATTTTATGTCGCTTCATAAAACTTGACCGCTTAGCAATGGAAACATGAACCTGCGATAATCCACGTTCTAAATTATTGTTCAAGATTTTCTTCACCACAAGCACCGTAAGTGCAATACCAATAATTGGAAGAAAGAGGTAGAAATACTTGAAATTACTCAGTTTTTCGTAAGTGGCGACATAAAATATAAAATGCACAAATAATTTCAAAGCAATTGCTGATAGCCCTGCTGTTAAGCCCACAAGTACACTTGAGAATAAAATGAATTGTTTTTTTGTTAGCTTTAATTTAAGCCAATCAATCGTAGTTTTTATTCGGTTGTATGTGATGCGATACAATTTCATTTTAACTTTTCCTTATTCGACAGCCACTTGGTATAACGGATCTTCATCGACATTGACATCAATAATGGATGCCGCATTGTTTAATAAGTTTTTACAATCGTTGCTCAGGTGCCTCAAGGTTACGGTTTTACCAAGCTTTTGATACCTTTCCGTCAGTTTGTTCAATGCATCAATCGCTGACATATCTGCCACACGACTTTCTTTAAAGTCAATAATCACATGTTGTGGATCATTGTTTAAATCAAATTTTTCTTGAAACACTTCTACAGAACCAAAAAATAGCGGACCATAAATCTCATAGTGTTTCACCCCATCTTGATCAATAAATTTTCTCGCTCTGATTCGTTTCGCATTATCCCAAGCAAAAACCAAAGCCGCAATAATCACCCCAATGAATACTGCCAAGGCAAGGTTATGGAGATATACTGTGATAAAAGTAACCACTATCATGACAAAGATATCCGATTTAGGCATTTTATTGAAGGTTTTTAAACTTGCCCATTCAAAGGTTCCTAATGCAACCATGATCATCACCCCGGTTAAAGCAGCCATAGGCACCAATTCGATTACAGGGGCGCCCACCAAAATGATCGTTAAAATGGTTAACGAGGCAATGATGCCGGATAATCGAGCGCGAGACCCTGCAGACAGATTAACCAAGGTTTGTGCGATCATTGGACAACCTCCCATTCCCCCAAAGAAGCCATTTAACATATTAGCTGACCCTTGTGCAAGGCACTCACGATTACTATTCCCTTTTGTTTGCGTCATTTCATCCACCAAATTCAACGTCAACAATCCTTCGATCAATCCGACTGACGCCATAACAAGTGCAAAAGGTGCAATGATTTTTAGCGTTTCCCAAGTTAGTGGGATATCAGGAATATGGAACATCGGCAAACCACCACTGATGGATGCAATATCTTTTACTTGTTTCGTATCAATCTGAAAGGCGTACACCAAAATAAATACGATCAATATGGCTGCCAAAGAAGCAGGAATTGCTTTTGTTAGTTTAGGAATGAACTTCACCAAGAATATAGTCAACCCCACAAGTCCAATCATCCAATATAACGATGTACCTGAAAGCCAATCACTTTGTCCATTTACTGTAGTTTTGAACTGTTCAAATTGCGAAGTAAAAATAATAATCGCTAATCCATTCACAAAACCAAACATAACCGATTGAGGAACTAATCGAATAAATTTCCCAAATTTAAATAAACCAATTAATAACTGGAAAATGCCCGCTAAAACTATGGCTGCAAAAACATATTCCATCCCGTGCATCTTCATCAAGGCAATCAATACAATAACCGTTGCTCCTGCCCCACCTGAAATCAAGCCCGGACGTCCCCCAAAAATGGAGGTTACCAACCCCATGATAAAAGCCCCGTAAAGTCCAACAAGAGGTGAAAAACCTGCTAAAATTGCAAAGGATAAGGATTCAGGAATCATTGTCATCGCCACCGTAAATCCAGCCAAAATCTCCGTTTTGTAATTTACTTTTTGGGTAAAATCGAATATTTTGAGGTTCATGGACATCTGATTGTTATTTTATGAATGGCAAAAATAGGGATTTTTTAAAGAACAGGAGTTAGAAATGCTACCCTATCTATGTTTTACCAAATCTTATCAATCGGCATTGGTTCAAAATAAGGAATTAAACTAGCCAATTGAAAAGGACGTTTCGAATATTTATTAGACAAACAAATTAACGTGACACGTTCTTTTCGCAGTGAGATATAACATCCCGTATTTCCATGCCACCAGCCCGTATGAAAAAAATACTTTTCACCCGTTTCAAAATCCACTAAACGCCAACCTAAGCCGTAATCTCGTCGATTTCTTCGATCCAAACTATATCCTGTGAACATTTCCTTTCGACTGGGTAAACTTAAAAAATTGAGGTCATAAGTAGCTTGGTCAAACTTTAATAAATCCCTTGCGGTAGTATACACATTTTTATCACCATAAACACCATCCAAATATTCGTAGGGGGCAATTTTATAATGCTCTTTGTAGGATTGTGCAACCGTATCCACTTGCTTTGGATATTGGAAGATGAAAGAGTGATTCATTTTCAAGGGTTTGAAAATCATCTCCTCAGCCACCTTATGAAAAGGTTTCTTTTTGATCCGCTCAATAATACTAGCCAATAAGGCGTAATTGGTGTTAGAGTATTGGAATCGTTGATTCGTTTTGAAATTTTGCTCTAACTTATATTTAGCTAAAATCTGAATGATCCCCTTATTTGTCAATGGTTTACGAAAATCCCATCGTTTGTGATGATAGGAGAAATAACCGTAATACTGTATACCACTTCGGTGGTTTAGTAACATCCGAATCGTCACATCTTGATAAGGAAGTTCTGGCAGGTACTGAACCATTAAATCATCCAAGTCAAGCAAGCCCTCATCAACTAATTTCAGTGTCATGACCGCTGTGATTGTTTTTGAAATAGACGCGACATGAATCGGCGTATCGAATGCTATTTTCTTTTTTTCTTTTCGATGTGCATATCCAGAATATCGTTCCGTTATAATCTGATTTTCCTTGGCCACCAAAAACATACCACTAAAATCATGTTCGGGAATGATCGAATTGGCAAATTCACGACATACCTTTTGCTTCTCTCGACGGTATTTTTTGGAAAGCGGTTTTGTTAACGATTGAAATTGAACGGTTTTATAATTTGGCTCGACAATCGTTTCTCTTCGTAGGATTCGCCGACATGAAAAGAGCGAAAAAATCAGAATTATTCCAAACAACCAAAGTCTCATGCTGCAAAATTAACAAGAAAGACCAAGTCATTCTTAGGAATCACTATTCTTTTTTACACGAATTTGTTAACATCAAAAAAGGGACATCAATCGATGTCCCAATTATTTTCAATGATCTTTATTTTTACCGTTAATTTGACGACTACCCTCGAAGTTGCTGCTGCATTCGACTTGGGCGTAAATTTTAGTTTTTTGAGGTAATTCTTAGCAGAAACGTTTAAAGGTGTTGAGTTTACCGTGCATTTTTCAGGAATCATTCGCTCAGAAAGAACAACACCATCACGATTTACAGACAGTTCATAAAAAAGCTCGCCTGCTTTGTTTCCGTAAATGATAAAATCAGCCTCATGCGTTAATTTTCGACCATCCGATAACACTTCGCCTTCAATCAATTGTGCATGAACCGAAGTTGAAAAAAAGAGTAAAAAGAACACTCCAAAGAAAAAAGTACGTTTCATTCGTTTATTTTTCTTCAAAATTATCATTTTTTTCTTTCGAATCGTCTTCTTTCTGATCGGCACCTTTTAAATAATTAGGCAGATTTAATCCCGCCATGTTAAATAAATCATTTAAAGGGGGTACGGTTTTCATCATTCCTGAGACAAAATTTGCAGTTGAACCTTGTCCATTGTCATTTTGATTCCCCGAATCCCAAACCGTAATTTTATCAATTTTAATATTTTTAACCGCTTCCACCTGAGTTCTTACCAAATCAGGAAGTTTTTCAATCAATAACAATTGGAAAGCATTGGTCGGATCACCACCAGCAGCAGCCACAACTTCTTTATATCCTTCAGCTTGTTTCGTTAAAATTTCATATAAACCTTTTGCTTCTGCTTCCATTTTTGCAAAGATAGCATCAGCCTCCCCTTTTGCATTTTCACGAATACGTTCAGCTTCAGCTTGTGCGTCAATAATAGCGCGTTGTTTTGCGATTTCAGCAGGTACCACAATATTGGCAATTTGAGTCGAACGCTCTCTTTCTGAACGTGCTAACTCTGCCTTTTGTTCAGCTACATACGCTTCTTCTAATGCTTTCGCTTGTTGTACTTTTTCAGCGGTAATGGCTAAACGCATCGATTCAGCCTCTTTTTCTCTTCTCAGAGCCTCTGAATTAGCAATCGCAATTCTCGCCTCATTTTCCCCTTGAATGGCAATTGCATTTGCTTCAGAAGTTTTAACACGGGTATCTCTTTCTGCTTCGGCTTTACCAATAGCTTCATCTTTTGAGGCTGCAGCAATACTAATTTCTTTATCTTTTTGAGTGATCGCAATCTTAACATCACGATCACGGTGTGTTTCCGCAATTTGAGTGTCTTTTTCACGGTCAGCTAATGCTTTTCCTGTCTCCCCAATCTTCTCTTGTTCAGCTACACTAATTTTAGCTTCATTGATTGCTTTTGCAGCTGCCTCTTTCCCTAAAGCCTCGATGTAACCCGACTCATCTTTGATGTCTGTAACGTTAACGTTGATTAATTTTAATCCGATTTTTTTTAATTCACTGTCCACGTTTTTAGAAATATTATCTAAAAATTTATCGCGATCAGAATTAATTTCTTCGATCGTCATCGTCGCAATGACCAAACGCAACTGTCCAAATAAAATATCTTTTGCTAACTCTTGAATTTGTTCGTAAGACAAACCTAATAAACGTTCCGCAGCCGTATTCATACTTTCAGGTTCAGTAGAAATCGCAATGGTAAAACGACAAGGTACATCTACCCTAATATTTTGTCTACTCAACGCATTAACCAAATTCGCTTCAATGGAAAGTGGCTTCAAATCTAAAAATGCATAATCTTGAATCACGGGCCAAATAAAGGCTCCTCCACCATGAACACAACGAGCGGAAGTTCCACCGGTTCTACCGTAAATGACTAATATTTTATCTGAAGGACATCTTTTATACCTTGAAACTAATGCAGAGATGGTAACAAACAGAACGACGCTGGCTACAGCAATTAACGTTATTGGTGACATAAAAATTAATTAAAGATAGTTACTATTAAAATATTGTTTTCGATTCGGATAACTTTTACCATGGCATTGGACGGTAAAGCTTCACCCTCTGTCATGGCATCCAGTTCGTGGTAAGATCCTTTTACACTCACCATTACCTTTCCTTTACCAGACATTTTCTCAGGAATTTTCAAATAAACTTCAGCTGTTTTTCCAATGGTATGATGGATATCGAAACTGTTATCCTCCGCTAACTTCTGAATTTGTCTGATGACTAAGAAGAATAAAAACAAAAAAGCAAATCCAACAAAAAGAGAGAGGATAATTAAGATGGTTTTATTTTCAATCGAATCAAAAAATGAAATTCCAGCCCAACTGACACCTAGTAAAAAGTTTATTAAATTACGCAAAGAAAACAATTGAAAGGGAGCATCTGAACCATCAAAATCTCCATCAAAATCTGCATCTAGCCCATCGGTGGCATCAGCACCAACGAAAGTCATTACGGTTTGAAAAATAAAAATCAAACTACTTGGAATTGCGATGTACCAAAAAGTGCGCAATAACGGGTCTAATTGTTCGAAAAATTCCATAGTTATTATAAATAGTCGTTAATTAAACGTAAATATAATCAATTTAAAATTAAAACAAACACCTATTCTTCCCATTTTGGGAAATTTATTTTATCCAAACCAAATGTCTCGAATGATTTCTTTTTGAGCAAATTCGTTAACTCGTTGAATAATAATGGATTTACCATGTAATAATTCTTCACGCATCACCGATGAATCTAACACAAGATATAAAATATTATTTTTGATATAGATTTGTTGGGTACGCGCAGCGACAGCCTTCCCCATCATTTCCTCCCAAGCATCAACCACATCTAGTTCCTTCATTTTTTCATCCAAACGATAGGCTTTCAAAAGTTTTTCGACCAATTCCCCTAAAGGTTTGGTGTTTTTATCCCGGTCTCTTTCGTTTAAATAAGCCATCAGATTGAATGCATTTGGTTCTCCTTTACAAGATACATTTTAATTTCTGTATTTAAGGTATTAAATATTTGAATTAATCGATCTTTTTCAGTGTCCGTGATGAGTACTTGACCGAAATCAGGAGACGAGACCAATTTCATTAATTTGAGTACACGAGTTTCATCCAATTTATCAAAAATATCATCCAATAAAAGTACAGGTTTTATCCCTAAATGGTTCTCCAACCATGCGTACTGGGCTAATTTGAGGGCTATCAAGTACGATTTTTGTTGTCCTTGAGAACCAAACTTTTTAATCGGGTGACCTTTGATTAAAAATACAAAATCGTCTTTATGGATGCCTCCGTTGGTGTATTGTGAAAAAGCGTCTTTACGCTCATTCTCTTTAAGAATCTGTAGAAAGGTATGCTCGTGCAGTTGTGATTTATAAACCAATTCTACCTTCTCATTTTCATTTGAAATGTAGTTGTATTTTTCTTGAAAATAAGAAGTGAATTCCTCAATGAACTGCTTTCTTTTTAGATAAATTTGGCTCCCTAAAGGGATCAACTGTGCATCCCAAATTTCCATTGATTCGCGATCAAAAATCCTATTTTCATATTGATTTTTCAACAAGGCATTCCGTTGGTCAAGGACTTTTTGATACCTAATCAATTCCTCTAAATATGCTTGGTCGAATTGCGAAATAATTCCATCAACCCATCTCCTTCTGACCTCACTTCCCTCCGAAATTAAGTCGCGATCATAAGGCGAAATGATCACCGAAGGAAATTGACCAATGTGTTCTGCAAGTTTCTGGTATTCTTTTTTATTTCGTTTTAGTATTTTTTTTGAACCGTGTTTGACGACACACTGGATTGAAATGGGTTGTCCTGCTTTGTGCCATTTTCCTAACACTGAAAAAAAAGTCTGATCGAATCGTATGTTCTGTTTATCAATCGTATTTAAATACGATTTTGCCATACTAAGGTAATAAACAGCATCTAACAGATTTGTCTTTCCAGAACCATTTTCACCTACAAAACAAGTTATGGTCGGAGCTAAAGCAACTTCAAGCTCCTCATAATTTTTAAAATTGACTAGATGTAACGATTCTAAATGCACTTCACAAAGTTAGCCGATTTTATTCGAAAAAAAAGATTCACAATCAATGTTTCATAAGTTTATCGATATAATCTCAAAATGAACGTGTATTTTTCAAAAAAAAAATTATTTTTGCACTTCATAAAACTTAAAAGATGTTAGACAACTTTTCAACTCAAGATTTAAAAGATAAATTTAAAAACAATAAAAACTTCAAAATGGCTACCTATGTCATTGGAGGTGTTTTTGTTCTAGTGATTGGTTATTTCCTATACCGTCAATTCATTTGGTCGCCTGCTAATGAAAAATCAAAAGATGCGTATTGGGTAGGTTTAAACTACGCAGGACAAGATTCAACAGATTTAGCGATTGAAGAGTTGGCAGGAGTTGTTAAAAAATACGATGGTAAAATCGGTGGTGAAAACGCACAATTTGTTTTAGCACGTCAATACATGGCAAAGGGTGAATTCAAAAAAGCCTTAGAGGAATTAGAAGGAGTTGAGCTAAACGATACTTATTTATCTGCGATGTCGATCGGTTTGCAAGGAGATTGCCAAAGTGAGTTAAAAAACTACGAAAAAGCTATGGATTTATATGTGGAGGCTTCTGAGAAATCAGTAAATGAATTCACTACTCCTATGTATTTGTTCAAGGCTGGTTTAGTAGCTGAAAAATTAAAGTCATTTGATAAAGCTACCGAATATTACACCATCATTCGCGATGACTACCCTACTTATGCTAATCAAAAAGCAATTGAGAAGTTCATTGCTCGATCTTCAAATCAAAAAGTAAAATAATGGCTACTGCATTACGCAATTTGTCTGAATACGATAAAAACTTTATTCCAAATGGTGCCGATTTCAAAATCGGCATTGTTGTTTCTGAGTGGAACGATCAGATTACGTTCAACCTTTTAAAAGGTGCTAAAGAGGCTTTAATTGAAAATGGCGTAAAGGAAGAACATATCCATGTAGAATTTGTACCAGGAGCCTTTGAACTCCCTCTAGGCGCACAATTTTTAGCGGAGTTTGTCAAACCAGATGGAATTATCACCATCGGTTGTGTGATTCAAGGAGAAACGAAACATTTTGATTTTGTATGCGACGGTGCTACGCAAGGTATTAAAGAAGTAGCTTTAAATTATAATTTACCCGTTTCTTTCTGCTTGTTAACTGACAATACATTACAGCAATCCATCGATCGATCTGGCGGTAAACACGGAAACAAGGGTGTGGAATGTGCCATTGCATGCCTAAAAATGATTGGTTTAAAAAAGAAATTACAAAAAAAATAAACGTCCATGACATTAATTAAATCCATTTCAGGAATTAGAGGAACAATAGGCGGAAAAGTTGGAAATGGACTTACTCCGATCGATGCTGTAACCTTTGCGTCTGCATACGGAACTTGGTTAAAAGAACAACATCCCCAACAAGATTGGAAAGTGGTCATCGGACGAGATGCTCGAATTTCAGGTGAAATGATTTCTCAGTTGGTCTGTCAATCCTTAGTGGGTTTAGGTATCGATGTCATTGACCTTGGTTTATCCACTACACCAACCGTAGAAGTTGCTGTGCCATTAGAGAAAGCACAAGGAGGAATCATCTTAACAGCTTCTCATAATCCAAAACAATGGAATGCGTTAAAATTACTGAATGAAAAGGGCGAATTTATTTCTGGAAAGGAAGGAGAACGTGTTCTTGAAATCGCTGCTGAAGGAGCATTCGATTTTGCAGAGGTTGATGATTTAGGAAAAGTTTATCCAAACGATAGTTATTTACAGAAACATATTGACGCCATCTTAGATCTATCTTTAGTCAATCAAGAAGCGATTAAAAACGCACAATTTTCGGTCGTGGTAGATGCAGTAAACTCAACTGGAGGCATTTTTGTTCCTGCTTTACTGAAGGCGTTAGGCGTTACTCAAATTACAGAAATGTATTGTGAGCCAACGGGACATTTTCCACACAATCCAGAGCCGCTTCCGGAACATTTAACAGATTTGTCCGCAAAGATGCTTGAAACAAAAGCTCATGTCGGTATCACCGTTGATCCTGATGTGGATCGATTGGCATTGGTATGTGAAGACGGATCTATGTTTGGTGAAGAATATACGTTAGTTGCGGTTGCCGATTATGTACTTTCTAAAACACCAGGAGCAACTGTTTCCAACTTATCTTCCACTAGAGCGCTAAGAGATATTACAGAAGCAAGGGGGTTAACGTATTCCGCAGCAGCTGTAGGCGAAGTAAATGTGGTTGAAATGATGAAGAAAGCCCAGGCTGTTATTGGTGGAGAAGGTAACGGTGGAATTATTTATCCAGAATTGCATTATGGAAGAGATTCTTTGGTAGGTATCGCTTTGTTCTTAAGTTTATTAGCGGAGAAAAAAATGTCCTTGACCGCGTTAAGAGACAGTTATCCAAGATATGTGATTTCAAAAAATAAAATTGAATTGACACCTGAAATTGATGTTGATTTAGTACTTGATAAAATAGCAACTAAATATACTGATTTTGAAGTAGATACGATCGATGGCGTTAAGATTTACATCGAGAAAGAATGGGTTCATTTACGAAAGAGTAATACGGAACCCATAATTCGAATTTATGCTGAAAGTCAAACCGAAGAAAAAGCGAATGAGCTAGCCCTTCGAATTATAGAAGAAATTAAAGCGGTTATTTAACCGCTTTTTTTATTTAATAAGCGCGATGCGCATAATTCAATAGATCCAATACGGTTTTTACCGGACTGAAATTTGAAGAAGGAATTTCAATAAAAATAGTAGTCCACTCTGCCATGCTACCGTTCCAAAGACCTGGAAGCTCGACAAATTTCACTTTTTGTCCTTGATGATTTTTATCCACTACGAAATACTTTGATTCATCCTTAAACTCATTCAAATCAAATGCCTTTCCGTTGAAATCTTTCATTCCTAAGGCCATGATTACAGGATTGAAATGGGTACTTTGTACCATCAATCGGTATTGTTCCCCCAACATCGAAATTTGTGCTTTTTCAACAATTTGTTTAGAAATTTTCCCATGCTCATTGACCCAAAATGGACCACCTCCCGGTTGACCTTCATTTTTCACCATACCGCATGCACGTACCGGTCGATGAATCAATTGCTTGAAGAACGAAAGATCGGTGCGACACATTTCCATTTCTGAAGGAGAATACAATTGGAATTCTTGATTTAAGGCAACCAAATCATCGTAATTAGGATGCTCATTTAATTGCGCTAAACGAGATTGCACCTCTAAAACTAAACCACCCAACAACTTCCAAGTCGATTCAATTTCTGGCGCGTATTTGTAATGCTGCACATTATCAATATTTTTCACGAAAACAATATCCGCATCGATGGATTGGAGATTTTCTAGTAAGGCTCCATGACCGGCAGGACGAGTGATGTAATCGCCATTATCCTCTTTTAAAGCTTCCCCATTTTCAGTAAACACAAAAGCATTGGATGCAATCGATTGTTCAGAAAAATCAATATTTAACGGATATCCTGTTAAGCCAGAAATATGATTCATCCCTTCTTTAATCGAATCTACATATTTAGATTGAATGGTAAAATGAAATTTGGTATTTGATAACTTCAATCGCATGGCTTGAAGAATGTGTTCTTGAAAAGGTGTCAAAATAAAAGGTTCAACGTGATGAAAAGGAATCAATCCTTTCGGAAGAGCACCGTACCCCATTCCTTCTTCCAATAACAAATACGAAATAAAAGTTTCTAAATCAATTTCGTGATTTTCAATTTGGCTCTGTAATTCAAAGGGTAATTGTTTAAAAAATGCAAATTCGGTAATTGCATGCAAAAAACGCTCTACTTCAGATCGATTCAACTCATTTGGACTATTTAAAAAATCAAAAAGAAATTGAAACATACGTGAACCAGAACCTGAAGCCGGAACAAAAAAACAAATTGCTTTTTTCGTAGTTGAGAATAAATCAATAAAATGGAGCTGTTTGATCTTTGGGATTTGTAAAATACCATCATTAATTCGACAAGGAGCATGCAATTCGATGGAAGGGTTTCCACTTTTTATCATTTGGTTTTGCAATTCCAATTGGGTATTTTGACTAAATTTCATAAGAATTAATAAAGTTTCATTTACTTTGCAGTGTGAATATTTTTGCCGAATATATAAAATATCGTTTAAAAGCGAAAGGAAGACATGGAATTCATTCTCCTTTTGTTTATGATTTTGTTGATCAATGTCTTCGAATACCTTTGACGGAGGAATTAAAATCCAAACGAAAATCCATTTATCAAGCTTATCGTCAAAATCAACAACCGATTCAGGTGAAAGATTTTGGCGCAGGTTCAAAAAAATTAGGTCACACCCGAAAAATTAATTCGATTTTCAAAAACAGCTCTTCAAAAGGGATTTATGCCGACCTATTATTCAGGATAACTGCCCACTACCCGATTTCAACTGTTCTTGAATTAGGCACCTCCTTGGGTGTTGGTACATTGCACATGCAGTTAGGGAATAAAAATGCGGAAATCACCACGTTGGAAGCTTGTCCAGAAACCAGAAGAATTGCTTTGGAGAACAGCTTAAAACAGATTCCGCAAGTTACTTCTGAACTGACCACATTTGATGATTATTTATCTAAACATACGCCAAAGGCATTTGATTTCATTTTTGTAGACGGACATCACGATGGAACCGCTTTACTAAACTACCTATCGATTTTAGATGCATGGAGTCACGATGAAACCATTTTTATATTGGATGATATCAGATGGAGTGACGGTATGTGGGAGGCCTGGAATCAGATAGTAAAGAACAGTAAGTATCATCTGACCATGGACTTATTTCGGATGGGAATCGTCATGAAAAGAACCCATCAAGAAAAGGAACATTTCACCATTAAAATTTAATCAAGCTCCCAGATCCATATAGAAAGGATTGGATAGAAATTGGTGTTCCCGTGTAATAAATATTCCCTGAACTTTCTATTTGTGCTTTCAACTTGCAATTTGCAGCATTCACGTAAGAATGAACAGGAGTATTTGAAATGATCGTCATAGAATCGCGAATGTTCAGATTCTCCGTATGACAAAAGCCATTACTGCGCACATCAAGATTGGCATAATTCGCTTTTCCTCTCAAGGTGAAATCACCAAAGCCATGGGCAATAACGGTTTGTAAGTAGTCTGACTTTAAAGTTAAATCTACCGATGATGAGCCATCTCTGATTAACAGTACAAAATAATTTACATGTAACGTATCTCTAGAATACATCGGTGAAGATCCTTGGTACTCGATGTTGGTACACTGCTTAAAATGAATTTCCACTTTAATTTTAGATTTACTATATTTTCTAAGAAAGGAACACTTGTTTTTATTGGACAAAGTCAGTAAGCCGTTATCATTTTTTACTTCTACCAAGTTGACCATATTTTCACCCCCCAACACATTTACGAAGCACACGGTGTCTTGAATCAATTCAATTTCCAAATGCTCCTTAATCATCATGGTCGTGAACTCACCTACCTCTACCCTTTTCACGACTGATTTCCCTGCTGATTTCCAACATTTACGATCCTCAGGTTTTTTACAACCCGTCGCTGCAATTAACAATAGTAAAAAATAAATGATCCGCATCATGGCTTATATTTAAAAGTGTAACCGATTCCGTATTCCACATAATCCGCTTTTGCAAAGTTCGATTTCAAGACCAAATTGGCGTGCCAACCTTGATGAAAATAATAACGCATTCCTACCCGGTGGTAAAAAATTGACTCGGGTTGAAATTTATCTTTGAAATAAGCTCCCATTCCAAGGATAAATTGGAGACGATCAAGCGGTAAAATATAGCCCGCAAAAACACCCATTTGTAAAATATCCCATTGACTTTTAGGGATTTCTCGCTTATAATCCATAATGGCTTGCTTCGAAATGAAATCAACGCCTAGTTCCATAGCAACTTTAGGCCTAAAATATCTTTTTGCATGCAGATTTAAGGCGAACACTGGGTATTTTTTACCACCCGTTGGATAAATCTCTTTAAATGACCCGATAAGCATACCTCCATAAACCCATCTTCTTTGAGGAATAACTGAGCTGGGCGCAACAATTTCTTCCGCTTTCCATTTCTGATGCTGAAAAGAGTAGCCATATCCTAAAGATAAGTAGGGTAAATTTAATCCTAGATTGGGTGTCTGAGATGCGCCATTCGAAAAATGAGTCATGTCGATGGCAAAAGATAAATAGTTTCGTTCATTTAGGAAGTACTGACTTTTTAAAGCAATGCAGATCATTGCATTAAAATGACTTCCAATAGCGGTATTCTTTGGATTGGAAATTGGGTCATAGATCTTTTTCGTATACCCTAATCCAGCACCTAATTTCCCCGCAAAAATAAAACGGTCACTTTTCACAAAAGGAAATTCAATGAATCCGTAGGCTCCAAAGTATTTCCCTAAAATTCGATCATTACCAACCGAGCCAAAAAAAGTGGTAAAACCCATGAACGGATTTCGATAAGGTAATTGCCAAGCTTTTCTTCCATATCCTTGAGTATACCAAGTAATTTCACCTGCATAAGCTTGAGATTGAGGAATATGAGCCATCACACCACGATGCGCAGCCAAAAATCCATATTTCAACCTAAACTCTAATCCACTGGAATGGGATTGAGCAATCATTAGAAAATGAAGGTTTAACCAAAATAAAATCAGGATCCATTTCACCAAGCAAATGTAATTAAATCTCATTTTAAAAATTCAAAAAGAAATAAAAAATGTAATTTTAAAACAAATTAAACACTTATGGATGCTCGATTAATGGCTTTTGAAAGATTACTCAACATCATGGATGATTTGAGGGAAAAATGTCCATGGGACAAAAAACAAACATTTGAAACCCTTAGGCCATTAACCATCGAAGAATGCTATGAATTAGCAGACGCCATCACCAATAAAAACATGAAGGAAATTCAAGGGGAAATTGGTGATTTATTCCTTCACCTGGTTTTTTACTCCAAATTAGGAGAAGAACAGCATGCATTTGATGTGACCAGCGTTTTAAACGCCATTTGTGAGAAACTAATTCACCGACATCCACATATTTATGGTGATATCGAAGTGCAAAATGAAGAAGAGGTGAAGGCGAACTGGGAAAAATTAAAACTAAAAGAAGGAAAAAATTCCGTTCTTGAAGGGGTTCCTCAATCCCTCCCTGCCATGGTCAAAGCCACTCGCATTCAAGAAAAAGTTAAAGGCATTGGGTTTGATTGGGAAAATTCAACCCAAGTTTTTGAAAAAGTTAAAGAGGAAATTCAAGAATTACAAATCGAAGTGGAATCCAACTCACCGCATATCGAAGAAGAATTCGGCGATGTCTTATTCTCGTTGATCAACTACGCACGATTCATTCATGTCAATCCTGAAAATGCCCTAGCGAAAACCAATCAAAAATTCATCAATCGTTTTCAATGGATGGAGCAAAAGATTAAGGAAGATCAACGCACGATTGAAAACATGAATTTATCAGAAATGGACGCCTACTGGAATTTAGCCAAAGTTGCACTTAAAGATACAGCACAATAAATGAGCAATACGGATAAAAAATGATTTATGAATTTTTAACGCTTTATCGAAATTATATATTAAATTCACGTTCTTAAAAAAGACCTAAATAATGAAATTTTACATTACGCTTGCAACATTAATCATTACCTACTTCTCATTTTCACAAGACGTTTCCATTCGAGGATTTATCTACGACGCTAAAGGTGAAGCTGTTGGCTTTGAAAAAGTCCGCCTTTTAAACGCAAAAGATAGTTCTTTTGTCAGTGGAGCTATTTCAGATGTGAATGGTTTTTTTACGATTCCTAAAGTTGAAAAAGGATCGTACATCTTCAAAATTGACCATAGTAGTTCCATGCCTTTTGTTGAAAATATCGTAGTTAAAGACGCAAAAGGAATTGTAGATGTCAAGATCAATTTGAAAAAATCGAACATCAAAGAACTAGGACAAGTCGATGTATCGGCGGAATCTAAGAAAAAGAAGACGGATGTGGGTATGTCTCAAATCAAATTGGATAAAAAAGGAATTGAGCGAATTCCAAGTGTTGGAGCCGAAAACGATATTGTTGGTGCATTTTCTGTAACTCCAGGTGTCGTGACCACGGGTGACCAAGGTGGACAACTTTACGTGCGTGGAGGAACGCCTATTCAAAATAAAATTTTATTAGATGGAATGACGATTTATAATCCATTTCATTCCATTGGTTTCTACTCCATTTTCGAAACTGAATTGGTCAAAAACGTAGATATTTATACAGGAGGTTTCGATGCGAAATATGGAGGTAGAATTTCATCAATCATGGATATTTCCTATCGCGATGGAAACCGAACCAAATTTGGAGGTAAAATTTCCGCATCTCCATTCTTAGCAAAAGTTGTTTTAGAAGGACCTTTTTCAAAACGAAAAGATGGAACACCTTCTAATGCGTCTTACGTATTCTCTGCAAAACACTCTTTATTGGATTACACTTCAAAATCCCTATACCGCAATGTCAACGATGGAAACGGGATGCCATTTAACTTTACGGATTTATATGGTAAAATCACCTTTAACTCAGGAAATAGTTCTAAAGTAAGCGTATTTGGATTTTACAACTTAGACAGTGTGCATTATGATGTTGCAGATTTAACGTGGAAAGCTTATGGTGGTGGTTTGAATTTTATTTTAGTTCCTGCAGGTTCATCCATCTTTATTAAAGGACATGTCAATGGTAGTGGCTATACAACGACTTTCAGAGAGCAAAATGTTGAGCCACGTACAAGCAGTATCGGGGGATTTGATATGGGATTTGACTTCACGAAGTTTTT
Source organism: Crocinitomicaceae bacterium (assembly GCA_023255275.1). Classification (GTDB taxonomy): domain Bacteria; phylum Bacteroidota; class Bacteroidia; order Flavobacteriales_D; family Crocinitomicaceae; genus JALRIV01. The sequence goes on along the minus strand of JALRIV010000001.1, from coordinate 27,994 downwards.
AAGAAATGAAAGTCAATTGGACTATGGATTCAGTTTTAATGGTTTTAGCACTTCTTTCGAAACCTACAACGAATTGAAAAGAAGAATTGCCATCGATAATTTCACCACAGAAATTACGGCTTACATGAGTTACAAATTAGTCACTAAGCGATTTGTCATCAACCCTAGTTTCAGAGTACAAGCCTATGCTTCCTTGGGTGTCATTTCTCCTGAACCAAGGTTAGGGATTAAATTCAACGCCACAGAACGCCTTCGATTCAAAATGTCTGGAGGTAGATTCTCTCAAAACTTCACATCTGCTTCCTCCGATAAAGATGTGGTCAATTTGTTTAACGGATTATTATCCGCTCCACAGAATGTGCAATCTAAATTTACCACCATCGATGGAAAAGAGCGAGAAGTGCGCAATGGGTTGCAATACGCTTGGCATGGTATTTTTGGAGTAGAATACGATTTAAATAAAAATTGGTCCTTAAATGTGGAAGGATACTACAAATATTTCACCCAATTGAGTAATATCAATCAAAACAAGCTATATGAAGATGTGGCACAATTTGCAAACATTGACGACGTCTATAAAAAGGATTTCATTATTGAATCCGGACAGTCTTATGGGGCTGATGTGTTATTAAAATACAACAAAAACCGATTATTTTTATGGGGTGTTTATTCCTTAGGTTACAATAAAAGATGGGATGGATTCCAAGAGTATTTCCCTGTTTTTGATCGTAGACACAACATCAACCTTGTAGGATCTTACTTATTTGGAAAGAAAAAAACCTTAGAATTAAACGTTCGTTGGAATCTTGGTTCAGGTTTACCATTCACGCCAACTGCAGGCTTCTACCAAGCTGAAAACTTTAACCAAGGAGTAACCTCTAATTATGTTACCAACAATCCAAATAACGTTTCTACCATTCTTGGTAAATTTAACTCAGAGAGACTTCCTTACTATCACCGTTTAGATATTACGGTTAAAAAACAATTTAAATTCAAGAATGAAACTCAATTAGAGGTCATTGCAAGTGTAACTAACGCATACAACAGAAATAATATATTCTATGTCAACCGTGTTAGTTCAAAAATCATCTACCAATTCCCGTTCCTTCCTTCATTCGGAATAAATTATACTTTTTAATCGAAAAGCCACTTTTAAGTGGCTTTTTTTTTACCGTTTAATCAATAATTTGACGAATTGAGTTTTAAATCCTTTTTTTGATTTATTTTCACTAAAACTTTAAACAATGAACAAATACCTTTTCTTAGCAATCACCTTTATAGGAAGTTTAACTTTATTTTCACAAGACACAAAACCCTATTCATGTGCTTCAAAATTTAAAAACACACAGGCGAAAAGTAACTCGCTTACGATGGCTCAAATCACCGAAACTGAGAAATACAATGTTCATTTTTATGCTCTTGATTTAAACATGACGAATCTGAACACTTCGATTAGTGGTAAAGTATCCATTCATGCAAGTACCAATCAAATCCTTGATTCTGCCTTATTTGAATTATTCAGTTCTTTTACCATAAACGCAATTTTGGTGAATGGAAACCCTGTCAACTACTCTCGAATAAATTCGGCCATAAAAGTACCTGTCAATGCTCTTGCGAATGAAAACTTTATCATTTTAGTTGATTATAACGGAACCCCACCAACCGCAGCAACGAATCCTCTTGGAGGATCTGGGATGACGAATGCTTCATCACCAAGTTGGGGAAATCAGGTTACCTGGTCCCTTTCTGAACCTTTTGCAGCCTACGAATGGTTTCCTTGTAAACAATCCCTAAAAGATAAAATTGATTCCGTTTCAGTAAAAATCACCGTACCGAGCACATGTAAAGCTGGTTCGAATGGTGTTCTTGAACAAGTGGTCGACTTAGGCAATGGATTTACGCGCTATGAATGGTTTCACCGCCACCCTATCGCTTATTACCTGATTTCTGTGGCTGTAGCCGAATATATCGATTATACCATTTACGCAAATCCGATTGGTTCAACACAACCTATTCCTATTCAAAACTTTATTTACAACAATCCGAATACTTTGACAAATTTCCAGAATCAGATCAATGAAACGGTAGCTTTTTTGAACTTATTTAGCACCCAATTTGGATTATACCCTTTTGCAAATGAAAAATACGGTCATTGCATGGCTCCTCTATCTGGCGGTATGGAACACCAAACCATGACTACACAAGGATTTTTTGAAAAAAGTTTAACGGCTCACGAATTAGCACATCAATGGTTCGGAGACCATGTAACGTGTGCTTCATGGACAGATATTTGGGTAAACGAAGGGTTTGCATCCTATGCAGAGTATCTGATGCTAGAAAACCTCTACCCGAGTCAAAAAGCACAAGACATGCTAGATCGACACAATAACATTATGAGTGCTGCAGGAGGAAGCGTTTGGGTACTTGATAGTTTGAGTGATGCCAGTATTTTCAACGGTCGTTTAGTATATGATAAAGGTGCTGCCATTGTGCATACCATGCGTTTTATGCTCAACGATGACAATGCATTTTTTCAAGCGCTCAAAAATTATCAAGTGAATTATGCGGATTCATTTGCTATGGCGAGTGATGTAAAGATGGAATTGGAAAATGTTTCTACTGTAGATTTTAATCCTGTTTTTGAACAGTGGTATTATGGAGAAGGGTATCCAACGTACAGCGCAAAATTTAATACGATTGGAAATGATCTTTTATTGGAAATTACACATACAGCATCCAAACCCGGAACTACTCCAACCTTTACTAATGATCTAGAGATTAAATTACAACGCGGTGCAATTGGAGATACCATTATTCGTGTGGCCATCAATTCTAATCAAAGTCAATTTTACATTCCAAATACGAAAACGGTTAACTTTTTAGTGATCGACCCTAATAATTGGATCATCAATAAAATTGGTTCGATTATAAAAGATGCCAACTTTACTGCAAAAAGTGAAGAATTACAACATGAAAACACCATTTCAATTTACCCCAACCCTTCCTTAGATGGTGTCTTTAATGTCAAGGTAAACCAACAATTCGAAAATGAATACGTATTGTATAACAGTAAAGGACAAATAATCGCTTCGGAAAAATCCATCATGGGAAATTTCAAATTACAAATTCCTCAGCAAGGTATGTATATTCTAGAAATTAGAAACGTAAACCAAAGTGAAGCGATTAGAAAACTAATTATTCGTAATTAATTAGCCAATTCAAAGACCAATTCGGATATGTGCTTGAAATCGAAATAACGCGCTGCTACCTTGGATAAGTCTTCCGCTGTAAGTGCGTCGATTTCTTTATGTATATCTTGAATCGTATCAATTTGATCGAAAAATAATAAGCTTTTACCTAACCCAAGCATCAATCCTGCGTTGGAATCCATACCCAATGCAATTTGGCCAATCAATTGTTCTTTTGCTTGATTTAATTGCTTCACCGTAAGTGGCTCTTGGACAATGCGTTTGATTTCTTTATAGACCAATTTAATGGCTTTGTTCACATTTTTTTCGTCTGTACCTAAATAAATACTCCAAAATCCCCCATCGGCATATCCGGTGTAATTGGATTCAACATTGTATGCAAAACCGTGTTTTTCACGAATCAATAGGGTTAATCTTGAATTTAAAGCAGGACCTCCTAAAATATTGATTAACAAAGTCATAGCTCTTCGGTCATCATCCAGATAAGATGGCGCCATACCTCCGATAATCACGTGTGCTTGATAATTGGATGCCTTTTCCCTTTTTACTTGAGCAACAGGCGAATGAAAGGCAAAAAACTGATCGTTTTTTGGTCCGACAGGCATATCTTTGAAGTAAATCGACAACCATTTGATCAACTTCGTTAAGGGAATATTTCCAACATATGAAATGACCATATTTCCAGTAACGAAATATTTTTTCATGAATTGCAACAAATCCTCTCGAGTAAACGACTTTACCGTTTCTGGGGTTCCGAGAATATTGTATCCTAATGAATGATTCGGGTATATTAAAGATTCAAAATCATCAAAAATTTTATCACTCGGACTATCTAAGTAGGAATTGATTTCATCCAAAACAATTTCCTTTTCTTTCTCAATTTCTTTGATGGGAAAATTGGAATTCATCACAATGTCTGCCAGGAGCTCAATGGCACGTTTTAAGTGCTCTTTCACAAAAGAAGCATAAACCACCATTTCCTCCTTGGCGGTATACGCATTTAGTTCTCCACCAACAGCATCTAATCGAGAAAGAATGTGATACGTTTTTCTTTTGGTTGTCCCTTTAAAAATACAATGTTCTAAAAAATGGGCAATTCCCATCTCTTTTTCTGTTTCAAAACGAGATCCCGTTAAAAATGTGATCCCCAAATGAGAAACTTCACTTTGATTTGGTAAATAAACCCCTTTTATTCCATTGGAAAGAGTGAAAACCTGAGGTTCAAATGCCATAAATTAAGGATTTTTTCGTTGAACGTGCCACTGACCGTTTTCGAAGAAATAAACGATACGATCGTGAAGTCGGGATGGTCTACCTTGCCAAAACTCTACCAAAATCGGTTTCAATTGATATCCTCCCCAATGCGCTGGACGTGGAACCAAATCCGGAAATTTTTCCGCGTAGGCTGCGACCTTATGTTCCAATTCAGAACGATCTTCAAGCCATTCCGATTGCTTAGAAGCCCAAGCACCAATCTGGCTTCCTCTTGGTCTACTTGCAAAGTAAGCATCCGAAACAGCTTCTTCCACCTTCTCAACAGTCCCCTCAATTCGCAATTGACGCTGTAAACCTGGCCAGAAAAACAACATACTTGCTTTTGGATTTCGCGCTAAGTCTTGTCCTTTATGAGATTCATAATTGGTATAAAACACAAAATGCTCATCAATCAGTTCCTTCAAGTATAAGATTCTAGAACTGGGTTGTCCTTGTTGATCAACCGTACTTAACGAAAAGGCGTTAAATTCAACTTGATTAGTTTCAAATGCCTCTTGATACCATTTTTGAAATAACTCGAAAGGAGTTGATCCAAAATTCCCCTCTAGTTTACCTTGATCAAAGTCTCGATGATCATTTTTAATATCCTCTAAAAAATCTTCCATGCTTAATCTTCGTCTGAATACTCATCCGTTAATTCGCTCATCGCTTCATCTTCATCGATGAAATCATCATCTAAATCTGAACCTGATGCGGTGAACACTTTTCCATTTCCTACAGATAAATCGTTTATTTCCTCAATAGGAGTTCTGCTAATTTCTCGATCCAATTGTTCTGCATAAGGGAAGATCTCTACAATCGGGGATAAGGTAATGGAAGGTACTGAAAAATCAACCAACAAAGTAGATAACGATTCTTGAATACGATCGTATGCTTGCTTGATATTGCTCGCTGAAACTAAAAAGTTTTGTGCAACTTTCTTTTTGGATTCACCCTCACCTTCCCCATCAACTCGTTCATAGGTCACTTTACATTTAAACCATGTATCTACATCATCATAAGCGAAAATGTCGTGGATTTCTGTTCTGGCAATTCCTACCACATTGAATTCACCTCGAATAACTGAACCCAATTCTTCATAAATTCTTGCTTCGGCATCCGTAAAGGTCATTGATGCTAATAAATAGGGCTCCGTCACTCTTTTGAAAGAACCATTTTCTAATTGTTTTGTATATTTTACTTTTACGGTGAACCAATTATTCATTACGCTATTTTTTTATTATTTTTAGAAGACAAAGATAAGATATAAATGTCATTTTTATTTCAATTTTTTCTTTTGTTTTGACACAAAATAAAAAGCCAGTAATCTTGTTTATTTTTTAATCTGAACACCTTAATTGGTGTATTTCTTGCCATCTGACAAAACGATGTAGTTGTAATTAAACATTTTGACTAAAACGGTATTTCCATAAATCTCATATTCAGCATCATTGACATTGGTGATTTCATGAACTTTTCCATCTACTAATGCACTTACACCTCCGTAAATATTTCGAAATGCCACCACATTGTTTTTGATCTTATAATCTTTGGGAATAAAGTTGGACACCTCGTGGACTCCGTTTTTAGAATAAGCATGCATTCTTGCATTCTCATCCCATAAAATGACATCATCATTAACATCCCAAAATCTGGGAGAAAAATCGGAAACCATTTCCTTCGAGGTGGTAAATCGACACAAATTGCCATTGGCATCTTCATAAGCAACAAAACCCCTACCCGCTTTGAATTTTTGCATAAACAAACTTTCTGCATCAAAGAATTTTCCTTTGTAAAAAACGGTAAATGTTCTGGTAATTGGATCATTGTAGGCTAACACATCTGTTCCAACTGAAAATTGAATATCACCAATCCAAACTCCAATGTTGTAAAATTCACCTTTATAAAAAATCTTGTAAAAATCTCCATTATCCTTGTAAACCACTATATTATCCCCTATTGCTTTTGGCATATATAAATCACCTGTCACATTATAAATGGGTGTTTTTTTATTTCTCCAGTAGACATTTACCGAATTGTAACGGGTATCCTCATAAACCACAATACTGTCCTTTACCACATATTCTTTGGAGTTGTAGGTTAGCGTTTGTAATTTACCCGCATCCCATAAGTTCAAGGTAGGACCGATATTGTAGGCCATTAAATGATCGGAAACTTGATATGTAAACAGCATATTCGAAATATCTTTTCGTTCAACACCATCGTAAATCCTCAAATTACCTCTTGTATCGGTGTAGGCTACAAAATCATCTCCTGCTTTAAAATCTCTAATGGGTTGAAATTCCAATTGCTTAAAAAACCCATTTTCAAAAGTTTTGAAAAATTGATTAAAATCAACAAAAGGGACCACTTTTTGACTTAAACTTTGTGAACAAATAAGCACAAAGAGGATAGATTTGATCATATGCATGATTCAAATGTAACAAATTTGAAGCCAAAAAAAAAGAGACATCGACTAATTCTGTTTTTGTAAATTTGTACCATGAACTATCAAGCCTTGATTACCCATCTTAGAGCAGATTTAATGGTTTTTCAAAACGAGGAAAAGATTATCGCGATGGAAAACTATATGAAAAATCATTTTTCATTTTTAGGGATAACTGCCCAACCTCGAAATACGGTTCAAAAAGTCCATTTCTCCGATTGGAAAATAAATTTAAGTTTGGAAGAAAAGTGGCAGTTGATCTTTTTTCTGTTTCAAGAAAAAGAACGAGAATTCCAATACATCGCCATTGATTTTTTAAATCGCTTCCCAAGCAAAGATATTTACGAAAGCGACATTGATCGAATTGAACAATTAATACAACATAAATCGTGGTGGGATTCCGTGGACAATATCGCCAGTAATTTTTTAGGAAAATATGCCGTAAAATTCCCAATTCAAATGAGAGAACGTATTAAAAAATGGATGGAATCAGAAAATCTTTGGTTACAACGCTCTTGCTTAATTTTTCAATTAAAATTTGGAATAAAAACTGATTTTTCATTACTTACTTCATTGATTCTCGAATTAAAGTACCATCAAAACTTTTTTATTCAGAAAGCTATTGGTTGGTCATTGCGACAATTTGCTAAATTTGAACCTGAAAAAGTTAAAGAATTTGTTTTACGAAATGAAATCTCAGGATTAGCTTATCGTGAAGCGTTAAAAAACATTCAATAAAATGGCATTAATAAAATCATGCAGGGGATTTACACCTCAATTTGGAGAAGATTGCTACATGGCTGAAAACGCAACCATTGTCGGAGATGTAATTACCGGCGACTTATGCTCGTTCTGGTTCAATGCTGTTGTTCGCGGCGATGTCAATAGCATTCGCATGGGAAACAAAGTAAACGTTCAAGATGGTGCGGTAATTCATGCGACTTATGAAAAAACCAAAGTAGTCATCGGAGACCACGTATCCATAGGACATAATGCCTTAGTACATGGTTGTACGATTGAAGAAAATGTACTTATCGGCATGGGGGCAATTGTGATGGATAATTGCTATATCGAATCGAACTGTATCATTGCTGCCGGAGCAGTACTTTTAGAAGGAACACGTGTAGAATCTTGGAGTATTTATGCTGGAGTACCCGCTAAAAAAGTAAAAACCTTAACCCCAGAATTATTCAAAGGTGAAGTGCAACGTATCGCTCAAAATTATGTCTTATATTCCAGTTGGTTTAAATAATCCCATATGATAGTTTATCACAATAATCAATGTTCTAAAAGTAGGAGTGCCATTGAGTTTTTAAAGGAAAAAAATCAAAATTTCGAAACCATCACTTACTTAACCAATCCAATTTCGAAAGAAGAATTGATTGAAATACTTCGCAAATTAAATATGTCTGCCTTTGATTTAATCCGCAAAAACGAAGCTATATTCAAGGAGCAATTTAAAGGACAAGATTTATCAGAATCCGAGTGGATAGACGTCATGCTCAAACACCCTAAATTAATCGAAAGACCGATAATCGTCAAGGGGAATCGAGCTGTTATTGGGAGACCAACCGAAAAAATTTTAGAATTACTCTAGTTCATCCTTTCAATTATCGATTATTTAACGGAAATTTGTAATACAAAATTTAGAAATGAGAACAAAATATTTAGATTTAATTGACCAAACTTTTGATTTCCCTCAAAACGAGTTTAATCTTAGAGAAGATCGTCTGATGTTTCATGGAATTGATTTAATGCGATTAATCAATGAGCACGGTACGCCATTAAAATTTAATTATTTACCCCAAATTTCTAACAACATTCAACGTGCTAAAGGTTGGTTTCGTGAGGCCATGAATAACTTAGGTTATGCAGGAAATTACTACTATTCTTACTGCACCAAAAGTTCGCATTTTTCCTTTATTTTAGATGAAGTCTTAAAAAATGATGTACACATCGAAACCTCTTCTGCTTTTGATGTAGACATCGTGAAAAATTTATACAACTCAGGCAAGCTAGCAAAAGACAGTTTTGTCATTTGCAATGGGTTTAAGCCTAAGAACTACATTGAAGGAATTGTTGACTTGATCAATGAGGGCAACTTAAAAGTAATCCCAGTTGTTGATAATACGCAAGAATTACACGAAATCCTTGCTCGTACAGACAAAAAGATTCAAGTGGGAATTCGAATTGCCTCTGAGGAAGAGCCAAAGTTTGAGTTCTACACCTCACGTTTAGGCATTCGTTACCGCGAAATTGTACCCTTTTACAAGGCAATTCTGCAAGAAAATCCTAGAGTTGAAGTGAAAATGTTGCATTTTTTCATCAATACAGGTATCAACGACACCGCTTATTATTGGAACGAATTAACCAAATGTTTACGTGTCTATTCAGACTTGAAAAAGGTATGTCCTAGTTTGGACTCCTTGAACATTGGAGGCGGTTTCCCGATTAAGAAATCATTAGCTTTTGACTACGATTACGCTTACATGGTACGAGAAATTTTAACGCAAATTAAACGCGTTTGTACCGATAATGACATTCCTGAACCCAATATTTTTACTGAATTCGGTTCATTTACCGTTGGTGAAAGTGGAGGTGCATTATTTAGTGTCATTCATCAAAAACAGCAAAACGATCGAGAAAAATGGAATATGATTGACTCCTCGTTCATGACCAATTTACCAGATACCTGGGCGATCAATCAGCGCTTCATCATGTTGCCTATCAATCGTTGGAATGATGACTATGAAAGGGTGTTATTGGGTGGTTTGACATGTGACAGCGATGATTATTACAACTCTGAACAGCATTCAAATGCCATTTACCTTCCGAAATTTGACCGTAACCAAGTACTTTACATTGGCTTTTTTAATACGGGTGCCTATCAAGAAACCATTGGTGGCTTCGGTGGTTTAAAACATTGCCTCATCCCAGAACCTAAGCACATCTTAATCGAACGCGATGAAAACGGTAAATTAGTTACCAGTGTTTTCAGTAACGAACAAACTGCTACAGATTTTATGCGTATCTTAGGCTATCAGATTGATTAAAACTTAATCCTATGAATAAAATATATTACCAGTCACTTTTAGACAACAACAAGAAATGGGTAACAAATAAACTGGCTCTTGACGAAAATTATTTTTCTCGACTTGCGGATGGTCAACAACCCCCTATTTTATGGATAGGTTGTGCGGATAGCCGAGTGCCTGCAAATGAAATTATTGGCGCTGAACCAGGGGAAGTCTTTGTACATCGTAATATTGCAAACATGGTTTTGCATACCGATATGAACATGTTAAGTGTTTTGGATTATGCTGTGAACGTATTAAAAGTAACCCACATCATAGTATGCGGACATTACGGTTGCGGTGGAGTTAAAGCCGCTATGGGGAATCATCAATATGGCTTAATTGACAATTGGATCAGACACATTAAAGATGTTTATCGTTTTCATTATGAGGAATTGAATCAAATTGAAGATGAAAATGAACGATTTGCCAGATTTGTAGAATTAAATGTAAAAGAACAAGTTTACGATTTAGCAAAAACTTCCATTGTGCAGAGTGCATGGAGAGCCAAACAAGAATTACATATTCATGGTTGGGTGTACGACATTAAAGATGGAATTATAGACGACCTAAATGTGAATTTTAGCGACAACACAGGCTTAACGGAAGTATATCGTCTTGATTTATAAGTTAGGTAAATGGAAGAATACACGAATGATTTAATTCACGAAACCTCTCCTTACTTGCTGCAACATGCTCATAATCCCGTAAATTGGGTCGCATGGACGAATGAAGCTTTTGAACGCGCTAAAAAAGAAAATAAACTTGTATTAATTTCCATTGGGTATTCAGCTTGTCATTGGTGTCATGTCATGGAACATGAATGCTTCGAGGATGAAGAGGTTGCTGCAATAATGAATAAATTCTTCATCAATATAAAAGTGGATCGAGAAGAGCGACCTGACGTTGACCAAATTTACATGACAGCCGTTCAATTGATGACGCAAAAAGGAGGATGGCCTTTAAATTGTTTTACACTACCAAACGGAAAACCCATTTATGGGGGTACCTATTTCCCGAAGGAACATTGGATGTATATTTTAAGATCCTTGCAGGAAACGTATACAAACGACCCTGATAAAGCAAGAGAATATGCCGAAAATTTAACTGAAGGTATTCAAAACAGTGAATTAATCGATCAAATCATTCCCACGCACACTTTTGAAAACAAACATCTCGATGAACTCGTACTTCGTTGGTCAAAACATTTTGATCGACAATACGGAGGCGACTCTAAAGCTCCAAAATTTCCACTTCCTGACAACTATCAATTTCTACAAGCTTATGGCTATGTTGCCAACCATGAGAACGTTTTAAAGCATGTAGATTTAACCCTGAAAAGCATGGCCTTTGGTGGGATCTACGACCAAATCAGGGGTGGTTTTTCGCGTTACTCCGTAGATTTACTTTGGAAAGTCCCCCACTTTGAAAAAATGTTGTACGATAATGGACAGCTGCTATCGCTATATGCACAAGCCTATAAAAGAACAAAGGAAAATCTATACCGCGAAGTAGTTGAAGATACCATTCAATGGTTAGAGGATGAAATGCGTTCTCCTTTTGGTTGCTTTTTTTCGGCCATCGACGCAGATTCTGAAAATGAAGAAGGGAAATTTTATGTTTGGACTAAGGAGGAGTTAAGCACTTTACTCAAAAAGGACGAACAATGGTTGTTCGATTATTACAATGTCAACCAATTGGGAGCTTGGGAGGGTAATTACATCCTCATGAGAAACTTAAGCGATGAGAAGTTTGCGCAACAACACGGATTACGAATTGATGACCTAAAAGAACAAGTTAAATCTATCCAAAGAAGACTGTTAAATACTAGAAATGAACGTATTAAACCAGGAATCGATGATAAATGCTTGAGCTCCTGGAATGCAATGACAGGAAAAGGATTATTGGACGCTTATCTGGCATTTCAGAACGAACATTTTTTAAACCTAGCAAAAGGAATACAGCTCTGGTTGGAAAAATATATGCTTGCTGAAAATGGTAAGATTTATCGAAACTTCAAGGATGGAAAAGCCAATATCGATGGTTTTTTGGAAGATTATGCCTTCGTCATCGAATTTTACATTGCCTTATTTCAAGCCACGTTAGAAGAAAAGCATTTGGACCAAGCCAAAAAAATCTTAGAGTTTACCCTTCACCATTTTTCGCATGAAAAACAAGTGATGTTTTACTTCACACCAGAAAACACCGATTTAATAGCAAGAAAAATGGAAATCAACGACAATGTGATTCCTTCCTCTAACGCCGTGATGGCAATGAATTTATTTACACTTGGTTCCTATTTTGCACATGAAGCATGGATGAATCGAGCCAAGCAAATGGTTAATGCGATGTATGACGGAATGGAACATTATGGTTCAGGTTACTCGCATTGGGCACAACTTTTATTGAAATTTACCCATCAACATCATGCAATTGTTATCAGTGGGAAGGATGAAAAAGAAAAGTATTTTGAATTAGCCAAGGAATATTTACCGAATATTCTTTTAGGAATCAGCAGCAACAATACCGTCCCTTATTCCAATCATAAAAAAACAACTGAGCCTGAAACGGTTTACTTTTGGTGTAAGCATGAAACCTGTTTTGAACCGACTACAGATATTGATTCCATTTTGAACCGCATCTATGTTTAAACTCGTTTTGCTTCTTATTTTTTCATTTGCTGCGCTTAACTCGAAAGCCCAAATGTTAGATAATAAAAATGGAGATGCCTTCACGGATAAACCCTTTTTTAACGAGGCATTCATTCAAAAAAATCAGGTCAAAGAATTGAAAGGGAATTTCATCTACAAGAAAAAAGGAGATGTGATGCGTCCTACCTCTTATTATTACGTGTATCACTTTGACACTTTAGGTCGTTTGGATTTCACCTATGAAACCAAGCAAGATGATGGCACCAAGGACAGCACTAAAATCTTCTTTTATTACGACTCCCTTCAACGCATTCGAGAAACTTACCAAACAAATTCCAATGGTTTTTTGGTAAAGAGTTACACCTTCGATCATGCAAACTTTAAAAATAGTGAATTAGTTAGTCAATTGTATTACGATTCCATTGAAGAAGTTCCTAGAAGCACTATACTACAGGAGGAAACTATTGTAAATCAATATTTTGATAAACAAATCCAAAGTACCTATTACAACAACTACCACCTCCCTTACAAAAAAATCACACAACAATTTAACGAATTAGGTTATCTTCTGGAAAGTGAGGACTTCTTCCTGATGAATTCTTCGCGATTAACCACGAAATACACTTATAATGAACATGGTTTTTTGGCGCAAAAAACGACCTATATAGATACGCTATCTATTCCAGTGCAGGAAGAAAAATACCTTTACGATGAGTTTGGTAACCTAACTTTAAAATCGATTTATAAAAACGGAATACATCAAACAGATATTGAATTTTTATACAATCAAAAAAGTGCACTTTTAGCAACCATTATCATTCGAGAAGTAGCCACAAACTTTATGATGATTATCCGATTTACGGAAATTTCTTTTTATGATATTCCGAATACATCAGACACCGTTATCGAACAACGAGAAGAAATCGAACAAATGAGCATCGAATAATAAACTACACCCTTTTCTAATAACCACTCATAGTATTCAATTTCCTTTTATCAACAATTGCTTCTTATTTCAGAAATTCTAACTTTCTTTGTTTAAACTTTAAAGAACACAATGAAAAAATTAATCTTTTGCATATTGCTCGGTTTATCAACCAATACAGTAATAGGCCAGAAAAAATTAAGCTATGTGGAATATGATCTACCAAATGGCTTACACGTAATCTTGCATGAAGAACATGCAACCCCTATTGTAACGGTCTCCATTTTGTACCATGTAGGATCTAAAAATGAAAACCCAGAAAGAACAGGATTTGCGCACTTTTTTGAGCATTTGCTTTTTGAAGGGTCTACCAACATTGAGCGTGGAGAATACGATAAATATGTTGAAAACAACGGTGGGACTTTAAATGCAAACACTTCCCAAGATCGTACTTATTACTACGAAATTCTTCCTTCAAACCAATTGGAATTAGGTCTTTGGTTAGAAAGCGAGCGTTTATTGCATGCAAAAGTTGACAACAAAGGAGTGGAAACACAACGCAGTGTTGTGAAAGAAGAAAAGCGCCAGCGAGTAGATAATCAGCCTTATGCTTCTTTTATGTATGAAATGTTCCGTAGATTATTTACTGTTCACCCTTACAAATGGCAACCAATCGGGAGCATGGAACATCTGGATGCAGCACAAGAGCAAGATTATATCGATTTTTACAGAACATTCTATGTTCCTAGTAACGCAACACTTTCTATTGCTGGTGACATTAACATTGAACAAGCAAAAAAATGGATCGACAAATATTTTGCAACTATTCCAAAAGGACAAGCAATCAACTTATACAGAGATTTTGAAAACTTATCTGACGAAGCTTTTAAAGCAAAGTACAGTGTCGATAAATCAAAGTTTGATGCGAATAACTTCATGAAATCTTCGACTCCAGAAGCGAAACGTTTGATTAATGCTTATGCTTCCAAAGCGGTTGAAATTCCACGTCCGAATAAAGACACTGAAGTATTAACCAAAGTAACTCAAGATACGATTTACGATAACATTCAATTGCCTGCGATTTTCATGGGGTATAAAATGCCGGATCAAAACAATCCAGATACCTATGCGATTGATATGATGAACGAAGTGTTATCTGGAGGAAGCTCTTCTAGAATCAACAAAGAAATTGTAGAGAAAAAAGAATTGGCTTCCTTTGCTTTTTCATTCTCTTTCGGATTAGAAGATGCTGGTCTTGGAATTTTTGCAGCAATTGCGTCAAAAGACGTTCAGTTAGATGTTATTCAAAAAGAATTCGATGTGCAAATTGATAAAATTAAAAACGAATTGATTTCTCAAGAAGAGTTTGAAAAAGTAAGAAATTCATTTGAGAACAAATTAGTTTCATCGAATGCGACCATTGCAGGAATTGCTGAAAATTTAGCAGATGCATATGTCTATCAAGGTTCAACTGAAAAAGCAAATACGCAATTAGAAAATTATTTAAAAGTAACAAAAGAAGATATCCAGCGCGTTGCTAAAAAGTACTTAACGCAAGATGCTCGCGTGATCTTATATTATCTTCCAAAAAACTAACTTGATTCGTTATGAAAAAACAAATAATCGCTTTAGCCATCGCATTACCGACTTTAGTCTTTGGACAAGTAGATCGCACGAAGCAACCGGCAGCACAAAAAGCAACCAAAATAAACATCAAAGACTCAGAAGTCTTCACTACCGAAAATGGCATTACGGTCATCTTATCGGAGAATCATAAATTGCCTACCGTATCTTTCGCAGCATTTATGGGTTCAGACCCAAAATTAGAGAAGGATAAAGCAGGATTAGCTGAAATTTCTGGATCTTTAATCATGTCTGGAACCACCAATAGAACCAAAGATCAATTGGATAATGAAGTGGATTATATCGGAGCAAATTTAAATGCCAGCAGTAATTCCATTTCCCTTTCTTGTTTGACAAAGCACATGGAAAAAGGTTTATCTTTAATGGCAGACGTAACGATGAATGCTAACTTCCCGGATTCAGAGTTCAACCGTATCGTTAAACAATTTGAATCTTCTTTATTGAGCGCAAAATCAGATCCATCAACGATGGCTCAGAATGCAGTTTCTAAGGTGAATTTCCCTAACCATCCTTATGGAGAAGTAATGAGTGAGAAAACCTTGAAAAATATTTCAAGAGAAGATGTAATTAATTATTACAAATCGAACTTTAGCCCTAAAGGAGCATATATTGTGGTAGTTGGTGACATTACCAAAGAGCAAACCAAAGCTATGATTCAAAAATATTTTGGAACTTGGAATGGTGTTGCTCCATATAAACAAGCCTACACCAGCAAAAACATCAACAAAGGAAATCGTGTGATTTTTGTAAAAAAACCAGGTGCCGTTCAATCGGTAATTCAAGTTTCTTTTCCAATCGACATGATTCAAGGAGATGCTAATCAACTTCCAACAACCGTTTTAAATACCATTTTGGGAGGTTCAGGTTTCGGTTCAAGAATGATGCAAAATTTAAGAGAAGACAAAGCTTACACGTATGGTTGTTATTCCTCTTTAAACATTACTGAAAATGGTTCTTGGCTTTCAGCAGGTGGTAACTTTAGAAATGATGTAACGGATTCCGCGATTGTTCAAATTTTAATGGAATTGGACAAAATTGCGAATGGCTATGTAACCGATGAAGAATTAAACCTGATTAAATCTTCGATGGCAGGAAGTTTTGCTCGTTCCCTGGAGAGACCTCAAACGATCGCTCGATTCGCTTTAAACATCATCAAGTACAATTTAGCAAAAGATTACTACCAAACGTATTTAACGCGATTGGAGAATGTAAATAAAGACGACGTTCTTACGATGGCTCAAACGTATTTGACGGCAAAAAATTGCAATATCGTTGTCGTGGGTAATGAAGCTATTCTGGAGAAATTAAAAGTATTCGATGCCGATGGTAAAATTGAATTTGTAGATGCTTTTGGTGATGAATTGAAAGAAATGAAAAAAGCAGATATTACCAAAGAAAAGTTGATTGAAAATTACCTTTTAGCGGTAACCAAAAGTGCTAACGCAAAAGAGGTTGCGAAAAAACTCAAAAAAATAAAATCTTTAGAAGAGGTTTCTGACATTTCTATTCCGCAAGCACCATTCCCAATTAAAAACACGAAAGTTTGGGTATCTCCTGCAACTGAAGGAAGTAAATTGGAAGGACAAGGGATGGTTTTCCAACGTACGTTTTTTGATGGTAAATCTGGTTATGCCATGAGCATGCAAACCGGTAAAAAAGAACTTACCGCAGAAGAAATTGTTGAAAAGCAAAAAACAAGTGGTTTATTCCCAGAACTAAACTATACTGCCAATCAAATTAATTACGAGTTATTAGGAATCGAAAGCTTAAATGGTAAGGATGTGTATGTTCTTAAAATTGCTCAACCAAAAGGTGAAAGTTTTGATTATTTTGATGCATCTTCTTTCATGAAAGTAAAATCGTTCACGATTCAAAAAGAAGAAGAGGAAACGCAAGAAATCACCATGGAATTTGGAGATTTCAAAGAAGTTAGTGGTATTTTATTTCCATTTACTACGAATTTAATTGCCGGAGGTGCAACGCTTTCAGGCAAGGTTTCTAGTTTGAAAATCAACGAAAAAGTTGACCTTTCAGAATACAAATAGTAGATTTCAACATCATATGTTAATAAACCGCTCAAATTTGGGCGGTTTTTTTATTTTATTATAGGAATATGGCGTAAATTTGCAACGTATGAAACACATGTTGACCATTATTTTGCTATTTTCCTTTTTTGGCCTTTTCAGTCAAAATCTTAGCAAAATATCTATTTTTTTTGTAAAGAATTCCGTTGAAATCACCACAACTTCGCAAGATGAATTCAGCCTATGGTTAAATGACTCAAGTAACCATGATCTCAAAATTGAAAAAATTGAGGTCTACAGCGATACCAACGGTACAACACAGCACAATCAAAATCTATCGCTTCGAAGATTTACAAAAATTAAAGAGATATTAAACGCTCTAAATTACCAAATCCCAACTCCTGTCATTATTGGAGAAAATTATCCTGATTCTTTGGAAGATATCACTAATTATGATTATTGGAGGAGAATCGATCTATATTACTTTTCCAAAACAAGAAACGTGAATGAGGTGCAAGAAACAAAAATCGATACCTTTTTGAAAAGTGCACCAGCTGACACCACTCCTACTCCATCCAAATTTTTTGTAGATGAGTTTAATCCGATTATTTTAAGTATTGAATTTTACGGTGGCAAAACAAAACTGTTAAATTCATCTTACAAAGAATTAAACTTACTGTATGATTTTATGAAATCAAACCCTAACGTCAATGTATTGATTAGAGGGCACGTTTGCTGTGGGAACAAAATGAGATTGTCAAAAAGAAGAGCAAAAGCAGTCTATAAAGAATTAAGAAAAAGAGGTATTGCTAAAAAACGAATGAACTTTAAAGGGATGAGTAACAAAAACCCAATTGCTTTTCCTGAAAATACAGACAACGATCGTCAGAAAAACAGACGAGTGGATGTTATATTCTCTATCTAAATTATGTCGATTTAGTTTTCCATCTTAAAAATTTGTATATTTATTTTCTACTATTATACAAAAATGGAAATTCAACAAAGTAATTTAATCGAGGTAACCGAACAATTATCCAGAAGTAAATTTATCAGTGAGGGGTTAATTGATGAAATCATTAATTCCATACTTTTAATTGTAACCAACGTATTAGATGTGGAAAGGTCTAATGTTTGGTTTATTTCAAAAGATCAAAAAACGTTAACAAACCATCTTTCATATTCCATAAATCAAGGTTACTATAAGATGGAGCCTATTCAAGAAAAGGACTCCCCAAATTACTTCAAACACATTCAATCCGACCAAATTCTAGTAAGCAATGACGCTTATAAAGATCCTAAAAATTTTGAAATCAAAGACAATTATATCGCTTTAAATGGCATCAAATCAATGTTGGATGTACCTTTTCGATTGAATGGCAAATTTACTGGGGTTTTCTGCATAGAGACAACCTCTAAAAAAAGAAATTGGACAATCTATGAACAACAATTTGTCATTTCATTAGCCCACATTTTAACACTTACCATTCTTAACCATGAAAACAATTCCAATAAAAAATCATTAGAGGATTTATTGGAAGAGAAGACAATATTAATCAAGGAACTTAATCACCGAGTAAAAAACAACCTCAGTATTATTTTAGCCCTACTCAAAAATGAAAGCCATAAATCAAAAGACGATTTTCACCAAGATTTATTTGGGAATATCATTCAGCAAGTTTATGCGATTTCATCCATCCACCAATCCATTAATTTTACAGAGAATTTTAATGCAATCAATTTAAAAACCATTTTAACAGATTTACTTGGAAACATTCAGAAGAGTTATGGTAATATTTTTCAAGTTAACATTCAATTGCATTTAATCGACATGATGGTAGATGTTAAAAATGCTACCTCATTGACCTTAATCATCAACGAGGTCATTACCAATTCATACAAGCATGCCTTTAAACAAAATCGAAATAATCAATTGACGATTAGCCTTTCAAAAGATGGTCAATCCAATAAAATTATCATTCAAGACAATGGTGATAAAAATCCTTTCCCATTAAAAAAAGGACAAGGTACAGAATTAAACGATTCCCTTATTGAACAAATGGATGGTACGATTCATCAAGAGTTTCAAGAGGGACTTATCACTACCATTATTTTTGATTAATCTTATTTTGTATTAAATCTTCAAAGGGACTTGAATTTTAAATCATAAAATTCAATTTAGAACAGGATATTATAGAAAGAAGGGTTAACCTGAAAATGGTTTCGAAAAAAAACAAATATGTTGTTTATATTAGATTATAAAAAATAAAAAAAACCCTAATTAAAAAATCAGGGTTTTCATGAGATTTATCGTGTAAATAACATTTCTCTGAATTTTGGCAATGGCCACAACTCATCATCGATCAATAATTCTAACTTATCTGCGTGGTAACGAATTTCATCAAAATGTATTTTTACTTTATCGCAATATGCATAAGCTTTTTTGTGCGCATTCTCCAATTGATTCGCCACCTTACGTTCTTTCAACATAACATCAGCAGCATCCTTCATTTTATTCAAATGAATGGAAATTCTACTTAATAAATCGATTTGTGCTGCAGCTGCTTTTTTACCTTCTTTATCGCCGTAAACATCTACCAATCCGGAAATGTTTTTGATCAATTTGTTTTGGTATTCGATTACCGCAGGAATGATATGATTTTGCGTTAAATCACCCATGATACGTGCTTCAATTTGCAATTTCAATACATAGTTTTCGTATTCAATCTCTTGACGCGCCTCTAATTCACGTGGTGTTAAGACGTTCAAATCGTTGAATAATTTAACAAACTTTTTATCACCCCATGCCTCTAAAGCTCTTGGTGTATCTTTAAAGTTATTCAAACCTCTCTTCTCTGCTTCTTTAACCCACTCATCACCGTAACCATTTCCTTCAAAACGAATCTTTTTCGATTCTTTGATCATTTTTTGCAATTGGTGTAAGATCGCCTCGTCTTTACTTTCTCCTTTTTCGATTCTTGCATCTACTTGTGCCTTAAAGTTTTTCAACTGTTGTGCCATCATCGTATTCAACACAATCATTGCAGAAGAACAGTTTGCAGAAGAACCTACGGCTCTAAATTCAAATTTATTTCCAGTAAATGCGAACGGAGAAGTTCTATTTCTATCCGTATTATCCAGCATAATTTGAGGAATTTTACCGATGTTTAATTTCAATTCCGTTTTATCTTCCGGAGTCATTTTTCCAGCCTTTACGTTTTTCTCAATTTCATCCAATAAATTCGATAATTGAGAACCAATAAAGGTTGAAATAATCGCTGGAGGCGCTTCATTTGCTCCAAGACGATGATCATTTCCTGCAGAAGCAATACACGCTCTTAATAAATCAGCGTTTTCATAAATCGCATAAATGGTATTTACGAAAAACGTTAAAAACTGTAAATTACTTTTTGGATTTTTCCCAGGTGCCAATAAGTTCACTCCTGTATCTGTACTTAATGACCAGTTATTGTGTTTACCCGAACCGTTTACACCTGCAAATGGTTTCTCATGTAATAAAACTCGGAAATCGTGTTTACGCGCAATTTTCTCCATTAAATCCATCAACAATAAATTGTGGTCATTGGCTAAATTACATTCTTCGAAGATAGGTGCACATTCAAATTGGTTTGGCGCCACCTCGTTATGTCTTGTAGTGACTGGAATTCCCAACGCGATCGCTTCCATCTCAAACTCACGCATGAATGCAGTTACACGCTCAGGAATTGATCCAAAATAATGATCCTCTAACTGTTGTCCTTTTGCAGCAGCATGACCAAACAAGGCTCTTCCTGTCATCATTAAATCAGGACGTGCATTAAACAAAGCCTGATCAACCAAGAAATACTCTTGCTCCCATCCTAAGGTTGCGTTTACTTTAGTAACATTTTTATCAAAATACTGACAAACTTCAACAGCTGCTTGATCCACAGCATGTAAAGCTTTCAATAACGGCATTTTATAATCTAACGATTCTCCCGTATAAGAGATAAATATGGTAGGAATACATAACGTTTTTCCAATGACGAATGCAGGAGAAGATGGATCCCATGCCGTATACCCTCTTGCCTCAAAGGTATTACGAATACCTCCATTTGGAAAGGAAGACGCATCTGGCTCTTGTTGTACCAATAAATCTCCATCAAAACGTTCTATGGCTCTTCCTGGCCCAACTGGCTTAAAGAATGCATCGTGTTTTTCTGCTGTCGCACCTGTTAACGGTTGAAACCAGTGGGTGTAATGCGTCGCTCCTTTAGTAATTGCCCAATCTTTCATGGCAGAAGCTACTTGATCCGCCATTTTACGATCTAAACGGGTTCCGTTTTGGATTGCTTCATTCATTGATTTGTAAGCATCACTTGGCAAATACTCACGCATCACTTCTAGATGAAATACGTTTTTACCAAATAATTCTGAAACCTTACCATCAAAATCAATGTGCTTCGGAGTACGATTTAACACATCTTGATACGCTTGCATTCGTTTTGTAGCCATAAAAATATTTTTTTGACAAAATTACAATTTTTTAAGGGGGTTATCCAAATATTTTTATTATTTTTTATTAACACCCCCCTAAAAAAATAGGGGGTAAAATAAAAAAAGCACTAAAAATCGTGCTTTTTTACTATTTTTTTTAAGTTACTCTAAAAATTACTCTTTTGATTTCGCTTTAGACTTACTTGGTTTATCAATTTTCACACTAAGATCAGTCTTTTCGGTATTTAAATCTAATTTAATCTTATCTCCTTCTTGAAGATTAGACTTGATGATTTCTTCCGCTAGAGGGTCCTCAATGAATTTTTGAATGGCCCTTTTCAATGGACGGGCTCCAAATTTCTCATCATATCCTTTATCCACGATAAAATCTTTAGCAGCATCAGTCATTTCGATTGTATATCCTAAATCGTTAATTCGTCCGTATAATTTAGACAATTCCAAATCAATAATTTTGTGAATACTTTCTCGCTCAAGCGATTTGAAGATGATCATATCATCAATTCGATTCAAAAATTCAGGAGAAAAGGCTTTTCTTAACGCATTCTGAATCACTGACTTCGCATTTTCATCACGCGCTTCAGTTTTCGCTTTTGTTCCGAATCCAACCCCAGTTCCAAAATCTGCCAATTGTCGCGCACCAATATTAGATGTCATGATAAGAATGGTGTTTTTGAAATCAATCTTTCTTCCTAAACCATCCGTCATATGTCCATCATCCAACACTTGTAACAACAAGTTAAATACATCTGGATGTGCTTTTTCAATCTCATCCAACAAAATGATGGAATAAGGCTTTCTCCTCACCTTTTCAGTCAATTGTCCACCTTCTTCATAACCAACGTATCCTGGAGGCGCTCCAACTAATCGTGAAATAGAGAATTTCTCCATGTATTCCGACATATCGATCCGCACTAAAGCATCTTCAGAATCAAATAAATACTTCGCTAGAACTTTTGCCAATTGAGTCTTACCTACACCAGTTGGCCCTAGGAAAAAGAATGATCCGATTGGCTTGTTAGGATCTTTCAATCCAGCACGATTTCGTTGAATTGCTTTGACAACTTTGGAAACTGCATCGTCTTGACCAATCACTTTACCTCGAAGCTCTTCTGCCATGGTCACCAATTTCCCTGTTTCAGATTGAGAAACGCGAGTCACTGGTATACCACACATCATGGAAACTACTTCCGCGACATGCTCTTCAGTAACCGTCACTTTATTAGATTTTGAATCCTCCTCCCAACGTTTTTTAGCTTCCTCTAATTGATCTTGTAGTTTTCGTTCACTATCTCTTAGTTCAGCTGCTTTCTCGTATTGCTGCGATTTAATCACCTCATTTTTTTCCAGTTTCAAGGCTTCAATCTTCGCCTCAACATCCAAAATCTCTTGTGGGACATGAATATTATTTAAGTGAACACGAGACCCAACTTCATCTAAAGCATCGATCGCCTTGTCTGGCAAATGTCGATCGGTTATATAACGCTCAGTCAATTTCACGCAAGCTGCAATAGCTTCATCCGTAAATACTACTGAGTGATGTTCCTCATAACGCTCTTTAATGTTATTCAAAATTTGAACCGTTTCCTCAACGGTAGTTGGTTCAATAATCACTTTTTGGAAACGACGCTCTAAAGCACCATCTTTCTCAATGTATTGACGATACTCATCCAAAGTGGTTGCACCAATAGCTTGCATCTCGCCACGCGCTAAAGCAGGCTTAAACATGTTGGAAGCATCTAAGGAACCAGAAGCTCCTCCCGCTCCAATAATCGTATGAATTTCATCAATGAATAAAATGATATCCGGATTTTTCTCAATCTCTTGCATCACCGCCTTCATACGCTCCTCAAATTGTCCACGGTATTTTGTACCCGCAACTAATGAAGCTAAATCCAATGAGATGATTCGTTTATTGAACAAAACTCTCGATACTTTTCGTTGCACAATTCGCAAGGCTAAACCTTCAGCAATAGCTGATTTACCAACACCTGGCTCACCAATTAAAATTGGATTGTTCTTTTTTCTACGCGATAAAATTTGACTTACGCGCTCAATTTCTTTCTCACGACCAACGATTGGATCCAATTTCCCAACCTCTGCCATTTTTGTTAAATCACGACCAAAATTATCCAAAACCGGTGTTTTCGATTTTGGGTCTACTGGTTTTTTCTGAGCAGAGAATGCATCTCCATCTTCATCTTGTCCACCAGGGAATTCAGCTCTAGGTAAATTATTTTCTTTTTGCATCATTTCTAGTTCATCTTTTACATTATCGTATATTACCCCATATTTATTCAAAATTGCACACGCTACCGAATCTTCTTCTTTTAAAATCGACAGCAACAAATGTTCCGTACCAATGATTGGGCTTTTGTATAATTTCGCCTCTAAATACGTAATCTTCAACACTTTTTCAGCTTGCTTCACAAGTGGAATGTTGATCAAATTAGGATTCAAAACCTTCGCATTCGCTTTTAAAGTAGCTTCCACCTCAAATCGAATTTGATCCAAGTCAAGTGAAAATCCTTTTAAGATCGTCATCGCAGTACCTCCACCCTCTCTAAACAAACCAATTAGTAAATGTTCCACTCCAATAAATTCGTTTCCAATACGAACCGCCTCCTCTCTACTGAAGTTGATCACATCTTTTACTCTTGGAGAAAATTTAGCTTCCATAATTTACGATTTAAGTGAAAATTACACAATTAACCAATGATACAAATATAGTATTTAAAAATTGTTAATAAGTCGATTAAAAATGCAATTTTCCACAGATTTTTGTTTATAAAATACCATTTAGCGTTGTAAAACATAAGGATAATATCCTTAATTTCGACACTTTTAATACTTCACAAATAGTGTGCTAAAATAAATTAATGACAACATGGCAGATGGCGAAAAAATAATTCAGATTAACATCGAAGACGAAATGAAAAGTGCATACATTGATTATTCAATGTCTGTAATCGTTTCAAGAGCTTTACCCGATGTAAGAGATGGATTTAAACCTGTACACCGAAGAGTACTGTATGGAATGCAAGATTTGGGGGTATTCTCCAATCGTCCTTATAAAAAGTCAGCAAGAATCGTAGGGGAAGTACTGGGTAAGTATCACCCACATGGAGATTCCTCTGTCTACGACACCATGGTGAGAATGGCGCAACCTTGGTCGCTTCGTTACCCATTAGTAGATGGACAAGGTAACTTTGGATCTGTGGATGGCGATAGTCCGGCAGCAATGCGTTATACCGAGGCAAGACTTCGAAAAATTGCTGAAGAAATGCTAGCCGATCTTGAAAAAGAAACGGTTGATTTTAATCCAAACTTTGATGATAGTTTAGAGGAACCATCTGTTTTACCAACTAAAATCCCTAACCTTTTGGTGAATGGATCATCTGGTATTGCGGTAGGTATGGCCACCAACATGGCTCCACATAATTTATCAGAGGTTGTTGATGGGATCATCGCATATGTTGATAATCCAGAGATTGAAGTAGAAGAATTATTAAACTACGTTAAAGCTCCAGATTTCCCAACAGGCGGTATCATCTATGGTTATGAAGGTGTTAGAGACGCTTTAACAACAGGTAAAGGCCGTATTGTGATGCGTGCCAAAGCTGAAATTGAAGAAGTTAACGGTCGTGAACAAATTATTATTACTGAGATTCCTTACCAAGTGAATAAATCAGAAATGATTAAAAAAACGGCAGAGTTAATTAACGATAAAAAAATTGAAGGAATTTCAGATTTAAGAGATGAATCTGACCGTAACGGTATGCGTGTGGTTTATGAAATCAAACGCGATGCTATTGCGAATGTCGTTCTAAACAAACTGTATAAATATACTTCGCTTCAAACTTCTTTTTCTGTTAACAACATCTGTTTGGTTGACGGAAGACCTTACTTATTGAATTTAAAGGATTTGATATCAAACTTCGTTAAATTCAGACATGAAGTAGTGGTTAGAAGAGCTACTTTTGACTTAAGAAAGGCAGAAGAAAGAGCGCACATCCTAGAAGGTTTGATCATCGCTTCTGATAACATTGACGAAGTCATCAAAATCATTAAAGAATCTAAAAGTCCGGATGAGGCAAGAGAAACCTTATCTGCGCGCTTTGGACTTTCAGAAGCACAAACTCGAGCGATTGTAGACATGCGTCTTCGTCACTTAACAGGACTAGAGCAAGATAAATTACGTGCAGAGTTCCAAGAATTAATGGCGCTCATTGCAGATTTAAAAGATATTTTGGATCGTGTTGAGCGAAGAATGCAAATCATCAAAGATGAATTGATTGATGTCCGTGCTAAATATGGCGATGAAAGAAGATCTACCATTGAATACGCTGCAAGTGAAATGCGTATGGAGGATTTAATTGCCGATGAAGAAGTAGTCGTGACGATTTCGCATGCAGGATACATCAAACGTACTTCTTTAAATGAGTATAAAGTTCAAAACAGAGGTGGTATGGGATCGAAAGGTTCTGCTACTCGAGATAAAGACTTCTTAGAACATTTGTTTGTCGCAACCAACCACAACTACTTATTGGTATTCACCGAAAAAGGTAGATGTTTCTGGATGCGTGTATACGAAATTCCAGAAGGAAACAAAACGTCGAAAGGAAGAGCAATTCAAAACTTGATCAACATTCCTCAAGATGACAAAGTGAAAGCTTATGTGAAAGTACAAGACTTGACCGATAAAGAGTACGTAGAAAACAACTTTATTGTCATGTGTACGAAAGAGGGTATTATCAAGAAAACATCACTTGAAGCGTATTCAAGACCAAGATCTAATGGTATTAATGCCATTACCATTCGTGAAAATGATGAGTTATTAGAAGCAAAATTAACGGACGGAACCAACGAAATGCTTCTTGCTACTAAGGCTGGTAAAGCGATTCGATTCAACGAATCAAAAGTACGACCAATGGGCAGAAATGCATCGGGTGTAAAAGCGGTTACCTTAGCTGACGAGCAAGATTCTGTAATAGGTATGATTTGCGTGAAAGATCCTTCTGAAACGATTTTAGTGGTTTCTGAAAAAGGATACGGAAAACGTTCATTCTTAAATGATCCTGAAGATGGCGAACCCGTTTATCGCGTTACGAACCGTGGTGGAAAAGGAGTAAAAACGATTTCTATCACCGATAAAACAGGTCCACTTCTTGGCTTGAAAGTTGTTTCTGATGAAGAAGACTTAATGATCATCACCAAATCTGGGGTGACCATCCGTATGCATATCGATTCCATCAGAACGATGGGTAGAGCTGCACAAGGAGTTCGATTAATCAACTTAAAAGGAAATGCTGAAATTGCAGCGATTGCGAGAGTTCCGCGCAGTGATGATGAAGAAGAAGCATTTGACGAAGATGGAAATCCAATTGAACCTGCAACAGAAAATGAGAATGGCACAGAAATTGATAACGATTCTGTGGAATAATGAGCGCAATTGCATCTCATTAAAAATCAAAAAGAATGAACATGAAAAATACAATTAAAAAAGGAATTTGTTTAGCGGGATTGATTTTACCTGCGATCCAAATGAACGCACAAACCGCAAGAATTACCGATGCAGCTTTAAAATACCAAGCCTATGAATTAGCCATGGCAAAAGGAAATTTTGAGGATGCAAAAAGCAATTTAACAGCTGGAAGAACATTTATCAACGAGGCAGCTTTAAATGAAACAACGAGTACCAATACAAAAATGTATTATTACCGTGGAGTTATTCATTACTCGTTGATGGAGCTTTCCATGTTACCTAACAATGAAGACTTAGCTGAGTTTCAATCGGACTCAGTGTTCAACATTGCAAAGGAATGTTTGACCGCAGCGTATACCACTCCAAAATCCAAGCAAAAAAGTGATGCTTCTGACTTTGTGAAAAACAAATCAGCCCAAATGTTTAACATGGGACTTATGATGAACGAACAAAAGAAAAAAGCAGAAGCAGCAGGATTATTTGCCTATGCCTACAAAGTTCAACAGTTACTTGGATTGGAATATGAAGATGCCAGAAAAAACACTTCCATTTTAGGCTCACAAGCGATCAACGGAATGATTGAAAGAAATCAATTGGATTCTGCTCTTAACTTGGCAAATGCATTGGATGAGTTGGTACCAAAAGATTTAGATTTAATCATTGCTAAAATCAACATTTCGCTTAAAAAAGGAGATGCTAAAGCAGCTGAAAAATATTTAACAGATGCCATTGAAGCAGATCCAAAAAACAAACAGTTGTATTACTTTACCGCGTCGAATTACTACGACTTA
>JALRIV010000019.1 GCA_023255275.1 Crocinitomicaceae bacterium | reverse complement strand
ATTACTATTGATGATTGATGCTGCTAAGCGTGCTTCAGCGCGTAAAATTGTTGCGGTAATGCCTTATTTTGGTTTAGCGCGTCAAGATCGTAAGGACAAACCAAGAGTAGCTATTGGCGCGAAATTAGTAGCTAATATGTTAATGGCTGCAGGTGTTGATCGAATCATTACGATGGATTTACATGCAGATCAAATTCAAGGATTTTTTGAA
The DNA here is from genome assembly GCA_023255275.1 of Crocinitomicaceae bacterium. Lineage (GTDB taxonomy): Bacteria > Bacteroidota > Bacteroidia > Flavobacteriales_D > Crocinitomicaceae > JALRIV01. The sequence goes on along the minus strand of JALRIV010000019.1, from coordinate 21,935 downwards.
GTTCCTGTAGATCATTTGTATGCTTCAACGATTTTCTTTCCAGAAATGGAGAAATTAAATACCGGTTCTTTAATTATGGCAGCTCCAGATGCTGGTGGTGCTAAAAGAGCCAATTCATACGCGAAAAAATTAAATATTGGTTTAGCGATTTGTCATAAACAAAGAAAAAAAGCCAATGAAGTAGCTGAGATGACGGTAATTGGTGATGTAGAAGGAAAAGATGTCATTCTTGTAGATGATATGTGTGATACAGCCGGTACCTTAACCAAAGCAGCAGATTTGTTCATGGAAAAAGGAGCAAAGAGTGTACGTGCATTTTGTACTCATGCAGTGCTTTCCGGACCAGCCTATGAACGAATCGCAAATTCTAGAATTACGGAATTGATTGTAACCGATACCATTCCACTTAAACAAAAAAGTGATAAAATTCGCGTTTTATCCGTTGCAGATTTATTTTCTGATGTCATCATGGCATTGATGAAAAATGAATCAATTAGTTCACATTTTATAATCTCATAAATAATAACAAATGAAAACAGCACAATTGAGCGGTTCGATTAGAACGAACGTAGGGAAAAAGGACGCCGCTGCAGTAAGAAACGCAGGGATGGTTCCGTGTGTGCTTTATGGATTGGGTGAGCAAACCCATTTTTCTGTAAAGAGAAACGACATCGAGAAAATTGTATTTTCTCCGGATGTTTATCAAGTAGAATTAGATATTGAAGGGAAAAAGGCAAGTGCGATTATTCGTGAATTGCAACAGCATCCTATGAAAGATACTATTCAACACGTTGATTTCTTAGAATTAAGTGATAAAAAACCAGTTAGAATTGGATTACCAGTTAAATTAACAGGTTCATCTAAAGGTGTAATGGCCGGAGGACGTTTAATGCAAGTTTTCCGTCGTTTGAATGTAGTAGGTTTACCTCAAGATTTACCAAACGATATTACCTTAGATATTTCTAATTTAAAAATCGGAAAATCAATTCGTGTAAGCGCAATTAACATACCAGGTGTTACTTTCTTAGATCCAGCGAATGCAGTTGTGGTATCTGTGAAAATGGCTCGTGGTGCTACTAAGCCTACAGATGATGATGATGATGAGGAGGAGGCATAAGCTAATCTCTAAGTATATTCAAAATCCCGGTTGTTTCAGCCGGGATTTTTTTATGGCCAATATTGAGGATTCTTTTTAGGCTTTCACTCTAGTCGCTGCTCAAATTTTTAAAAAGTAATTCTGCTGTTGCGGGATTGGTTGCTAAAGGTACATCATATACATCGCATACACGCATCAACATAAAAATGTCGGGTTCATGGGGATGTTTTTCCAATGGATCCCTAAAAAAGATAACCATTTGGCATTTTCCTTCAGCAACTCGAGCGGCAATTTGCGCATCTCCTCCTAGAGGTCCTGATAATAATTTAGTGACAATAAATCCTGCTTTTTCTACCTTAGTGCCCGTTGTACCCGTCGCAACTAGGGTAATGTTTTCTTTGTGTAAGATTTCCTTTTGTTCGTTTAAAAACTGAACCATTTCAGCTTTTTTTCCATCGTGAGCTATAATTGCAATTTCCATAACTTTAATTTGCAAGGGTTGATTTTAAATAATCGATGACATGTACTTCCATGACATCTATATTTTTTTCTTCAGCTAAATAAAATGAAAGCCAATCTAATAGGTGAATAGCATAAAAGGATTGTTCGATAAGGTTATTCCCTTTCAACAAAAGACTATACACGTTTGATTTCTTGGAAATGATTTCCTTGGTTGTATCTAAACGCTTTTGATTTCTTGGGTCTTCAAGATTACTGCGAAGCATGCATACCAGATGGTCTTCTTTTTCATTCGCCCAACCCACAATTTCATTGTGATTCATTTCGGGAATAACATTGTAAAATGCCAATGCTTTACTGTTTTCATTGATTTGCTGACACCCTCTTAAAAGACAAGGCTTAAATACATCCTCTGCGTAAAATAATAGTTGTTTCTGTAACGATTTTTGCATCAATTCCTTTGCGATTACTTGAATAGCTCCTTGTTCATTGTTTAATAAGCTAACAGATGCTTTGATTTGCTCTAAAATAGAGTCATCGATTAAACCACCATGCACTAAGATGCCTAAAATCTGCACCAAGGGATAAGCAAGAGCTGCTCTGGGCGGAAGTCCACCTGGAACTTTAACTGTTAAACATTGCTTTGCTTTTAAGCTTGTTTCGAGGGTTCCTCCACTGGTTATACCCACCACTAAAGCATTTTTTTCAAATGCCTCTTCCACGGCATTGAGTGTTTCTTCCGTATTTCCTGAATATGAACAAGCGATGACCAATGTGTTTTTCGTGACATAAGCAGGTAGATGATACCCATGACAAACGTAAATGCTCGACTTCGCTATTGGTTTGAGCCATTCTGTTACAATTTCTCCTCCTATACCAGATCCGCCCAGTCCACAAATAACAATGTTACTAATGGTTCGATCCAGTTTCCATTGGTAAGAATCTGCTATGTGCAATGATTCTTTTAGTTGATGTGGGAAATTTTGAATTAATTCTTTCATTGTTAAATAGTTTTGTTTAAAGTTAATCTTTTTTACTTATTGTACAAAATACTATAACAAAAGATTTTTATTTTTGTTTATTTCCCATCCAAGAGGACGGTTGGAATGATGCTTACTTTCTTATATTTTAAACAATTGAAGTAATTGGAAAATAAGAACATCTTTAGAATTCATTTGTTTTGTTTTTGAATACCGTTCTAAAAACTTTATTTTTATTAAAAAAAAGGTGCTATTTTTTTGATGAATACAATTTTTAAACTATTATTGTAAAATATACCATAACTAAAACGAGTAGCTGAATGTCAAGATTGTATTTTTTTTACTTTTTGTTGATGTATTTCTTTTTGGGATCTCCTGTAAAGGATTTCGGTCAAGCTTGTTTGGTGAAAATCCAGAAAAATGATACAAAATGGCAATTGACAGTAGATGGTAAACCCTACTACATCAAAGGAGCTGGAGGAGATAAACACCTAGATGTTTTAATTCAAGCGGGAGGAAATACCATCAGAACTTGGGGAACAGAGAATGCTAAACAAATTTTAGATGATGCTCATCGGAAAGGTTTAAAAGTGATGCTGGGTTTATGGGTCCAACATGAACGCCATGGATTTGATTATAACGATGAATTTGCGGTGAAAAAACAATTGGAAAACTTTCGAAAAGAAGTTCAAAAGTACAAGAATCATCCGGCACTTTTAGTATGGGGTATTGGTAATGAATATGAATTGAACTACACGAATACAAAAGTTTGGGCTGCCGTCAATGCGATTGCAAAAATGATTCATGAGGAAGACCCAAATCATCCTACTTCAACCGTTACGGCGGGCACCAATCCCGAAAAATTAAAATTTGTGATGGACGAGTTGACTGAAATTGATATTTATGGAATTAATACCTATGCGGATATCGTTAATGTCAAAAATGTTCTTGAGTCGGGTGGATTTAAAGGTCCTTACATGATTACCGAATGGGGACCAACGGGTCATTGGGAAATAGCGAAAACGATGTGGGGTTCTTCAATAGAGCAAAATAGTACCGAAAAAGCAGCCTCCTATTTACAACGCTACCAATCTTTTATTGCATCTCAAGAAGAGCAATGCATTGGATCATTTGCTTTTTTATGGGGACAAAAGCAGGAATACACTAGTACTTGGTACGGACTTTTCAGTGAAGATGGAAAACCAACAGAAGCGCTAGATGCCTTAACGAAATGTTGGTCTGGTAAGTATCCAGAAAATAGATCACCATCCATTAAAAGCGTCTTCTTTAATGGTAAAGAAAATAGTCTTAATGCCATTTTAAAACCAGGTCAATCTTGCTCAGTGCGGGTTGAAGTACTTGATTTAAATCAAGATAAATTATCATATGTTTGGGAATTATATCCAGAAAGTACTGATTTAAAAACAGGTGGAGATGCGGAAGATAAACCAGCTTTGATTTATGGTCGAATTAAGGGTCGTAAAACAAATGCTATAACGCTAAAAGCACCACTAGAAGAAGGAAGATATCGATTATTTTTATTTGTGCACGATGGAGAAAAAATGGCCTATTTAAACATACCTTTTTATGTGGAGTCAAATGGCCAAGATTTAGAAATCAAGCGCGTTCAATTTAAAAAACAGCATTTTGAGAAATCTGAGTATTAAAATAGCCATTATCCTTATTGGATTATTTTCGCATTCTAAAGTAGGGGCTCAATCTTTGCCAGACTCAAGTATGTTTAAACCTGATAACGGTGGGTTATCTCCCAAAAATTTCGTGAAGGCACTTTCTCATATTTCTGTTTCAGGATATTATCGATTTTTAGGAGCCTACAGTGCTATGAAAAATCAATACCCTGAAATGAATGGAATTAAAAATCGATTGTTTTTAGGTGATGACAGTAATCTTCCTCAATTAAGTCTTACTTTGGGTATTAGTCCCTCAAGAAACACCTCTATTTCTACCGACTTATACTTGTGGACTCCCATGACTGGAAGTGAAAAGGATTATGTGAAGGGGCTTTTACTTGGTATTAATTTATACGGTTCACATTCGACTAAATATGGAACGTTTGGTGTTAAAACGGGGGGAATTCATTGGTACAAATTAAGTCCATTAACATTTGCCTCAAATACGGGTTATAATCGATACAGTTTGTTTGAGCGTAATCCATGGGATCCCAATACTAAAGATGTATTCGATCGATACCAGACCTTTTATGAAAACGGAGCATTAACTCAGGATGAACGATGGGGACAGCAAGCTTTTCATGGGTTTATTTTTGAAGGAAATGATTTACCAAAAGGATTTTCTTTTGCCTTCATGCAAGGGAAATCTCAACTCAATGGTGGTGCTGCTCCACTTCCAAATAATTTAACCGGAGCAAGAATTAAAAAAGATTTTAAAACGCATTTTGTGAGTGCGAATTACCTGAGAAGTCAAACATACTCCGATAGTTTAGCCAGACAAATGGTGGGATTTAATTTATTAACCTCTGAATTCAAACTAAATATTAAAGACAAATTAACGATTTATGGCGAAGTAGGTGCAGGAAATTATTTTGCTCCTTTTTATGAAGAGGATTGGGGAGAAGCGATCGATGTGCGTCTTCAAATGCACGAAGCATTAACTCACTTCCCTATTGAATTAAGGTATTTTAGGATCAGTCCAAACGTCATTAACAATAATGGGATTTTTTGGAATACTTCAATCCAAGAATATAACCTTCAAAATAACCAAAATAACCCAGGTCAAGCTCCGTTACTTTTCCCCTTTGCTAGTTCCCTGACCACCATTGGTCAAATGACAAATAACCGTCAAGGAATTATTTTGAATACAGACCTTAAAGTAGGACGCAATAAATTAACGATTGGTTACAGTGCTGCTGGTGAAATAAAAGCTGTCTCTGATCGAATCACATACGGACATCCTGCAAATAGTTTAGCATTATCGAGATTTTGGAGATGGAATTTTCCTACTGGTGTTGGTCCTTATGGCAATATTAACAAAATCTACAGATCTGTATATGAAACCGTTTTTATTAGCGATTCAGTTTCAGCAAAAGGATTCAATTCCATAGAAGTAAGTTTTAAAACGTATACTAATCTGTTTAATCGAAAATTGATGTTCTTTTATTTGGGTGGCTTTCATTCTGTTTCACGTCAGATGATGGCTTTACCTCAATACTCCAAAAAAGCATATCTGCAAAGTTATAATCATCAATTGGAGGTTTATTACGCATTAACCAAAAGCATTACCCTAAGTAATTATTTTGGTTACGATCGAATTTTTGGAGGGGATCATACAGAAAGAGATTTAGTTTCTGGTAAAACCAAAAATCAAGAAGGAATTAGTTATGCGATAGGAATGGATATCCAATTATCGAAAAATACAGGTTTGTATTTGCGACATCGTTGGATGAAATATCAAGATTTTGGTTTTGAGCTTGATCGGTATAAGGGAATGGAAACTACAGTTGAATTAAAAATATTTTTTTAACATGAAATACATAGGATTTTTAGTATTAATCGTTTTTTGGTCGCAATGGAGCACAGGTCAAATTGGGAAAAAAGTTCAATTTATTGGAGGTGCACGCTCCCTTTTATCACATTCTAATTTCAACTCGGAGTCTGATACCGTAACTGCTCCCAAATCGACAGGAGGATATGCCCTTTTAGATCTTGGTTTTCGAATCAACCCAAATGCTTCAACTGAGATATTGGGGATGGTTCGCATCAAGAATGCCTTTGGAGGTTTTTGGGGAGGAGGTGTCTCTTTTGATGTACGTCAACTTTATGTGCGCGGGGTTGCTGGAAATTTTTTACGTTATCAGATTGGAAATATTGATTACAAATTAACACCTTACACCTTCTATAACCACAATCAAGATGTCTTGAGTTCATCAATTGGAACAATGAAAATCAAGGAAGATGTTGCGAATTACGAATCGTTTTACAAAGATCATACTTGGCGTCAACAAGGTGCATCCGTTAATTTTGGGTTGCAATTTCCAAAACTAATCCAACAAGTAGAGTTTAACGGTTTCATTACCCGTTTGAATCCTACTGATTTTCAAAATGTGTTAGAAAGACTCTATGGAGGAGGAAACATGGTTGTTACGCAAAGCAAATACCTTAAATTGGGTTTAAATCATGTGGGGATTTTTGACTTAGAAGGTACTGCCTTAGATAGTAATATCTATCACAATAATGTGAGTTCCCTTACCTACGATTTGCAGTTTAAACGCGAAAAGTTCACCTACGGTATAGATGGCGAATCGGGAATAAGTGTCACCAAGCAAAAATTATATCCTGAAAAAGATTTAACAGACTATTTTATTCATGCTAGAGCTTATTTCAATATTCATCGATCTAAATTGAATTTAGATTTAGGTTATATGGACAATGGTCCTGATTTCAGAAGTTTTGGTGCACAGTCTAAGCGTATTAATTTCAATCAAGAAAATAGTTTCTACAATCGTTATACGAATGCTCAAATGTTAAGGTCGGTTTCTATGTACGATGTTTACAATGATCCAAATCTCTACAATCAAGGAATTACAGCGAGAGTAATGGATTACAATCCTGTGATTAATAATGTATTGCCTTATGGGATTGCCTCGTTTAATCGAAGAGGTGGATACATAGGAATAAGTCACAAAGACAAGCGCGAAATTATTGTTTCCAATGCGAAGGTGCATTATTTATCCGAAATTAGAGGTCAAGGCACTTCATTTTTGAAGTCATTTCTTATGGGATCAGTGAACGGGATCTTCCATGCTCATAAACTTTGGAAGGGTAAAAAAGAATTCAATGCGCAATTAGGTCTAACGTATCAGAAAACCATGCGTAATGGAGATTTCTCCTTTGAATCGGTTAATTTGGAATCTATTTTGATTAACTTGGGAATCGAATATGAATTGATTGACCAATTATATGTTATGGGTAATTTATTTACAATCAGAGCCCAAGGAATTGATCAAAAGCCTGTTCGCGACGCGGATGATCAAATAATCAATTACGAAAAGTATGAAGTTAAAGGAAATGAAATGAATATTTCTGGTGGTCTTCGATTTGATTTTTCAGAAAAAATATATTTAGCAGCCATGTATGAATGGAATACGAATAAATTCAATACAGAACACCCGTATACGTTCAAACAATTTTCTATCTTTTACGTTATGAAATTTTAGCCCTATGAAAAATTACACACTTATTATTTTATGTTTCTCTATCTTAATTTCTTGTAGAAAAAAAGAATTGAACAAAATAGAAGGTCCAAACTTGACAGATGTTTATGGTGATTTTGCTGTAATCACCAATTTAGCAGCTAGTCAAAATAATGTTGACTTTTCACTTGGCCAATCTGTTTATTTCACCTGTGAATTGAGTAAGATTAGCAATTGGAAATTATCCATTGTTGGGCTTACTAGTGGAGCAGAAAAAATTATCACCGGAATAGGGAAGAAACTAGATGTTTCAAGCGCACTCTGGAATGGTAGCACAACAAATTTCCCTATGTTTAAAGCAGAATCTTGTCAAGTCACCTTGACATTTCCTGGTGAAGCGGATACGCTAACTACCAACGTGACGGTTGCACAACCAAAGGTAAATGCTGGGTTTTTGATTGCTGATTTTGAATCGGGTTGGGTATCCAGTTGGACTACCTTCATTCAATCTGGAGCAGGTATGGATTTCAATATCAAAACCAACAGTTTGTCACCTCAACAAAATTCGTATTACCACATGGAGGGAACCGTAAATTGGGATTGGTTAGTTGGATTAGTTGATTTTAATGCAAGCGCCTATGGAGCAACTACGATTCCTCTTTCAAGCAATGGCGACAATCTATATTTTAATGCTTTGGTGTATGGTGCACCTGGCTTGCCTAACAGTAGGGTCCTATTTAGATTTGATGAAGATGAGAATCAAAATGGTTCCTTTAATTCGACCAATGAAGATCAATATGGTCTTGAAATTATTGTGGATTGGGAAGGTTGGAAATTGATTTCTGCAAAATATTCGGATATTACGGGTAACGGAAAGGGAGGGAATGTGCACAATCCAGACAAATTAAATAAAGTGAGTGTGTTGCATTTGGCGAATCCATCTTCTGGAATAGCAAAGTCAGGTATAGATTATTTAATATTTACAGAAAATGGACCACTTCAACCTTAAATTCATCCTCTTTTTTTTCGGAATGGTCTCCTTTAGTTCTTTCGGACAAGACACCCTTGAGTTAGATGCTGTGCAAGTAAATGGAACATCATTTGGATTTAAGAAAGCGAATTTATATGAAGGTGTTCAGCAAGAAGAATACAATGTTCGAGGTTTTACGCAATTGGAGATTTTTGAGTCAAATTTATTGGATTTTTGGACTTCGCCAGGTGTGACGTGTATTACTGGAAAAATAAATCAAAAAGGCACGGACCATAACCCTTTTTTAGAGTTGAAATGGAACAAAGATCAGGAAGGTTGTGATTGGGTTGGGATGGGTTTCGGCTGGGATGGTTGGAAATCTAAAGATTTGGCTTACGTAATAGATACCCTTGCTCTTGAATTAATCGTTCGATCTAAAGGTGCTGCATTTACCAACATCCCATGGGCATTTTGTTTAGAAGATTATAGTGGTGGTCAAGCTTGGCTTGGATATAACACTTCTTTTTTAAAAGCTAATAATATCACCCAGGAATGGACGAAGGTATTGATACCGCTTCAATTATTCCCCTTTGATTCCTACGAAGTTGATGCAACAAATATTAAGCAATTGATGATTCAAGTGTTTGCTGAAGGTGAATTAGAGGTCTCATCAATAAAACTAGTCCCTTTTGCGGGGAAATTAAAGGAAGAAGTTAGGGCGTTTGAAGGTACTATACAAGTAGATGGTGTTTTAGACGAATGGAACGAAAGTTTTCTGCCTCTTGAAAAGCATAGTTTTGCCGTGGCTTATACCCGTGATGAATTATATTTTGCCTTTGATGTCATCGATGACACACCTCGTCAAAATGGTCAGGAAGGAAGTAATCTGTGGAATGGAGATGCCATTGAAATAGCTTTCTCGACGAATCCTAATGCAAATCCAAATCGAAAATTTTTGTTGTTAAGTGACCAGCATTTGGGAATAAATTGTGGTGAACATCCCTATGTTTGGAACTGGAAAACCAATGAAATGATGAAAGATGTGAGGTTAAATTTTTCGTCCACAGCGCAAGGTTACCGTGTAGAATTGGCTATACCTACTTCTTCTTTTAGAGGTTTTAACATAAACCCTCAAGAATCGCTGGATATAGAAGTTGCGATAGATGAGGGAAATGAGAAAATGCGTAATAAGCAAGTTCGTTGGAATAGCAAAGCACAAGATGGATTTCATCTCAATCCAAGTCTTTGGGGTTCACTTAGCTTTGAACATCAAGTCTTGATTCAACAATAACTACTGTATCAGTAATGTTTTTTTCTGTATATGAGTGCCTTCGGTTTCCACTTCTACCCAATAAGCCCCTTTCTCTAGGTCATTTATCTTGATTTGATTTTCGTTCCCGCTGCGAATAAGTTCTCCCTGTAAATTATACAAAGCATACGTGATTATGGGTTTGTCTGTTTGAATGAATACCATATCTGATGCTGGATTTGGATAAATATTTAGTGTAGATTCGGATATTTCATCTACTAAGGTAACATCTTGGTAAACTCTGATGTAATCTACATACAACGAACTTGGGAAAGGAGTTGTGCTATTTGGATAACCAGGCCATAATCCTCCTACGGCTAAGTTGATAAGAAAGAAAAAAGGTTCATGAAATTCTTCTTTGGAAACTGCAGAAGCACTGATATTCGTTTCGTAATAGAGCACATCATTTAAGAACCATTTGATATAGTTAGGAGTCCACTCGATACTGTAAACTTGAAATGTAGCAGCATCACAAGCAGCCGAACCACCCGCATAAAGATGTCCGTTACTATGGTAATGATGAGTGCCATGAATAACCGTTTCATTGTTAATGTGTTCCATGATATCGATTTCACCGCAATTTGGCCATCCGACAGCATCTATATTTGCACCAAGCATCCACAATGCAGGCCATAAACCTTGTCCATAAGGAACTTTCATTCGTGCTTCAACTCGACCATATTTGAATTCAAATAAATCTTTTGTTTTGATTCTCGCAGAAGTGTAATTTGCAGGACCAAAAGACTCATTTTTAGCGGTTATTCTTAGATAACCTGTGTCGATATTAACATTAGAAATACTGTTAGTGTAGTATTGTAGTTCGTTGTTTCCCCAACCCCAATTTCCTTGACCGATATCGAATTTCCATTTTGTTAAGTCTAAGCCTGGACCGTTAAATTCATCAGACCAAGTTAATGTGAGTTGACTTAATGCTAAGAATGGTACTAAAAACAAATTAAGTATAAGTGTCTTTTTCATAAATTATGGGGTAAAAAAATTGGGGATTTCTCCCCAATTTTAAGGTGATTGTATTAAAATTAATTTTTAATGAACGAAATTCTACCCACTTTTCCGTTTCCAGCTAGTTCGAAGAAATAAATCCCGTTACTTAACGCTGAAACATCGATAGAAGTGGAAGGATTACCTGAAATTAACATTTTACCTACAGCATTGTAAATGGAATAGGTAAATCCAGTTGGAATTTCTGATAGGTAAAGATTACCAGAACTTGGATTTGGATATATCGCAAACTCAAATCCTAACTCATCAATTCCAGCGCCTCCATTACAATCTAAACAAGTGTTATAGGTATTGTTTACGTTGGCAGGATCTGTAAGTACCCATCTGCGGTTTGCATAGGATGAATAATCTGTTGATGGTGCACAAGTAGCTCCATTCACCATTTCTTGCACTAAATTTTCAGCTACTTGATCTACCGAAATTAAATATTCTACGGTGTCAGAAGGTGCAGGTGAATATGTATAAGACCACGTTCCATCACCATTGTTAGTCATGGTTTTGCCAATATTCCAATCCCAGTTTGGTGGTCCAATGATTTTTACCGCTGATACTCCGTTTGTATCACAAACAGTAGTGGTAATGGTTAAATCAGGATAGCTACAAGGCACACAACGGTCATAGTTTACATTCACAGTCAATGGATCGGTGGTAAGCCATACACGATTTGCGTAAGAGAAATAATCCGTTATTGGTGCACATGATCCTCCGTTTACCATATCTTGAATGAGGTTTTCTTGAACTCCATCAACGATTACTAAATATTGCATATCTGCAGTCGGCGGTGTAAGTGTTACAGACCAAGTACCATTTCCATTATCTGAAGCAATAGGTCCTCCTGCTGGATCCCAACCCCAAAATGGACCTGTAATTCTAACCTCATTAGGTAATGCGCCACATACATCGATAATGAGTTCTAAGTTGTTGGATACCGCACACGGACCGCACTGTCCATAGACATTAGAAATACTCAAAGGATCTGTGGTTGCCCATTTTCGGTTTGCATAGTTAGAGTAATCCGTTACTGGTGCGCAAGTACCGCCATTTTGCATCGCAGAAATTAAGTTTTCTTGAACACCGTCTACTGAAATTAGGTACTCCATATCGGCACCTGGTGCAGGACTTAACGTAAAGGTGTATGTACCGTTTGAGTTGTCGACTGCTACTGGACCAGCATTTGGATCCCATCCCCAAAATGGTCCAGTCATTCTTACTGTAGAACCACCTGTGTTTCCACAAACTTGGGTTGTTATCACTAAATCTTGAGCCTTCAAGGCAAAAGGTGAGCCTATCAAAATAAGAAAGGCTAAAAATCTGAAAAAGGTAGATTTAAAAATCATAAAATAAGGTTTAAAGTTAATATTGTAAATATATTGTAAAAAATACAATAAGTAAAATAATTTTATGATTTTTTTCAATAGATTCTTTGTGAATCAATGAATTAACTACATTTTAAAGAGAAAATTTTCTTCTTGAACAAGTTCTAAATACTTTGATTGATCGAATTTGAACAAATTTGCAGGTCGATGTTTGACGTTGGTTTGCTTTTCGTGCAGATTAATTAATGGAATTGGTTTGATTTTTTTTCTAAAATTGGCTTTATCCATTTCTAAATCAAACGCATATTCATACAATTGTTGCATTTCATTTAACGTAAATTTTTCAGGTAAAAGATCAAAGCAAATAGGGTCTCTCTGTAGTTTAACCTTGAGTTGTTCAAAGGTGGTTTCAACAATCAGGTTGTGGTCAAAAGCCAATTTTCCAATTTCTTTGATGGGCACCCATTGTACTTCTTCTGCCCATGAATCAGCTTCAGGATTGATATCTTCGATTTTTACTAAAGCAAAATAAGCACAGGTGATGACTCTCCCTTGTGGGTGCCTTTTGGGCTCACCATACGTTTGACCTTGGTGCAATTCGATATTCTCTACTTTGGTTAATTCGGTTAAAATTCGATGGGCGGCATCTTGTAAATTTTCATCTGGATAGACCAAGTCACCTGGAATTGCCCATTCACCTAAAAAGGGTTCCATGGCTCGTTTGATCGTAAGAATATGAATCTTACCCTCTCTGAATCCAAAAATAACGCAATCCAAAGAGAATGAATAAGAGAAAAAATTGTCGAATTTAATTTTGTAACTCATGGATCAATTGTAATAAAATGAAGCAACTAAATCTTTAATTTGAACCTGAAATTTCCCCGGTTCTATTATCCATTCTCCATGTTCATTTGAAAACTTCAAATCTTTAGTTTTGATGACAAAAGTAACATTTTTAGTTTCACCTGCCTTCAACATTATTTTTTCAAATCCTTTAAGTGATTTACCAGTTGGAATTGTACTGGCTATTTCGTCAGCGATGTAGAGTTGAACCACTTCTTGGCCATCTCGATCGCTGGTATTAGTGATTTGAACAGAGATGAGGATAGAATCTTGCGCACTTATTTCTTTTTGACTTAGTTGCAAATCTGTGTATTCAAATTTGCTATAGCTTAATCCGTAGCCAAAATCCCATTGCGGATTGTAGGCATTGAAATCATCGGATTTGTTACGTGAAACACTTTTAGGGTGATCGTAAAATTCGATTTGACCATCGTATTTTGGATAAGAAAATGGAAGTTTGCCTGAAAAATTTGCCTCACCATACAGTAGTTTTACTATGGCTTCAGATCCAAAATCACCCGGAAGATAAGCTTGAACAATGGCATCAGCCATTTTTTCAGCATCCCGAATGATTCTCGGTCTTCCTTCTAAAATAATAAGTACAATGGGTTTTCCGGTGGCATGGGCTATGTTAACCAGTTCGGTTTGTTCAGTATTTAAATTTAAAGATCGAATATCACCTAATTTTTCTGTCGACGGGTATTCTCCAAGACACAATACAATGACATCCGCATCCTTTGCTTTAGCTTCAAAGTCTTTGGTGTCTGACAAACGGGTAGCTTCATAGCCTTGATCCAAAAATAAAGTAGCCCCTTGACTAAAGCTTACTTTTTCTTTACCTACAAAATTTTCTAAGCCTTCTTTGATGGAATAACAATGTTTAGTGTTGAAGGCTGTATCAGCTCCTTGCCAAGTGTGTGTCCATGCTCCATTCAGATAAATCAAGTTATTGGAGGTTGGCCCACTGATCAATATTTTTTGATTTTTATTCAGCGGTAAAACATTCTTTTCATTTTTGAGTAAAGTAATCGATTCTAACGCAGAATGTAAAGCTAACTCACGATGTTCATCTGATCCAAATTTGGGATATTTCTTAGCGTTACCCATGTTTTTTTCATAAAGTCCGCTTATTAGTTTTACCCTTAAAATTCTTCGCACGGCATCGTCAATTCGTTCGATTGAAATTCTACCTTCTTCAATAGCTTCCTTTAATAAGTTGCAATATTCTTGGTATTGCGGTGCTAGTGGAACCATACTCATGTCTAATCCTGCATTTATGGCTTGTATGATGCCTTCTTTTTTAGAGCTTGCGGTGCTATGAACGGTATGAAGCATGATGAAATCTTCCCAGTCTGAAACGGCAAACCCTTGAAATCCCCACTGTTGTTTAAGTACTTCTGTCAATAAGTGCTCATTTGCGTGTCCAGGAATTCCATTTACGGCACCACTATTTACCATAACGGTTAAGGCTCCATTTTCTACGGCTGATTTAAACGTTGGCAAGTACAATTCTTGCATGTATTTTTCTGGGATCCATGCCGGTGTGCGATCTCGACCACTTGTCGGGTTGCTGTAACCTACAAAATGTTTCATGCAAGCCGCCACGTGGAAGGCATCTAATGTGCCATTTCCTTGATATCCTTTAATGATTTCACTTCCCATTTTTGAAGCAAGGAATGGATCTTCGCCTAAGGTTTCAAAATTTCTCGACCACAAGGGTTGTCTTCCCAAATCAAGCACAGGAGAAAAGTTCCAATGAATTCCTGTTGCCCTAGTTTCATAAGCTACCACCTCCCCGAATTGATAAGCTAAATCTTTATTCCATGTTGCAGCCAATCCGATTTCTTGAGGGAATAGGGTTCCATTTACCGTGTAATTGACACCATGAATAGCGTCTATTCCATATAAAATTGGGGTTTTTGAAAGCTTTTTTTCGAATGGTTCGTGTATTTGTTTTAGGATACGCGACCAATCTTTTAAGGTTAACGTATGCCAACTGACATTTAGTACCGAACCAATTTTATAATCCATGATTGCTTCCTTCAATTTGATGGGATCTATTTGTAATGGTTCAATCGTTTTACCCGTTGAATCACGCAGTAATAATACGTCGAGTGTAATTTGACATGTTTGACCCACTTTTTCAGCTAGTGTCATTTCTGAGATGATCCGATCAATTTCAGCTTCTATTTTTGGAGTTGAAATCTTAGAATCTTGGCTAAAACAGGTCGTTAATGCGAAAATAAAAACGATTAGATTTGAGATATGTCTTTTCATGAGTTGAAGGGTAAGTTTAACAATGAAACACTGGCGGTTGGCTTTAGATTTGCTCAATTAGTTGACGGATTCCAACTTTTTTAAGTTCAGATGATAATTTACTAAACGATCTAAAGGTCTTCTTATTATGCATCCAATATGGATATTG
Organism: Crocinitomicaceae bacterium; assembly: GCA_023255275.1. Taxonomy (GTDB): domain Bacteria; phylum Bacteroidota; class Bacteroidia; order Flavobacteriales_D; family Crocinitomicaceae; genus JALRIV01. The sequence goes on along the minus strand of JALRIV010000019.1, from coordinate 6,347 downwards.
TTTTTATCGCAAACAGCTTGCAATTCCTCTTGTAGTAATTCAGCAAGTGATCCTACAAAATTGACTTCGCATTGTTGGTATTGTTCAAAGCACTTCACGTGTACATCTATGAATTCTTGTAAACCTTTGTGGATAAGATTTTGGGCATATGGAAGAGCTTTGTGTTTGATGAAGATATGCATAAAGGAAGCAATGAAAACATTTGCATCTGGCTTTTGGTAAACAGATTCAATGATACTTGCTTTGGTTAGACCTAATTGCTTCAATTCGGTATCGATTTCTACAGGCAATAATCCATATAAATAATCTGCCAATAATCTTTTACCAAAATAATTCCCACTTGCCTCGTCTCCTAAAATATATCCTAATGCGGGAACGACTTCTGATACAGAAACGCCATCGTAAAAACAAGAATTCGATCCTGTACCTAAAATGCAAGCAATTTCTGGAGTGTTATTGTAGCAAGCAAACGCACAAGCGTTAAGATCATGATCAACGTGAATTTTAGCATGAGTAAAAAAGCCTTGTAAACCCTCTTCAATGGTCTTGTTCAATTCGTTTGAAGAGCACCCTGCTCCATAGAAAAAGATTTCGTCAATGGATTCTTTAATGGCTAATAGGCCTTCGTGTTGGTTTAATTCTTTTAAAATATCTTCTTGAGTATGGAAGAATGGATTAAATCCTTTAGTGCTGTGTTGTGATGACTTGGATGCCTCGATTACCATCCAATCTGCTTTTGTCGATCCGCTTTCAACAATTATAAACATAGGTCAAAAATTAGGGTTACTTGGTCCAAATATATGAAAAAAAATCAAATCTTATTGTACTTTATACAAAAAGTATGTATATTTGAAGAATAAAGGTACGTTATGAAACAAAACCAACAACTCACTGATGTCATAAAACCCTTCAATATTGTCATATTTGGTGGTAATGGGGATTTATCGAAAAGAAAAATTATTCCAGCTTTATTTCATCGCTATGCCGATAACCAATTTCAAGTTCCATTTGCTATTTATTGCATCACGCGTTTTGCCATCGATGAAGTAGCATTTAAACAAGAAGTTGAGTCATTTATTCAGTGCGAAAATAAGAAAAAGGTCAATGATTTTTTTAAGCATTTGAGTATCATTACCATTGAAAAAAATGATGAACAGCATTATCAATTGCTCAAAACCGAATTGGAAAGCACGAAAGAACGTCAAAGAATATTTTATTTTTCAGTTCCATCGGATGCATTTTCTGAAATTTGTGATGCATTGAATCAAACCGGTTTAATCAATACATCAAGTAAAGTTGTTTTAGAAAAACCTTTGGGACACAGTTTAGAGTCAAGTAAAAAAATTAATGACATCATTTCGGCTTCATTTCAAGAACAACAAATTTTTCGAATTGACCATTATCTGGGTAAAGAAACGGTGCAGAATATTATGGTTTTGCGTTTTGCCAATCATTTATTTGAAAGAGCCTGGAACGCCGACAATATTGAAAGTATTCAAATAACCGTAGCGGAGAGCTTGGGGGTCGAAAAAAGAGCCGGATATTATGACAAGACGGGAGCATTGCTAGATATGATTCAAAATCATTTGCTGCAGTTACTTTGTTTGGTAGCTATGGAGCCTCCATCCAGTTTAAATCCGGATGCCGTGCGTAATGAAAAGTTAAAAGTTCTCCAAGCTTTAAGACCTTTCGATCGCACCAGTATTAAATCAGATTTAGTTCGCGGACAATACACTCGAGGAATTGTGAATGGGGAAAAACTCAACTCCTACATGGAAGATATTGACGCGTATGATTCTGAAACAGAAACATTTGTCGCTTTAAGAACTTTTATAGACAATTGGAGATGGAAAAACACACCGATATTCTTAAGAACAGGAAAACGAATGAAGAAGAAATATTCGGATATTGTGATCAATTTTAAAGAATTACCACATAATATTTTTCAAGATTCCAAATACCCTTTAAGAAATAAATTGATCATCCGTTTGCAGCCTGAAGAACGAATCGAATTGGTTCAATTAAGCAAAATTCCAGGTCCTGGGGGATATCGTTTTAAACCGATTTCGTTAAAATTAGATTTTATGGATTCATTTCAAGATCGAATGCCTGATGCATATGAGCGATTAATCATCGATGTAATCAGAGGAAATCAAACACTTTTCATGCGTTATGATGAATTGGCCGCAGCTTGGGAATGGATTGAATCTATAAATAATATTTGGAAAAAGGAAACCTCATTGATATTGTATGAATCTGGAAGTTGGGGACCTGGTGATCAAATTTTATCAGGAAATGTAAAATGGCAAACGGATAAATAATGAAGTATTTAGAAAACACAAAGGATACGCTCCTTGCCCAATTGAGTCGTGAAATCATGTTGGATTTGGAAACAGCTATACAGATTCATGGTCAAGCGCATATTTTGCTCTCGGGTGGAACAACTCCTAAGCCGCTATATGAACTTATGAATGATGAGATGGATAAGTTGGATCAAATCGAAATTGGACTTATCGATGAACGGTTTGTTGCAAATGATCACCCTCAAAGTAATTTAGGACTTCTTCGTAACTGTTTTAAGAGAAAACCAAATATGGTGAAGGGGATGGTATATCACCAAGAAAATCAGGAAAATAATCTGATATATTTAAAAAAAGAATACCAACTGTTTACTGAAAGAACAGATGTTGGTTTATTAGGCATGGGAACAGATGGGCATTTTGCATCCATATTTCCTAATGATATCGATTCACAAGAAGCACTTTCCACGGATATCCCTTTTTTAAATACAAATTCACCCGGTGAACCAAAAGATAGAATAACTTGTAGTTTGAATTTCATTTGTAGCATAAAAAATTTGTATCTTTTGATTTCAGGGAAAGAAAAAAAAGCAGTGTTGCAAAATCCAAATTTGAATCTTCCTATACATGCATTGTTAAAACGTAGAAGTGATATTAACGTTTTTTATTTTGACTAAAATGAACGAGAAAATTATAGAGATAACGGAAAGAATTCGATTGAGAAGTAAAGAAAGTCGTGATTTATATTTAAAAGATGTGACTTATAATTTCAATCATCCCGTAGGTCGTAAAGGGTTAAGTTGTGGTAATTTAGCGCATGGATTTGCCGCTTGTTCAAGCCATGAAAAAGAATTAATTGCAGAGGCGGTAAGGCCAAATTTGGCAATTATAACAGCATATAACGATATGCTTTCGGCGCACAAACCTTATGAAAGGTATCCGGATCTATTAAGAAAGTACGCTTCAGAATTAAATTGTACTGTTCAAGTAGCTGGAGCTACACCAGCCATGTGTGATGGGGTGACTCAAGGACAACCTGGAATGGATTTATCTTTGCTAAGTAGGGATGTGATTGCAATGTCGACTGCCATTGGATTGTCACACGACATGTTTGATGGGGTCATCAATCTAGGAATTTGTGATAAAATTGTTCCCGGTTTATTGATCGGAAATTTAAGTTTTGGTCATTTACCCATTGTATTTTTACCGGGAGGTCCGATGCCAACAGGAATTCCTAACGAGGAAAAAGCACGAATCCGTCAAGAATTTGCGGAAGGTAAAATAGGAAGAAAGGAACTATTAAAAGGTGAGTCTGATTCGTATCACTCTCCAGGAACCTGCACTTTTTATGGAACTGCCAATAGTAATCAAATGTTGATGGAAATCATGGGTTTACAGTTGCCGGGATCTAGTTTTGTAAACCCAGATACGCCAATGAGGGAAGGGTTGAATAAGGAAGGATTGCGCGTTCTTAATGAGAATGTTTTGGCTAAGGATATTAACCGAACAGTAGGGTATATCGTAGATGAAAAAAGTATCGTCAATGGTATTATTGGATTGTTAGCTACTGGTGGTTCTACAAATCACACCTTACATTTAATTGCTATGGCAAAGGCTGCAGGGATTAAAATTAATTGGGGTGATTTTTCAGATTTATCAGAAGTTATTCCTTCTATTTGCCGCGTATATCCAAATGGGCCAGCTGATGTCAATCATTTTCATGCTGCTGGCGGTATGGCTTTTGTAATCCGAACATTATTAGATCAAGGTTTGCTGCATGAAGATGTAAACACCATATTAGGAAGAGGTCTCAAAAAATACACGAAGGAGCCTAAACTGATTCAAGGTACGATTGCTTATGAAGAAGGTCCTATCGCTTCATTGGATGAAAACATTATTCGGAGTGCTAAAAATCCATTTCAACCTACCGGTGGCTTAAAAGTCTTGAAGGGTAATATAGGAACGTCTGTTATTAAAACATCAGCGGTGGATCCTATACATCATTGCATAACGGCTGAGGCCATTGTTTTTGATGATCAAGATGATTTAATTTCAGCCTTCAAGGCGGGTGAATTGAATCGAGATTTCATTGCGGTTATTCCATTTCAAGGACCTAAACAGAAAGGTATGCCTGAGCTACATAAATTAACACCTTCTTTAACCATCCTTCAAAAGAAAGGCTTTAAAGTAGGGTTAGTGACCGATGGAAGAATGTCGGGAGCATCTGGTAAAGTGCCAGCCGCGATTCACGTGAGCCCGGAAGCAGCAAATGGAGGTTTAATTGGTAAAATTAAAACTGGGGATCGGTTAGTACTTGATGCTAAAACGGGACAACTGAATTGCCTAGAAGAAAATTTAGCTGAAAGACCAACTCGACAAGTTGCGTATCGAAATAGCACGCATGGGCGCCAACTTTTTGACAATTTACGAAATCTAATCTCTGATAGTGAGGAAGGAGCTGGATTTTTATAATCTTTTTTGAGATATGATACAAAATAATATTCAAGACATACTAACAGCAAATCCATTAATCCCTGTCGCTACCATCCATAACTTAAGCGAGGTAGATACTTTTTATGAAAAGTTGAAAAATCAAGGCGTTTACTGTATTGAAATTACCCTAAGGACAGACTTTGCTTGGGATGCCATTGCCCTTTTTAAGGAGAAATATGGTCGTGAATTTAAAGTGGGTGTCGGAACTATTATCACAAAGGAAGACGTTGCTAAATGCAAGCAACTGAAGGTTGATTTTATGGTCAGTCCTGGGCTGGATAAATCCTTGTTTGATGCTTTTGAAAAAAGTGGGATTCCATATATCGGAGGAGCGGTAACGCCTAGTGAAATTATAGCTGGCATTCATTTAGGTTGTAAGTTTTTTAAATTTTTCCCAGCTGACCTTTTTGGAGGAATTCAGGCCCTAAAGACCTACGCAGGAATTTTTAAGCACGTTGTTTTTTGTCCTACTGGTGGGATTAACCCATCCAATTACCAGGATTTTTTAGCCTTGAAAAATGTTCAATCGGTAGGAGGGAGCTGGTTGTTACAAGATTAATAAACTTCAAAAAAAAAATCCCAGCTTGAACACCGGGATATTCTATGGATGGATTTAAGTTAAAACAGTTCAACATCGAATGGCATGCGCATTTGAATACCTTTCATTTGCTCCAATCGTTTCAATTGTTGGTAATATTTTGTTAGTTCCTCAGGTAAAGCGTTGCTATTTTTAATTTTTACATTTGCGTTCGCTTCTTCCTCTTCTTCTAAGATTTCTAAAATTGCAGCAAATTTATTTTCTTTTTGTAAGGGATAATAAAGTACTTTTTTCGTGTCGACGTTAGCTTCTTTAGCAGCAAAGGCAATAGCCTCTTTGAGTCCACCTAATTCATCCACCAAGCCAATTTTTTTAGCATCTGTACCGGTCCAAACGCGACCACGCGCGATCTTATTTACATCGGCTATTTTCATGCCTCTACCGTTTGCGACGCGAGTTAGGAAGGTAGTATAAATTTGATCAACCTCTTCCTGTATAGTTGCTATTTCTTCAGGCGTTAATTTTCGATTGGTTGTCATTACGGAATGTTTGTTGGTACTCGTACGATCAAACGATAATCCTAGTTTGTTTTCAAGCATTTTACCCGTATATGGAATTACCCCAAATACCCCTATGGAACCAGTGATGGTAGAAGGTTCTGCAAATATTTTGTAGGCTGGCGTAGCGATATAATATCCACCTGAAGCTGCTACATCTCCCATGGAAACAATAACTTTGCGCTTTTTAGTCGTCAATTCAACTTCACGCCAAATTTCTTCACTTGCTAATGCACTTCCTCCAGGGCTATTGATTCTAAAAACAACGGTTTTAATGGACTTATTTTTTCGAACTTCTTGAAATAATTTACAGATTTCTTTTGAACTCAATCCGTCACCATCGGTAGAAACTTCTCCCTCAGCTAATATCACAGCAATGGTGGGTTCATCATTTTCGATCAATACTTGACTCGTTTTGAATTTTTTTCGTGCATATTTTTCAATGGCAAATAAAGGAAG
>JALRIV010000199.1 GCA_023255275.1 Crocinitomicaceae bacterium | reverse complement strand
CATTGTTACACGGAGTAGTCTTAAGTTATGGTGTTTCCAGCATATAGCAAGATTAGGAGGCATATATTAGTTTACCTCCGGATGTCCAAAGAACCAGAAAAGATGTTGAAAAAGAATAGGATCTCCTCCACCAGCTGGATCAAAGAACGATGTATTAAAATTACGATCTGTTAAAAGCATAGTAATAGCACCAGCTAATACAGGGAGAGATAAAAGTAATAAGAATGCAGTAATAAGAACTGACCACACAAAAAGTGGTAATCTATGCATACTTAATCCAGGGCCTCTCATATTAAAAATGGTTGTAATAAAGTTAATAGCTCCAAGAATACTTGAAGCACCAGAAAGATGTAAACTAAAAATAGCTAAATCTACAGCTCCTCCTGAATGACTTGTAATATGACTTAATGGCGGGTACCACAATGTTCATCAACACCTCAACTGAATGAGCACTTGATAGACTTTACTTCTCAGTAAAGATCGGACTATACCTTCTACAATACTATGAAACTTTTCGTAACAACTTTTGCAATTTTTCCATTTTCCTAGAATCATGACTAGAACCTAAGGCACGAACCCATAAACGAAATCGAAGAGATGTAATTCCTTTAAAACATCCTTGAAAACTTTGTGCAATTCTTTGTGCAACAGCTTTAGATGTTGTGTCAAGAACCCAAACATCTTTGATCTTGCTATGAGGTTTCACTTGAGCTTGAATGGTGAAAACACTTCGGATTGCGCTTAATAAGAGAAATCCGTGTTTTTGTGTAATCCCAAATCCACACGCGTATCTCCCATCTTCTTTTTTCGTAATATAAAAACTCCCATCCCCTTC
>JALRIV010000198.1 GCA_023255275.1 Crocinitomicaceae bacterium | reverse complement strand
TCTTATTTTTTTGGTTGTAATACTTTGTTAAGGTATTGAAAGCGGTTTTTTGGTTTGAGAAAAAGGATTTTTGATATAAAAAATAGCTCAAAAAGAATCATTATTTTTAAAATAACTTTATCATCAAATAAAAAAAAGTATTTTTGCTGTCTAAAAAATTTAGTAAAACAATGTCGATAAACCGTATTTTCCAATTTTTAGTACCGAAGGATAAAAAATTCTTTCCACTTTTTGAAGAGGCTTCTAGTAATTTAATTGAATTAGCTTCTAATTTACATGAAGCAGTTAATCTTCCATTGAAAGAAAGAGAAGTGCTTTTTCATAAAATTGACGAATTAGAGCAAAGAGGTGAGGATATTACACGTCAAACGAATTTAGAGTTGAGTAAAAACTTTATCACTCCTTTTGATCGTGAGGATATTCACTCTCTTGTTACTTCTATTGATAACGTTGCCGACCGTTTGCACGGTGCTTCAAGTATTATGCGTTTGTATCAAGTAGATAAGATTACAAAATCGATTCGTAAATTGACTGAAATTAATCTTGAGGCTTGTCAAAATATTGAAATTGCCGTAAAAGAATTGAGGGATTTTAAAAATGCACACAAAATAAAAGCGGCCTGTGCTAAGATTTCTAAATTAGAAAACAAATCAGATAACGTTTATAATAAAGCGGTATTTGAAATTTTTGAGAATGAAACAGATGCAAAAAGCATTATTAAATACAAAGAAGTATTGTCTATCCTAGAATCGGCTACTGATAAATGTAAAAGTGTAGCTAGTGTTTTAGAATCGATTGCGGTTAAACATTCTTAATTTAATTTATTCTTTGAAGTAAT
>JALRIV010000197.1:323-846 GCA_023255275.1 Crocinitomicaceae bacterium | reverse complement strand
GACCTTCGAGGCCAACTTCAAGTGAAACCAGTGCTTTTTGAAGAGATTCTTTAAAATTTCTTCCAATGGCCATTGCCTCACCTACTGATTTCATGGCTGTACCAAGTATTCCTTTTGATTTTTGAAATTTTTCAAAGGCAAATCTGGGTATTTTTGTAACCACATAGTCAATTGTAGGTTCAAAAGATGCCGGTGTATTTCCAGTAATGTCATTAGTAATTTCATCTAAAGTATAACCAATAGCTAATTTTGCAGCCACTTTTGCGATTGGAAAACCAGTTGCTTTAGATGCTAGAGCAGATGATCTTGAAACCCTAGGATTCATCTCAATGACGATCATTCTTCCATTCTTGGGATTAATCGCAAATTGAACATTAGAACCTCCAGTTTCAACTCCAATTTTTCTCAAGCAATTAATAGATGCATCACGCATTACTTGATATTCTTTGTCGGTAAGCGTTAGTGCTGGAGCTACTGTTATAGAGTCCCCAGTATGAATTCCCATCGGATCAATATTTTCAAT
>JALRIV010000197.1:0-313 GCA_023255275.1 Crocinitomicaceae bacterium | reverse complement strand
AGTTATCTTTTCTATCTCTCACGACTTCCATTTCAAATTCTTTCCATCCAACTAATGATTCTTCAATTAGAACTTCATTTGTTGGAGATAAAGCCAACCCATTTTTTACTATGGAGAAATATTCCTCTTCAGTATTAGCAACACCACCTCCAGTTCCTCCCAAAGTAAAAGAGGGTCTAATAATAGACGGCAAGGGTATTTCTTGAAGAATTTGTTTAGCTTCATCCATAGAATGACAAATTGCTGATTTTGCCGATTCAAGGCCTATTTCATTCATATTCTTTTTAAATTTTTGTCTATCCTCTGCATTATC
>JALRIV010000196.1 GCA_023255275.1 Crocinitomicaceae bacterium | reverse complement strand
TTAAATGTACCAAATGGTGATTATCGAGTAACAGTAAAAACAGGTGGAACAATTACACTTGATACTGGGTTTGAGAACGGCCAAGTTACAATTACTGGTAATCTTGTAGTACAGGGTACAACTACTACAGTTGAATCTACAGTAACTACAATTGCTGATAATATCATCACTGTTAACGCTGGTGAAACAGGTACAGGCGTAAGTCTTGATACTGCTGGTATAATGATTGACAGAGGCGTGTTTAGTAACGCATATATGGTATTTGATGAAAACGTTGTATGGCGTGATCCTAATACTGAAACTACAATGACAGGCGGTTTTGTATTTAAAAATGAGATCGGCACTCTAGTAGGATTGAGAGCTAATAGTATTAGCACAGGTGGCGGTGATTTATATTTGATTAACAGCGGCGCTGGCGTTATAAGTGTAACTGGAACAACCAATTATGAAGATCAAGTTGTAGACGATGATCATATTACAAATAAAAAATATGTAGACGATGCAATTGCTACATCATTTGCTACAGTGTTCTTGCGTCAAATTGGTGACGGTGTTGATACAGTTAGTAGTATTAGTATTGATGATGAAGAAACAACTGGCTTGGCTAGTGTTATTAACTTTTCGATCGATGATAACATTGTAAGTCGTTTGTATGCAGATAGATGGGAATTTGACGAGATCAGAATAGCCGGAACAACTATTGAAACACTACCTAGTAATGAAGATTTAGTATTACGTTCATCAGGCGCAGGATCTGTAAGAATAGAAGATACATTGCATATTAATGCTGTACCTGATATTGATGATATTTTATCTATAAATCCATTACAACCTGCTGCTCCTGCTAAC
>JALRIV010000195.1 GCA_023255275.1 Crocinitomicaceae bacterium | reverse complement strand
TGAAGGCCAAGGAGAATTTAACAAGCATGGAAACGATTCTTGGGCATATAACCAGCGTGGTTTTGATTTTATCATGCGCGATGAATACGGATACAATAACGATATTGCTCATCAAATTTTTCCCGAAAAAACTAGGGATCATTTTCAGCGTTTGATAGTTAAAGCAGCAGCTTCCGATAATTACTCTTTTGAAGACGGGGCACATATTCGCGATCCATTTATCCATACCCTGTCATTAAGAGCAGATATGAAATTAGATGTTCGTACTTGGCGTCCGGCGGTGGTTTATTTAAACGGACAATATTGGGGTGTATATGACATTCGAGAGAAAGCAGACGATCACGATTACACCAAATATTACGATAACCAAGATAAGTACCACTTGGAGTACCTGAAAACATGGGGTGCTACTTGGCAAGAATATGGAGCTCCTAACGCTTTAACCAATTGGAATGCTCTAAAGGCATATATTTTAGGCAATAATATGGGGAATGCAACGAATTTTAATTACGTGGATTCCTTATTGAACTGGAAGTCTTTGTGCGATTATTTCATGTTTAACTCTTACGTTGTTAATCAAGATTGGTTGAATTGGAATACAGCTTGGTGGCGCGGTTTAGATCCTTTAGGAGATAAGAAAAAATGGCGTTACACGCTTTGGGATATGGATGCAACGTTTGGACATTACACTAATTATACAGGGATTCCGGATGTGACAGCAAATGCAGACCCTTGTAACGCTGAAAACTTACCAAATCCTGGTGGGCAAGGGCATACAGCTATCTTGAAAAAATTAATATTAGAAAATCCAGTAGTTGAACAATATTATGTAACGCGTTACATTGATTTGGTAAA
>JALRIV010000194.1 GCA_023255275.1 Crocinitomicaceae bacterium | reverse complement strand
GGAAGCTAAAGCTGGGTCAATGTTCATTTTTTTTAGTGTAACAGGTATCAAGATGCCAAATAAACCGGCTACGATCATATTTAACACCATTGAAGCTGCAATGATTATTGATAAATCAATTTGTTTAAACCACAGGTGAACAACAACACCTGTTATGACAGCAAAAATTATTCCATTTAATACGCCTATAAAAAATTCTTTTCCAATAATTTGATTAATATTACTACTAGATAATTCTTTAGTTGCTATAGCTCTAATTGTAACTGCTAACGTTTGCATTCCAGCGTTTCCTCCCATTGATGCAACGATTGGCATAAGAAATGCTAAAGCCACAACTTTTTCTATTTCTGCACCAAATATACTAATAACCCAAGAAGCTAGTAATGCCGTAGCTAAATTAATTAACAACCAATTAAATCTTCTTTTTGTTTTAACAAATACGGTATCAGTAATTTCCTCATCACCTACCCCTGCTAATCTTAAAACATCTTCTTCTGCTTCTTCTTGAACAACCGTTACAACATCATCAGCTGTAATCATCCCCACAAGCTTATTATTTTTGTTAACAACGCCTGCTGAGACTAAGTTATAATTTTCAAATGTATGGCCAACTTCTTCTTTATCCATATTAACAGAAATTAATACTGGCATTTCTCTCATTATACTGTTCATTTTAAATTCTCTTGGAGTTCTTAAAACTCTTGAAGACGGAACTATCCCAATAGGTTTAAAGTCGTTATCTACAATAAATATTTCTAGGAATTCTTGTGGTAAATCATTACTCTCTCGTAGATAGTCTATTGTTTGTCCTACAGTCCAGTCACTAGGAATAGCTGTGAATTCTCTTTGCATAATCCTTG
>JALRIV010000193.1 GCA_023255275.1 Crocinitomicaceae bacterium | reverse complement strand
ATCTAATAACATCAGCTCCTAAATTCCTCATAGCTTCTGCTCTGCTTTCACTAACAAATTCACTAATAAAAATTTTACATTCAACACCTAACCGTTGAGCTCCCCAAGCAACAGATCTTCCATGGTTACCAGCTGTAGCTGTAGATACAGTTTTTGCTTTTGTGTCTTTAACAATCTTATTAACCGCAAATGCACCACCTAAAGCTTTAAATGATTTTAAATCAAATCTAAATCCTTCATCTTTATAGTAAATATTATTAACATTGAGATATGAGCTAAGTTTATTTAATTCTATTAAGGGTGTAGGTTTATATGTTTCCCAATTTTCAATAGTCGTAACCGCTTCTGCAATGAGATCTTCTTCTAGGTTGTTAAAAATGTTATCTTTATTAAAATTATATTTGTTATTATGAACAAAGTTTGAAATTGAATAAATTTTATTATCTACAATCTTATGCATTAATTGATAAATTAACTATAATTTTTATATAACTATTTATACATTCTAAAAACAAAAATGATACTTTTACTTGTAGAATTAAACTTTATGCTAATATAAATTCAACTCAACTAACAACTTTTTATAATGGAAGAAGAAATTAAAAATAAAAAAACATTACTTCAATTTTGGGAGGAGCAGATGAAACATTCCTCTACTTCAAGCAATTATTTTTTTAGAAAATCTCCATCTCATTATCATATGATGTTACTTGTTATGTCTGCCTACAAGCTAAATGAAAAATTATCAGTTGAGGCATTAAAAACAAGATTGTTCAAAACTTCTAGACCTAAATCTGCAATAATGATCAATGAAGCTTGTGAAAAAGGTTTTTTTAAGCTTATAAAAAACTCTTCAGATCAGAGAATTAAAAA
>JALRIV010000192.1 GCA_023255275.1 Crocinitomicaceae bacterium | reverse complement strand
CAGGCGAGTTGCAATTTACAACTTCATACATCACATCATCGTAAAAGGAACACACCATGTCACTCATCGAAACCACGGTCGTAGACCAAATCACAGTCGTAGAGAACGGCACTGTGCAATACCGTGAGGCAACCCGTGTGCTTCGTGACGGTGCGCAGATCGCTCAGACCTACCACCGCACTTCGCTGACACCTGGTCAAGACCTCACTGGTCAGCCTGCTAACGTAGTGGCTGTCGCACAAGCTGCATGGACACCTGAAGTGATCGCTGCGTATAAAGCGGCTATGGAAGCTGCAACCCTGAAAGGCGTGTGATGAGCCAAGTAAAAGTAAACACCATCGTTGACGCTGCTGGCGGAAACACTGTCACAGTGAACGGCTACACCCCTACCATGTCTAACATGGCTGGCAGAAACCGCATCATCAACGGAGATATGCGGATTGACCAGAGGAATGGTGGGGCGAGTGTGCCTGTGACTTCAACTGCAAGCACTTACGCAACAGACAGGTGGATGAATCAGCAGACGGCTGCAAGCAAAATAACGATTCAGCAAAACCAAGGGTCTGTTACGGCCCCGGCTGGGTTTACAAGCTATCACGGAACAACTACAACTACTGCGTTTTCAGTTACGGCTTCCGACTACTTTTTATTTTCGCAAGGAATTGAAGGTTACAACATTGCCGACTTAAACTGGGGGACAGCCAATGCAAAAACAGTTACTTTGTCGTTTTGGGTTCGTAGTTCATTAACTGGCACTTTTGGTGGCTCTTTAGATGCTGGTAGTAGTGGCGGTGCTTCATACCCGTTTGCATATTCAATTCCAACAGCCAACACTTGGACAAAAATTTCAATAACAATCTCAGGGCCAACAATAG
>JALRIV010000191.1 GCA_023255275.1 Crocinitomicaceae bacterium | reverse complement strand
CAAGTACGGCACCAACCACACCGAAGCGATTGTTACTGAAAACAAAGCTAATGCGGCACGATTTATCGCCCTCTCTGATTGCGCTGCGGTAATGGTCAATACATCGACACGTTTTACTGATGGCGAACAAATGGGCTTTGGTGCAGAGATCGGAATCTCCAATCAGAAGTTGCATGCTCGTGGTCCTATGGGGCTTGAAGCAATGACAACAACCACATGGATTGTTACTGGCAACGGCCAGATTCGCTCTTAAAGTAGATTTTTTATAGACTGCGCGTTATGAGCAGCCTCTCCCGCGATGAAGTCGCAAAGCTTGCAGGACTTGCCCGCATTGAAATGACCGAGTCTGAACTCGTCGAACTCTCTTCTCAATTTGGAATGATTCTCGATGCAGTCGCTCGTGTGCAAGAGATGGATCTATCGGGCGTAAAGGCGACTTCGCACCCACAGCCTCTCGAAAATATTGCCCGTCCTGATGTTGTTCTCCCAAGCCTTTCTCCTGAAGATGCGCTCTCAGGTGCGCCAGCACAAGAAGAGTCACGTTTCCGCGTTCCACAGATTTTGGGTGAAGCTGAATGATCAATAAGACAGCAGCACAGATGGCAGATGCTCTGGCCAAGGGTGAGACAACATCAGTTGAACTTACACAGGCACACCTCGATCGCATCGCTGAAGTTGATGGCCAAGTAAAAGCTTTCTTGCACGTTGATACAGAAGGCGCCCTTGCACAGGCAAAAGATGTTGATGCCCGTCGTGCCAAGGGTGAAAAACTTTCTGCAATTGCTGGCGTTCCACTCGCACTCAAAGATGTCCTTGCACAGAAGGGCGTTCCTACGACTGCAGGTTCAAAGATTTTGCAGGGATGGCGCCCACCAT
>JALRIV010000190.1 GCA_023255275.1 Crocinitomicaceae bacterium | reverse complement strand
CAGAGTAACGTTGTATTTTTCGAAGACACGAGTGATCTCATATGCGAAGAATGTGGACTCGTCTTGGCGTGTTTGATTAGCGAAGAGCTCACGTACCGAGAGGAGCAAGAGAACACAGAAAAGGTTGTTAATTATTCATACAAACGTGAGAATCATTTCAACGAACAGATGTCACAATTTCAAGCACAGGAAATGACAACCATACCCAATGAAGTCATAGAACAACTTCACGCGGAACTTAAGAAACTCAAAATCAAATCACTCGACGAAATCACACACGCTCGTATACGAGGACTTTTGAAGAAGCTTCGACTCAACAAATACTATGAACACGTTCCATACATTACAAATATACTCAACGGTATAAAACCACCGAGTATGCCACAAGATCTCGAAGAGCGTCTTCGAATCATGTTCAAGGATATACAACAACCATTTGATCGTCATTGTCCACCCGATAGAAAGAACTTTTTGAGTTACTCGTATGTATTATATAAGTTTTGTGAATTACTAGGTGAAGATGAATATCTTCAATACTTTCCACTCCTAAAGTCGAAAGAGAAGTTATACCAACAAGATGTCATATGGAAGAATATATGCAATGACCTTCATTGGGAGTTTATACCAACGACATAAAGATGTCACGCGTATCATGAATAGCATGGAAGACCCACGTGATCTTATTCTTGAGCGATTAGAGCTCGGCAAGACTAAGTATGGCCACGGTGTTCGCGTAGACGATGACACGATGACATGGGGAACACGTAAAGATTCATGGATGCACATGGCTAAAGAAGAATTCCTAGATGGCATCATTTACGTGATTGCAGACTACATACGACACGGTAGAGAATCGGAGAGACTCATGTCGTATTTAGAATTTAGATA
>JALRIV010000018.1 GCA_023255275.1 Crocinitomicaceae bacterium | reverse complement strand
AATTTATGCACAAAGTTGTAATGCATTGATCGGTCGAAAAGAAACTTTTCTAAAAATTGTGCTGCAGATAATTGGCGCCCTTTTTCCAATGGAATGAACTCTGCAATATCGCGGATGACATCGATTACTTTTTTATCTTCATCGACTTTGATGAGGTCTTGGGAATAGTAACCAAATACAACCGTTTCACCGACAACAACTTTTCCTTTATCCAGTTCTTCCAGTTCTTGAATGACATTTAAAAAAGTAGATTTACCGGTTCCATTGTTTCCAACAATTCCCAATCGTTCCTTACGTTGGAAATTATACGAGAAATTATCTAAAATGACTTTGTCTCCGTATCGTTTGCCAATTTTATGTAGTTCCAAGATTTTAGAACCTAAACGCTCCATCTTTACTGGAATTTCAACTTCATCATCATCAATACGTTGTGAAGCTACTTTTTTAATGTCTTGGAATGAATCTACTCTTGCTTTTTGTTTTGTACCCCTTGCTTTTGGTTGTCTACGTATCCAATCTAGTTCTTTTTTGAAGGTATTTCTAGCTTTATCAATTGTAGATTGCAATTGCTCTTGCCGCTCTGCTTTTTTTTCTAAATAATAAGAGAAGTTACCTTTGTAACGATAAATGGTTTTGTCTTCCAATTCATAAATGGTATCACAAACCACCTCTAAGAAATAGCGGTCGTGGGTTACCATCAATAAGGTGGACTTTGATTTCGATAAATATTCCTCCAACCATTCAATCATGTCTAAATCCAAGTGGTTGGTGGGCTCATCTAAAATTAAAAAATCAGCCTCCGCGACTAACACTTGTGCCAATGCCACACGTTTCTTTTGCCCTCCGGAAAGACTTCCGATTTTGAGCGAAGTGTCGTTTAATTTTAAGACAGAAAGTATTTGATTTACTTTTACTTCCATATCCCAAGCATTCAATTCGGTCAATTCATCGTAACATGCGTGAATGGCGGCGTCATCTCCATTTCTGGTGGCAATATTAAGTTTTTTAACGACTTGTAATTCGGGTAAATCGTGATCAAAAACCGCTTCCAAAATGGTGTGTTCTTCGTTTAAGTTTTCACTTTGCGACATAAACGCAATGCGGATATCGTTTCGATACACCACACGACCTTCATCGTAGGGCTCAAGTCCCATTAAACAGCGCAGTAAAGTAGTTTTACCGTTTCCATTTTTAGCGACAATCGCTACTTTTTGTCCTAAATCTATACCGAAGGATAAATCAGAAAATATGATGCGGTCACCAAATGATTTGGTAAGATTTTCAACGGAAAGATAATTCATAAGTTAAAAAATAAATGGAAGCTGTTGCTTGTAAATTGTTGGGTTTATTAACGTAAACGATTCAAGGAATCTAAAAGGTTTTTATCGCGTTTGATTCCAATTTGCGCAAGGTAGCAAAAGGGAAGTCCGCTGACAAATACATAATATCCGATGGCTTTGGAAGAGGTCGAGTCTCCTGAGAATAACCATTGATCGTCCATCATCGAAAAAACAGAAAGACCAATCACCGCAATTAAGTAAACAAAAAAGGTCATACGCATGAATCGCAATTGTTGGTTGATTTTTTTATACGCCATCAGTGTTAAAAAACATAAAATGATTAAAGCGATGAAGGAAAAATAAAGCGGATAGGATTTGAAGGCAATGATCTTTTCGGCTTGGTTGAACTCACTTAAACCGTAAGCATCAATTTTGAAAAACTGAACACCTTTGTTGTAATAAAAGAGGGGAGTTCCAAAAGTTACGACCCCCAATAAAATCATAGAGATTAATAAATATAAAGATTGAATGCGCTGAATCATACTTTTTTTCACAAAGGTACAAGGATTCTTTCAAATTGATGGTTTTTTCTAATATAATTCTAACCGAACATCTGTTAAACGAGTCGGGAACGCGTTAGGTACAATTTGCATTGAAATAGAATCGTAAGAGGATTGATATAAACCGGGATAAATGACAAGATCGAACGGAAGTGTTTTCTCCAAGTGCTTAAGTTTGGCGCCAAAATAATATTCCTTTTCAAAGCGGATTGAATCATTTTGGTATAGGCGCATCACCAAGCGTGGATTACTATTCTGAGCAAAAATTGCCACCTTTCCTTGCAGATGATAATACGTTATTGTGGAATCAAAAGGCATGTAGTGGGTAAGTTCGTATTGATTTTCTTGATTAAATTCCATTCGTTTGACAAATTCTACACTTGATCGTAATTGCTTACGTTTTGGTGTGTTATCACGGTCATCTTTTAAAACCATTCCCCAAGCGAAGCGGTCATCCAGTTCCATAAAATATTCCCAAAAAAGGGTTTTATTCACTCCTTCGTAGTGCAAGATGTGTCGCTTATACTGTAATTGATAGGTCTGAAAAATAATAATCCCTCCTACAGCCCATAAAGCAAAAAACCATTTGAAAATTCGTTGACTTTCGGATAGTAAATAGGCGATAGGGATAGTGAAAAGAGGTAAAGCTTCAATCAAAGGACGCATTCCAAGTCCACCTCCATAATCCCAACACCACCAAGAAGAAACCAAGTACACAAAAAGCACCGATACCGTAAGTAATCCTACTCCCAAAAAACGTTTTTTTGCAATCAAATAGAAACTTGCAGGAATAACCAATAAAACAGCGGGCGCATAAATGAAAAACCCTTTGTTGTAGCTGAATAAAACATTGAAAATTTCAGGATGTAACCAATTCGAAAAGCCTTCTTTTTGGTAGGTGTAAATGGAAAATGACCCTGTTTGATGATAGGTTACGAGCATTTGCAATACGATGGGAATTCCAAAAGCAACGAATGATCGTACCAAAATTTGCACCTTCTCTTGAAATAACGACAATATTCTGGTTCTAAAGGCTCTAAAATCCTCAAATAAAAAAGGAAGTATGAATACAAAAACGATATTGATAGGTCTGAGAATAAAAATCATTCCCAACAAGAATCCTAACCAGGTCAAACCTTTGTTTTGTAGCCCCCATTTTTTAGCCAAAAATAACCATAGCGAAACGACACCGAAAGAATATACATGCGAATAGCTGGAAAGTATCGCGCTGTAATAATTTAAATTGGTGCCGAGTGCAAGGATGAGCAGGGTGAGTACAATTGCAAAGTCGTTAATTTTTAAGAGCTGTAAAAATTGGACCAAAGACCATAAACCTAGGAACAAAAACAAGAGAGCTGATAAGGCAATACTTGCGCGATATGGTTTACTATAGCCGTCTGCTTCAGCTGAATTGAAAACCTTCATTAAAAAATGAGTGGTGGCATAAAAAGGGAATTGGCAGATGGCGGTTCCTATGTAAAATTTATTCCGGAATTTTTGTCCATCTGGCGCTCGGTCGAGCATCAAAAAGTAATTTTTTTCAGGATATTTTTGATGAATTTGTCGTTCAAATTCAAATTGATCTTGATCTGGATAAATCAAATATTGTGGCAAATAGGCATAATATCCGGTGCCATCCGCAGTAACATTGTCATTTCCCTTATCCGAAGAAAGAAAACCCATTTGGCGGTCGGTTTGGTAACCAAAAAGCAAACAAATGGATAGGATGAGTAAGAAATACCAATTCTTTTTTTTCATGGATGAAAACTTTTGATTTCGATCGATTTATACTTGGTTGGAAATGATCCTGGATGCAAAGCTAAGGTTACGGAATCAAGAGAAGATGGTGTTATTGCAAAATAAGCCTTAAAATTCGACCATTGGCCTACTTTTTCAATGGTATGGCCAAAATAATGCACGCGCTCCCATTGAACCCCTTTTTGACCATATCCCTTCAAGGATAGGGAAGGCACACTGTTAGCTTTACTGATCCAAATTTTACCTTTAATGCGCACAAATAAACTGTCTTGATCGTTTGTTCTTGGATGTAACGAAAAAACAAGCGGTGTATTGGATTGCATATGAAATTCTTTTGCTTCCATTTTTTGATCGATGACCTCCCTTTGTTTTAAGTGGAAAAGTGAGCGATCGTCTTGAATGGCATATCCCCAACTGAAGCGATCAGCTGTTTTGAAGAAATAGTTCCAATACATTTCCTTGTAAATGCCCTCATAAGGTAGAATGTTTTTCAATACTTGTTTTTGATACGTGCGGTATACGATTATGGAAAGTACAATAAAAACGATACTAAAGGATTTAAACCACGTATTCAAATGCATGAATGCGAGGCCGATTGGTAGAGCAAAAAGTCCGTAGAAATCAATAAAGGGACGCATCCCAACACCCCATCCGTAAGCTGTAATCCACCACGATGCTGTCAGGTAAATCAATAAAGACAAAGTGAGTACTATTCCCCAAGAAAGTCTTTTATAGAGGGTGAATAGAAAGAAGGTGCAAGGGATACTTAGTAGGAAAAGTGGAATGTACCTAAAAAAGCCCTTGTTATATCCAAATAAGGATTCGTAAAAGGGCGGATTTTTCCAGAAACTGAATCCCTCTCCTTGGTAAGTGTAAAGCCCGTATGACCCTGTTTCGTGTTTGATGATGGCAATTTGAATCCCTAATAAAAGCAAGAAAAACAGGATGCTGACGATCAAAAAAACACGCTGTTGCATGAAAAGTGATTTCAACCATAGCAGCAGTTGTTGGTTGGTCGGAAAGAAAAAGGGTAACATGAAAATGATGAGTCCATTGGTTGGACGAATAAACAAAATTAGGAGGTAAGAAAAACTCAACACATACAGCCATTTAGAGGAACTTTCGAGGCTTATTTTTTTGGCTGCTAGTAGAAATAAACAGATTAAGGCAAAGGAATAACTGTGAGAGTAACTGGACCAATAAGCGGTGTAAAATTGAAGATTCGTACCAAAAGTAACGACCAAAAGTAACGGAATTGAAATTTTTAATGGGACCCCGAAAGCCTTGAAGAGACTTAAAAAAGCTATGGCTCCTATGCAAAAAAAGAACAGTGCAGAAAGCGCGATACTTCCCCGATAGGGTAAACTGTATCCATCTGCCTCCTGATCATTTAAAATCTTTGTGAGTCCGTGAGTAATTAAAAAAAAGGGCAATTGACATATGGCTGTTCCGATGTAATACTTATTGTAAGTCAATCCATCGCGATGCTGAATACCTGATAAAAATGGTTTGTTTGGATATTTTTTCTCAATAGATGATTCAAATTGATAGTGGGATTGGTTCGTGTAAATGAAATACTGTGGTAAATAAGCGTAATAGCCCGTTCCATCACCGACAAGATTTATATTTCCTTTATCCGATGAAAGAAAACCCATTTGGCGATCGGTTTGATAACCTAAAACCAAGGTGATTAAAAACGAAAAAAGCACAATCCATCTTTTGCTGGGTTGTGCTTTAATCCAAGTATATCGTGTTTTATACACAAATGGTTTTTTCGGTAATTGCCAAGATTTCTCTTACTTCTTCTAGAGTTGGAGCCTCTGCATAGGTGCGAAGTACAGGTTCTGTTCCTGAAGGACGAATCATCATCCAACGATTTTCATCAAAGAAATATTTAAATCCATCAATGGTTTTTACTTCCTGAACTTGATACTTTCCAAACGCTTTATAGTTACCCGCTTTACAGTTGGCAATAATGTTTTGTTTTAATGCTTCTGTGATGTGTAAATCGTTTCGTTCGAATTTAAAAGAACCTACTAAAGCATACACTTCATCAATCAAATCATCGAGCGATTTTCCTGATTTTGCCATGAATTCCCAGATGATTAATCCCATCCAAATTCCATCGCGTTCAGGAATATGTCCTTTTACGGCGATTCCTCCAGACTCTTCACCTCCAAGTAAACAATCTTCATCCACCATGATCGTAGCAATTTCTTTGAAGCCTATTTTGGTGGTTTGTTGTGGCAACCCAAAAAGTTGACACAGTTTTTCCACTTTAGGGGTTACACTAAATGCGGTCACTACTTTTCCATCATATTGTTTGTGTTTCACCAAATAGTTCATTAACAAAAGAATGATGTGGTGCGAATCGATGAATTCTCCTTTTCCATTGTATAAACCAATACGATCTGCGTCCCCATCAGTCGCCAAACCACAATCGATATTCCCTTTTTCCTTGATGGTGTTTTCTAACTCCGTTAAGTTTTTAGCAATGGGTTCCGGTGCTTGTCCCATAAACGATGGGTTGTAGTCGCAATGCAAAAATTGGATGTTCGGCAAAATGCGTTTCATGGCGTTTTGTCCGGCACCATACATGGCATCGTAAATGAAATTTAATCCCGATTTTTCAATCGCATCCAAATCAAAATTTGCCCGTACATGCTCAACATAACGTGTTTCAATATCGACAATTTCTACTTTACCTTCTTGAATCGCTTGTTCGATGGAAATACTTTCCCATGAATTCGCTAAGGTATCTGGAATGATGTCCTCCACTTCTTGAACATGCTCAGGGGCCAAAGGACCTCCAAATTGTGCTTTCAATTTAAATCCATTGTAGGCAGGAGGATTGTGACTTGCTGTTAAAATAACGCCAACAGGACAAGCAAATTGATGCGCTGCCAAAGAAATCATTGGAGTAGACACAAATCCTTGCGCCATTTTTACTGGAATACCTTGTTCGATAAACACTTTCACCGCAGTATGCATGAACAATTCCCCAGCAAAGCGACAGTCGTGACCGATGACCACACTTGGTTGATCGAAGTTCTTTTTTAACCATAGTGCGGTTGCATAACTTACGCGAGCTACATTCTCAACCGTAAAATCTTCTGCAATAATTGCACGCCATCCATCTGTACCAAATTTGATTTTTGTTGCCATGTTCAATGGGTTGATTTATTTTTTAAATGAAGTGATTGTCTTTTCGATAATGGAAACACATTCCATCAATTGTGCTTCGGTAATCACCAATGGTGGAGCGAAGCGAATGATATTTCCATGGGTAGGTTTTGCCAGTAAACCATTGTCTTTTAAAGCAACACATAAATCCCAAGCAGTTGAACTATCTGGAGTGTCGTTGACAATGATGGCATTCAACAAGCCTTTACCACGTACTTTAACGACTAAGTCATTTTTTTCAATGATTTTTTGCATTTCTGCTCGGAATAATTTTCCAAGAAGACGTGCATTTTGAATAAGGTGTTCTTCATCAATAACGGATAATGCAGCCATTGCCACCTTTGCCGCGATTGGATTTCCTCCAAAAGTCGATCCGTGTTGTCCAGGCTTGATCACCATCATGATTTCGTCATCTGCTAATACAGCAGAAACCGGATAAGCACCGCCCGAAAGCGCTTTTCCTAAAATTAAAATATCAGGACGTTGATACGTGGCTGCTTGTCTTTCGCACTTGTTTTCACAAGTACAATTTCCACAAACTGCCAATAAACTTCCTGTTCTTGCGATACCAGTTTGCACCTCATCCGCGATGAAAAGTGCATTGTATTGGGTGCACAAAGCTCTTGCTTTGGCTAAAAAGTCATCCGCTGGGGTATACACTCCTGCTTCTCCTTGAATGGGTTCTACCAAGAAACCAGCAATGTTATCTTGTTGCAATGCCTTTTCTAAGGCTTCGATATCATCGTAAGGAATTTTGATAAATCCTGGTGTGTAAGGTCCGAAATTTTTATTGGCATCGGGATCATTAGAAAAGGAAATGATGGTCGTTGTTCTACCGTGGAAATTGCCATCACAAACGATGATTTTCGCCTCGTTTTCGTGAATTCCTTTCTTTTCGTATGCCCATTTTCTGCAAAGCTTCAATGCTGTTTCCACCGCTTCAGCCCCAGTATTCATGGGTAACACCTTGTCAAAACCAAAAAATTGAGTTACGAAGGCTTCATATTCGCCCAAAGCGTCGTTGTAAAATGCTCTTGAGGTAAGGGTTAAGGTTTGTGCTTGTTGAACCAATGCATCTACAATTTTAGGGTGACAATGTCCTTGATTCACAGCAGAATAGGCAGATAAAAAATCATAGTAGCGTTTTCCTTCTACATCCCAAACATAAACCCCTTCACCTTTCGCTAATACCACCGGTAGTGGATGATAGTTGTGTGCGCCATGCTGATCTTCCAAGGCAATTAATTCGGAAGAACTTCTTTTCAATTGTGTAATCATATTCATCTAAATGCTTTGTAGACTCGTCTCGGAGAGCTTTCATCCTTTCCTCATTCATGGAGAGAAATCATCCGTTGCAAATTTAAACTTTAAAATGTGAAATGAAAAGGAACCTTTAAAAAATCATATCTTTAATCGTTATTCTCCTTTTCCTGTTTTTACCAAATCTGATTTGATATTCAATAAATTTGCTCAAATAATGGTGTATTTTAGTATTTTGAAATGTCATTTTTTGTACATATAGTTGTACAACTAAACGTACATTTCAAAACCATAATTATGCTAACGACAACCATTTCGGATTTTAGAAAAGATATAAAACGCTATTTTGATAGAGTTACCCAAAATTTTGAAACATTAATCATCAACCGTGGTAAGGATAATGGGGTAGTGATTATGTCACTGGCTGAATACAATTCTTTATGTGCAACTCAACACGAGCTTTCTTCGAGAGAAAATGAAAAAAGACTTGATCATTCGATTGAGAAACTGAAATCAGGTAAAACGATTCAAAAAAATTTACTTGAGGAATGAAGTATGTTTTTGTGGACGAATCTTGGGATGATTATTTATATTGGCAGAAAACGGACAAAAAGATATTGCTCGAACGCCATTTCAAGGAATTGGTAAGCCAGAACCACTTAAATACAAATATTCAGGGTTTTAATCTAGAAGAATAGATGATGAACACCGATTAATTTATCAAGTCAAAGAAGATGAAATTTTAATTGCGAAATGCAGATTTCATGATGATGGATAAAACAAACATTTGTGTATTTTGATTTTTTTCCTCGACAAATATTACTTTTGCATAAAAAAAGCATGAAGGAACAATTGGCTCAAATCATCCGAGATTTAAACCTCAAAGGTTGGTCGCCGGCTACTTCAACCAATTATTCATTTAAGGATGATCAGGGTCAACTTTGGGTGTCTAAATCGGGTAGAGATAAAGCCTATTTTGAAGCGGAGGATTTTATGACCATTACGGATGAAGGAAAAGGAATGGGAGCCTATGAAACGGTTAAACCTTCCGATGAAACCTTGATTCATATCAAAATTTATGCACTTTTTCCAGAAACTAAAGTAGTGCTTCATTCACATGCCGAAGGTCCGGTTGTGTTGAGTATGTTAGAATCTGAACAAGTCGCTTTTCAAGGGTTTGAGGTGCAAAAGGGATTTAAAGGGCAGACTAGCCATGAAGATCAAATTCAAATTCCAATCATCGAGAATGCACAGGATATGATATTATTTCAATCTTGGATGGAGGAAAGGAAAAATGAATTTCAACACTATTGCTTCATCATCAAAGGTCATGGCACCTATGCTTGGGGAAATTCCTTGTTTGAAGCCAAAAGACATTTAGAAACCTTGGATTACCTTTGTTCTTGTAAATTAGCATTAAAAAAAATAAAATAGTATGGCTGTATTAACGATTCCATCTTCGAACGAAAGCATTAAAAATCCTGCAGAAATTAAAAAATATTTAAATGATCGTGGGGTGTTTTTTGATCAATGGCAGTGTGAGGTTGTTTTTGATGATTCGGCTAGCCAAGAAGAAATTTTACAGGCCTATGAAAAGGACCTAAAACCTTTCATGGACAAAGGCGGATATCAAACGGCAGATGTGATTTCCATCAATCAATTGACTGAAAATTACGAGGCCATTCGTGCAAAATTTTTAGCAGAACACACGCATTCAGAAGATGAAATTCGCTTTTTCGTGGATGGTCAAGGCTTGTTTTGGTTCCATTTGGATCACGAGCCGGTATTTAATCTCTTGTGTGAAAAAGGAGATTTAATCTCAGTTCCCGCTGGCACGAAGCATTGGTTCGATGCAGGTCCTAAAAATCCTTTTGTGAAAGCCATTCGAATTTTTATCGACATGTCCGGTTGGGTTCCGCATTACACGGAATCTAAGATCGAAGAAAAATTCCGTCAATTTACCGTAAACGCTTAAAAACTAGCGATATACCCCAAGGTAATGCCAAACAGCTGAAGGTTAGAACGGTAAATTTCAGCAAACTGCTTTTGGTAAATATTGTTTGGAGTCATTTGAACGAACTGGTCCGTGTAAATTTGGCCATCATAGTTAGGGAAATTTAAAAGTGTCTCCTCCATTTTGCGTACATTCAAGTACTTCATTTTTTGAAAACTACCCATATAGGAAACCGAAAGGTACAAGCGATGAACGTCTTTTTCTGATACGCTAGAGAATAGTTTTTCGAGCGCTACCTCCATACCTAATTCTAAGCCATATACACCGCCTGAATTTCGTTCAAATACTTTTCGGTAAAGCGTGTTATTGTTGTTAAAGGTTTGCTTATTGGTTTCAATTTCCACTTTACTTTTCATGGAAGCAAATCCGATTTGTGGTGTGATGAAACCCCTCACCGTACCAAAGCTTTGTCCAATCATGATTTTAGAGCCCACAAGATAATGGTTTAATTTACTGCGGAAAGTGATGAACTCATCGCTAACAAAACCATCGTTATAGTAATAGGCATCCGAGTAGGTTCGGTAAGCATATTGGTTCCAATCGGCTTTGATTTCAAAAAACACAGGCGTTGTAGCCCATGGACTATAAGCAGCTTGTAATCCCCAGCCATAAACATTTCGCATATTGGGCATCGTTGTTTTTTCAGGTATCCGAAAAGGAGTATACAATCCAATTTGCCATTGTTGTGCGGAAGATTGGAATAGGAATCCAATCACAAAAAAGGGAACAATCAGGTAGGTTTTCATAGATAAAACGATAATTATTGTCGAAATTAACCTAATTTCTATATTCTTGCAAGTGTATTTTTTCTTTTTGCGAAAAGAAATGTTTCAAGTTGCTTATCTTTGCACTCCATGGATTCAAAAATTAAATTTATTCTTACCGATATTGAAGGAACAACAACTTCTGTTTCTTTTGTGTACGATGTTTTATTTCCTTATTTCAGATCACATATTGAGGATTTGAAAGGAATGACCGCTAACGAGGAGGTTCAAAAAGCATTCAAAAAGACGGTTGAATTGGCAGCTTCTTTGGAAGGTATTCAGCTGACAACGGTAGACCAAGTCATTGAAACGTTGTTGCGTTGGAGTATCGAAGATCGTAAAATTACGCCTTTAAAAACGGTTCAAGGTATTTTATGGAAGGTGGGCTATGAAAAAGGCGAAATTAAAGGTCATGTATACGAAGAGGTAGCGGCACAATTGAACGCATGGACTGCAAAAGGACTTTCCTTGGGGGTCTATTCTTCAGGAAGTGTGGCTGCACAAAAATTATTGTTTGGTTACAGTGAGGCGGGCGATTTAACACCGCTTTTTTCCGCATATTTTGACACCCATATCGGGATGAAAAGGGAACAAGAATCTTACGAACGAATCGCAAAAGAACTTGCCTTAAATCCACAACAGATTTTGTTTTTATCGGACATTAAAGAGGAATTAGAGGCGGCAACTGCTGCGGGCTTCCAAACGATTCAATTGGTGCGTCCGGGAACCACAGCTGCATGGAATAAAACCGTAGAGAATTTTACACAAATAGAGGTAAACTAATGGAAAAATTTAGAACAATTTGGACCACTGAAGATCGTTATGTAGAAGTTATTGATCAACGTAAATTGCCCCATGAATTTGTGGTGGTGAAATTAGAAACCTACGACGATGCCGAAGAGGCCATTAAAGATATGATTGTTCGCGGAGCTCCTTTAATTGGTGCGACAGCCGCTTTTGGAATTTATTTAGCGGTGCGCGAGATGATTGAAGAACAGTTGGAGGGTAGCTTTTTAGATCAAGCTTTTTCTGATTTAAGAGCCTCAAGACCAACAGCCGTCAATTTATTTTGGGCTTTGGATAAAATGCGTGCGGCTTTAGATGCTTGTGAAGGAGATTTTTTAACTTGCGCTTGGGACGCTGCTAAAGCGTTAGTGGAAGAAGATGTTGAAACGTGTCGTCTAATTGGGGTGCACGGTTTGCCTTTGATCGAAGAAATCTCTAACAAGAAAAAGGGAGAAGTCGTCAACATTTTAACGCATTGCAACGCAGGAATGCTGGGTTGTATCGAATGGGGTACGATTACTTCGCCGATTTATCAAGCGGTGCAAAAAGGAATCAAGGTACACGTTTGGGTGGATGAAACACGTCCTCGTTTACAAGGTGCCAATTTGACGGCTTATGAATTGACCCGACATGGGGTGCCGCACACTTTAATTGTAGACAATCAAGGCGGACATTTAATGCAACATGGTATGGTAGATATGTGTATCGTAGGTACAGATCGCACCACCCGCAATGGCGATGTAGCGAATAAAATTGGTACCTATTTGAAGGCTTTGGCGGCAAAAGATAACCAAGTACCTTTTTATGTGGCTTTGCCTTCAACCACGTTAGATATGACCATTCGAGATGGACTTAAAGAAATTCCGATCGAACAACGTAACCAAGATGAGGTGCGCTATGTGTCGGGTAAAAGTAAATCGACAGGAAAAATAGAAGAGATTTTGATTTGTCCCGAAACGACACCAGCAAGCAATTATGGCTTCGATGTTACCCCTGCACATTTGGTCAGTGGCTTAATCACCGAACGTGGTTTTTGCGCAGCCAGTGAAGAAGGCTTGTTGAGTTTGTTTCCGGAGTTTAAAAAAAAGGTGACTTAGTCTAAAGTTTCTAGCATAAGCCACCTTATGATTAGATTAGGTGAGGGTTAGTGTTTTTCATTTACCTACCCTACAAACCTAACCACTAACTTTTACTTTTTTTTTGTCAATGAGTAAACGTATGCTTTTTTTGAGTAAGCGTTCGTTTTTAGTCAAGTGAAATGGAATTTTGATCTCGATGTTAGGGTCAATTGCTCCTAACATTAGGGGTTGCATCTTGCATAGGGATCTGAAACCGCACCAGGGTCCAGTTGTCTTCTCTGAGAAAATCCAATTGCGGATTAAAGGTGGGGAAAAGCAACTCAAGTCGTTCTTGAATGATTTTCAACGCCTTCGATTCGTGAGGTGTGGTATAGGTATTTTGAAACCCTTCACCACTATCTTTTACCTCAATGGATAGTATGCCACCTTCTTGCAATGCTATTTGTACCCTTAGGTCATACGCCTTTTTGCGCTGGGTAAAGCCGTGTTCGAAGGCATTTTCAATTAAGGGCTGAATTAACATGGGTGGGATGTGCACATGCTCCAAGTTGATCGAATCTGCGGTAAAGGTGTATTTGACCTGGTTCCCAAAACGAAGGTTTTCAATTTTTACAAAGCGTTCGAGGTAATCCTTTTCTTCTCGAAGTGAAATACTGGTTTTAGAGGAAAAATTCAAGGTTTGACGCATGAGAAGCGCGAAATCATTCAAATAACTTAAGGAATTATCGACATCTTCATCTAAGATGTAACTTTGGATGGCCGTTAAGGCATTGAAAATAAAATGCGGATTCATTTGCGATTGTAGCGCTTCCAATTTGGTTTCGGCAATCCTTCTTTGAATTAATGCTTCACGCTTTTTTTGTTGGTCTAACTTTTCGTTTCTCTTTTTTACCATGAAGATTAACAATCCAATGCTCAAGGCACTCATCATGAAAATAAACCACCCTTTTTGCCAGAAGGGTTTGTCGATGGCAAAGCGATAAATGGGAAAGACATCTATAGTTCCACTTAACTGGTCGATTTGTTTGATGTATAAGGTGTACTTTCCGCTGGTAAGGGATTGCAAATCCAGACTTAATTGGGTCATTGGAGTCCAATCTTTTTGGTTGAAGGAATAGTACAGGTGTATTTTTTTGGGATGATCAATTTCATTCAATTCAAAGGTGAAATTCAGTTTATTTTGAAGGTAACTGAATTCTTGTTCGTTTTTCGTCAATTCGTTTTTACTCAGTTCATGCCATTGGTGGTTATCGAAATACTGAACCCGGTTGATTTTTACTCGTTGGACAGCTAGACTGGGCGTTTCAAAATCATCGAGATTAATTTGGAAATAGCCACTTTTTTGAATGATCAACAACTGGTTATCGACACATTTGGTATGCAAAAAATCGCCCAACAACAAACTTTGTTCGGCATTGTAAAATTGATTTTTTCCACCTTTCAACCTGTTTAATCCCTGATTGGTAAGTATAAAAAGTTGTTTCTTATAGACTTCTAGAGAAAGAATAGATTGACCAATATAATGGCGCCTATCCCATTTTTTCACCAACAGTAATTTATGGTTCACCATTTTAAAGGCAAAAATAGCACCCTCATCGGAAACAAAATACACCAGATCGCCACTGGATTTCACTAAAATCCATTTGTTCGGGTAGGCATTGATGGTCTTGCACGCGGTAAATTCGGTGTTGAGTGTACCTTGAAATACCCCATGCGTTTTATCCACGAAAAAATAATGACTATCCAGTTTTGCAGAGGAACTTACAAAATAATTGGATTTTTTTTGGTTGGGGTAATACGTTTTTAAGTTCCAGTTTCCACCTTTTTTAATACAGGTAGCAAAGTGCATATAAGGAAAATTTCCAATAATGCTGTTTTCAGCGCAAATTTGAAATTCATGCAATGCCGTATGGATAAAATCAACGATTTTTCCCTCTTCATTTAATACAACCAACCCAAAATGAAAAGAAATGTAGTATTTATGCCGATCGTATTTCATTTGATAGGGCATGAATTTGGTAAATTCGGTATCTGAACCTTTGATTTTTAGATTGAATTTTTGAATTAAGGTTTGTGCCATGTCGTCGATGTTAATTTTTAGGGTCATCGAATTGCGTTTGTAAAAGCATACATAATCATTCGTTAAAACGACTTTTTTGCTACCATTTAATACCACATCTATCACATTTTGATGTTTGAAATAGGGAAAGGTGTGGTTGAGTTGAACTTGATAAAGTCCTTTGTCTGAGGTGCACACATATAAGTTGTCAGACTTTTCATCGTAATAGACATTCCAAACTTTAGTTGACCTGATCCCGTAAATGTCGTTTTCTTTGAGAATTTTATCATGCTTAAGCAGGTATAAACCTCCATCTTTTCCGTAGATATTATCCGATGCAAGGAAATGACCGAGTGGTGTTTTGGCTATGTTCCAAACTAAAAAATTGCCGACCGAATCAATCCGATGCGTGTTATTTTTTTTATGGTAATAAACCAGTTTTGCCAAACTCAGTATGGCGGATGAATCGGATAATGGTGCGAAATACGTGCCAATAAAAACATTAAGGTGAATTTGTTCGTATCGGTTATTTAAATTTTTGACGGTCAATTGATGTTTAAGGAGTTTGACTTGGTGTAAACTGTGTGTTCGTGAATAAAAATAAACTACCCCCTTTTTCTCCCAAAAATTCATGATTTGAAATTCATCAAAACCAGTGGTATTAGGGGTCACGTAATTGTAAAATTTCCCTTGATGTAAAACCGATAAGCCTCTATTCGTTCCGATGTATAAATCTCCTTGATGATCAAAAAACAAACGTCGAATTTTTTCATCGACTAAACCTTCTTTTTTGGTGTAATTGGTAAATTTGGAACGGTCAAATTTGGAGAGTCCTTTGTTGTAACACGAAATCCAGAGGTGGTGATTTTTGTCTTCTTGAATATCCCAAATTAAATTTCCGATCAATCCATCCTTTGTTTGATAGATGGTATACTGAAAACCATCGTATTTGACAAGTCCATTTTCAGTTCCTATCCACAATATTCCGTAACTGTCTTTGAGTACACAATAAATATTGTTAGAGGGCAAACCATTGGCAATGGTGATGTTTTTGCTGTAATAGTATGGTTTTTCTATTTCTTGGGCATAAAATCCTTGAGCAAATGCAAAAACAAAGCAATAAAGTTTAATTGCGAGCAGTAAGAGCTTGCAATAAGGTGTTTTTGTTTCTCGTAGAAACCGGGAGTTGTATGCCATTGGATAATTCAACAAAGTAGCCTTCTGATTTATGATATTTTACAATTTTACTCAAATTCACTAAATATGATTTATGAATCCGGAAAAAGTTTTCTTGTGCCAAGAGTTCCTCTACTGCCTTCAAGGTTTTTGATACTACTATTTTTTTACCATCTAGGGTATGAATTTCGGTGTAATTACTTTGCGCAAAACCGTACATGATGTTGTTCGTGTTTTGAAAAATATACCCTTTTTGATCGGGTATGGCAATCTTTTTCCCGTAATTGTTAAGGTCTTGTTGCAGTAAAGCTATTTTTTTTTGTAGATCTTTTTCTGCTGTTTGTTGTTCAAACTTTTTAGAAAATCGATTGATGGAATCGATGAGGTCTACATAGTGCACCGGCTTAAGCAAATAGTCATGTGCTTCTTTTCGAAGCGCATCGATCATAAATTCTTTGTAGGCAGTGGTAAAAATAATCTCAAAATCAATGTGATCGAAGTGATTGTAAATTTGCATCCCTTTTTCTTGCGGCATGTTGATGTCTAAGAAAACAAGATCGGGATGATGTTTTTTGATGGCCTCAATCCCTTGAAGTAGTGATTCACATTTTTGAAGCACGCGCAAACGTGTGGGTAAATACCTTTTGATTAATTTCTCAAGGTATTCCAAGGCTTGGGGTTCGTCGTCAATGAGGATGCATGTAAACATGATCTCAAAAGTACATTTTTTTGGATTATCGTGAATTATTTTTAGTAAACGTAGTCGTTTTGTAAATTAACGTTATGTAATGGTTAATACTCCCGAACCATTAAGGCATCGGCGAGGTAGATGAGCGTTTGTTTGCGTTCTTGTGGCACTTGAATTTGAGCTAAGGCTTTCATGGCTTGTTGGTAGTGTTGTTCCATGGCTTGTTCACAAGCAAAACGCGCTCCAATACGCTCGTAAATTTCTTGGGTTTTTCGCACTTTATAGGTGAGGTCGGTTTCATGAACCAGCTCTTTTAGAATCATGCTATCGGTGTGGCTCACTAAGCCTTCTGCTAATATGTACAAGAGGGTTTTTTTGTTCGCAATGACATCACCTCCCACTTGTTTCCCAAATTTTTCAGGGTCGGCGAACAAGTCCAACAAATCATCTTGAATTTGGAATGCAATGCCTAATTCTTGTCCGAACTCATATAATAGCAGCGCATCTTCTTCACTTGCTCCGGCTTGCAACGCACCCATTTTAAGTGCGCAGCCCAACAAAACACTGGTTTTTAATCGAATCATTTCGATGTATTCGGCAATTTGCACATCTGATCGTTGTTCAAAATCCATGTCCATTTGTTGCCCTTCACAAACTTCAATCGCGGTCTGATTAAATACGGGAAGTAATTGCGCAATTTGTTCGGATTTAGAAAGCGCTTGGTAGGCATGAACGAGTAAAACATCGCCACTTAAAATCGCAATGTTCGTGTTCCATTTTTGGTGAACGGTTTCATGTCCTCTTCGCAAGGGTGCTTCATCCATGATGTCGTCGTGAATCAAGGAAAAATTGTGAAAGAATTCAATCGATAAGGCTATCGGTAGGGCGTCTTCTTTTTGGCCACCAAACAATTCTGCTCCCAAAAAAGACAGCACGGGACGAATCCGTTTTCCCCCAATTTGCATGAAATAACGTAGCGGATCGTATAAATTCTCCGGTTTTTTCGGGAAAGCATACGCTTGAAGTTCTTTTTCTAGGAATTGGATATAGGGTAGAAGTGCTTCCATTAGGTGTTGATCAAATTCATTAAATAGGTTCCATAACCACTTTTTACCAGTGGTGTAGCCAAGGCTTTCAATTCCTCTTTGGAAATGAAACCATTACGATAAGCGACTTCTTCAATACAACCAATTTTCAATCCTTGGCGTTCTTCGATGACTTGCACAAATTGTCCTGCTTGCATCAACGACGCAAAAGTACCGGTGTCTAACCAAGCGGTCCCTCTATCTAAAATCGCAACTTTCAATTTATTTCTACGTAAATATTCAGCATTGACATCGGTGATTTCATATTCACCGCGGGCAGAGGGCTTTAGGTTTTTTGCAATTTCGATAACAGAATTGTCGTAAAAATAAAGTCCTGGAACGGCATATTTAGATTTCGGTTGGGTTGGTTTTTCTTCAATCGATACGGCTTTCATGTGCTCATCGAATTCAACGACGCCATATCGTTCAGGATCACTCACGTGATAGGCATATACAACGCCTCCATCGGGGTTGTTGTTTTCTTTGAGTAAAGAATCCATTCCGACCCCATAAAAAATGTTATCTCCAAGAATCAAGGCTACTTTATCCTCACCGATAAATTTTTCCCCAATCACAAAGGCTTGCGCAAGTCCGTTTGGTTCGGGCTGAATTTCATATTCAAATCGACAGCCCAATTGAGCTCCATCTCCCAATAGTTTTTGAAAATGAGGCATGTCATGTGGAGTAGAAATGATTAAAATCTCACGAATCCCAGCACTCATCAAAATGGATAAGGGATAATAAATCATGGGTTTATCATAAATCGGCATCAATTGCTTACTGACCGCTAAAGTTAGGGGATGCAATCTCGTGCCGGAACCTCCTGCTAAAATGATTCCTTTCATGCTTCTTCGTTTTCTTCCGTTAATGGTTTTTTTGTTGCTGAAAAATCCAAATCGTTCCAATCGACATCTCCGCCATCGGCATAGGCATCAAAATATGGCTCGTTGAACGATTTCGTAGTCACGAAACGATCTAAGGTCATCAAGAGTGAAGGAAGGACCAATAAGTTAGTGATCATCGCAATTAATAAAGTAACCGATATCAAAAGTCCAAGTGCTTGGGTTCCTCCAAAGGAAGAAAAGGTGAAGACTGAAAATCCACAAAACAATACAATGGAAGTATAAAACATGCCCAGTCCTGATTCTTTTACCCCTGTGAGGATGCAACTTTGAATATCCCATTCTTTATTTTTGAGCAATTGGCGGTATTTGGCTAAGAAATGGATGGTGTCATCCACAGAAATACCGAAGGCAATACTGAAAACTAATAACGTGGAAGGTTTTAAAGGAATTCCAAACCATCCCATGATACCGGCTGTCATCAGCAAAGGAATTAAATTGGGGATGAGGGAAATCAAAACCATTCTCCATGATCTGAAGAGCAAGGCCATCAAAATGGCAATCAAAATAATAGCAAACAATAAACTCGAAAATAAATTGATGACCAAGTATTGGGTTCCTTCCGATGCCACCACCGATGTTCCGGTGTAAGTTAAATCGAAATATTGGTGATCAATGGCTTTTCTTAAATCATCGGTGATTTTTTTCTTTTGATAGAAGGATTTAATGAATGGAATGTCAAATCCTTTTTCTGCGAATTTGGTTTTTAAGTCGTTGTTGTCTTTACAAATAACATCCGCTAATTCATTGTATAAATTGGGATAAGCATTGAAAAGTGTATCCACATATGCCGAATTTGGTTTGGCTTTAATGTGTTTGAAAATGCGTTCCATTTCTAGCTTATCGGGATTAAAGATCGAATCCAATTGCTTCGCAACGATTTTAGTTTTGGTGGCAACATCATACGAACCAATGTCCACCATTTGAGAACGAATCCGTAAGGTAGTCGTGTTGGTGTCTAATAATTCTTTGATGGATAGGCCGCCTCCATTGGCGTTGGTCATGTTAAAGTTTTGAATGTATTTTCCAAGGTTGCGTAAGGCAATTTTATTCGGTAATTGATAAAAACTAGAATCGTTTCCATAGTAAGCCATGTTGACCACTTTCAAGAAATTGACCAATGAAATACTTTGGGAAAAAAGTGAATCGCGATCAAATACTTTCTGAGCCTCATCGATTTTACTCAACAACTTCAGTGCTTGCGGACCTTTTAGTCTTCCTTCCTCTTTGTAGTCGATCATCACCTCATAAGGAATCGCTCCGCCAAAGTGGTTTTGGATAAATTCCAAATCGGTTTTGATGGGATCGGTATCTGGTAAATCTCCGGTTAAATTTCCTGTGACTTTGATTTGTAGCATCCCTACAATGCTGACAAAAATCAACAATAAAGTAGTGATGTACACCCAAGGTCTTTTTTTCTGGATAAGGTAAATGATACCTTGAATCATTTTAACGGCAAAAGTTCGCTCCAAATGTTTCAGATGTTTCTCTTTTGGTGCCTTTGAAAAAGAAGAAATAATCGGTAGGATACAAATACTAATGATGAATACAAAAATGATGTTGATAGAAGCAACAATACCAAATTCCATCAATTTTTCAGAGTTCGTAAAAATAAATGTTGCAAATCCTAAAGCAGTTGTTAAATTGGTTAAAAAGGTGGCCAAACCGACTTTTTGGATCACCAAGGATAGAGCCTTGATCTTATTGCCATGTTCTTTCAGTTCTTGGTGAAATTTGGTCATCAAGAATACGCAGTTCGGGATACCAATTACAATCATCAAGGGTGGAATCAAAGCCATCAAAATAGATAATTTGAAATCCAAGAAACCTATGGTTCCCATCGACCAAATCACGGTTATTCCAACAACTGTCAAACAGATCGCCACCACTTTGATGGAACGGAAAAACAAGAATAAAAGTAAGGAAGTCGCCAACAAGGATAAACCGATGAAAATGTACATCTCTCCTTGCACCCTTTTACCAATGATGACTCTTAAATGGGGTAGCCCCGAAAAGTGCATTTGTCCGAAGTAGTAATCGTAATGTTCGGCTACTTTTTCAATGTCAAAAACGACTTTAGATTTGAATTTATCCGATAAAAAACGCTCATCTACTTTCACCAACATTAAGGAAACGTTTGAATCATCGTTGTAAAGCACATTTTTATAAATCGGATTGTTCTTAATTTCTCGTTCAATGGAATCAATGGATTTTTCTTGGTAGGAGATATCTGAAAATATGCGTTGAATTTCAAATTTATTTTCTGCCTGATTATTTTTAATGGTAAAAAGCGTGGCTTCGGAAATCACACCATCTACGCCGTCAATTTGCAAAATCGAATCGCCCATTTCTTTCCATTTCAAGAAATGATTTTTGGTATACAGTGAATCGGATTGGATTGCAATAACTAAGGTACCGCCATCTTCACCAAATTTATCTTTGAATTCTTGATAATTTTGGGTAGCCTCGGAATCGTTTGGCAGCATCACCCCATATTTATTTTCCAACTTTATGTTCGAAAAGGCCATGTACCCGAAAAAGACCGTCAACAAGGCGATGATTCCTAAAATGAAAAGTCTATTTCTTAAAATAATATTTGAGATTGATCTCCACATAGCGTGTGTATTAAACTAATTTTATAATGTTTTTCTTAACCAATTGAAGAATTCACGTTGCCACAACAAACTGTTTTGAGGCTGAGTTACCCAGTGATTTTCTTCTGGGAAATAAAGGTACTTACTTTCTAATCCTTTTAATTTTGCTGCTTGAAAGGCTTGCATCCCTTCACTTTCTGGAACGCGATAATCCAATCCTCCTTGAATGACCATAATCGGGGTATCCCAATTTTCTACCAATCGATGCGGGCTATTTTTGGCATAATACGCTTTGTTTTCCTCTAACCAATACGGTCCTTTGTTATCCCAATTGGCAAAAAATAACTCTTCCGTGGTGCCATACCAACTTTCTAAATTGAATAAACCACAGTGAGAGATGAAGGTTTTGAAACGCTTTTCGTGTACACCTGCCAAGTAGAAAACGGAATAACCTCCGTAAGAGGCACCAACCGCTCCAATTCTGCTGGCATCCACGTATTTTTCTGTTTTAAGATCATCCACTGCGCTTAAGTAATCTTGAATGGATTGTCCACCCCAATCTTTGGAAATGGCGTCGTTCCATTCTTGACCAAATCCAGGTAAGCCTCTGCGATTGGGAGCAATCACAATGTAACCCATAGATGCCATGAGTCTAAAATTCCAACGGTAAGAGAAAAACTGACTCACCGGACTTTGCGGACCTCCTTGACAATACAATAGGGTAGGGTAGGTCTTGGTCGAATCAAAATCTGGTGGGTAGATGACCCATGCTAACATTTCTTTTTTGTCACTCGTTTTAATCCATCGCTCGCGAACGCTAGGCGCTTTGATGTTACTCAATAATTCCTTGTTGGCTTCCGTAATAGCGGTTAAGTCGCCATTTTTTTCATTGACGAAAAATAAGTCTACCGGGTCACTCATACTTTGTTTGCCCACCACGATTCGTTTGCCTTGATTCGAGATGGAAACGATGTCAAATTTGCCTTGAGTTATTTGTTTGACTTTTCCTGTGCTTACGTTGACTTCAAACAGTTGCACCGTTCCTTTGATTGCTGCCGTGAATAAGATACTTTTTCCGTCCTCTTTCCAAATGAATTGGCTAACCGTTAAATCCAAATTTTGCGTTACATTGATGTCTTTTTGAGTCGTTAAATCGCGTACGATGATGTCGTTTTTATCGGATTCAAAGCCATTTCTAGCCATGCTTAACCAAG
>JALRIV010000189.1 GCA_023255275.1 Crocinitomicaceae bacterium | reverse complement strand
GCTGTTCCAAAATTTCTATCTGTTAAAAGCATAGTTATTGCTCCAGCAAGCACTGGTAAAGACAATAATAATAAGAAAGCAGTTACTAAAATTGACCAAGCAAATAAAGGCATTTTATGCAATGTCATACCTGGGGTTCTCATATTTAAAATTGTAGTAATAAAATTAACTGCTCCTAAAATTGATGAAGCTCCAGCCAAGTGTAAACTTAAAATAGCTAAATCCATCGCTGGTCCTGGTTGACCTGCTTTAGATGATAAAGGTGGATAAATCGTCCAACCTCCTCCTACTCCTTGAGCGCCTGGAGGGCCATCTACAAAAATTGAAACAATCAATAAAGTTAATGAAACTGGTAATAACCAAAAAGAAATATTGTTCATTCTTGGGAATGCCATATCTGGTGCACCAATCATAATTGGAACAAACCAATTACCAAATCCACCTATCATTGCAGGCATCACCATAAAGAAAATCATAATCAAACCATGACCAGTAACTAAAACATTATATAAGTGATAGTTGCCACCTAGAATGCCATCACCTGGATGCATAAGTTCAATTCTCATTAAGATAGAAAAAGTTGTGCCAATAATTCCTGCAACTATTGCAAAAATTAAGTACATAGTTCCTATGTCTTTATGGTTTGTTGAATATGCCCATCTTTTCCAACCTGTTGGAGTATGATGGTCGTCGTGTGATGCTGTTTGTGTATACATAGTTATTTACTCGCTAGTTTTTTAAATTGATCTTCTTCTAAAGGTTCTTTTGCAAATTTTTCTTTAGCTCCTATTAACCATTCTTGATAGTCTTCTTCT
Organism: Crocinitomicaceae bacterium; assembly: GCA_023255275.1. Taxonomy (GTDB): domain Bacteria; phylum Bacteroidota; class Bacteroidia; order Flavobacteriales_D; family Crocinitomicaceae; genus JALRIV01. The sequence continues at coordinate 81 of JALRIV010000189.1, read as the reverse complement.
GAAACAACTCTTACAGTAATTGGCATAAAAGCATGTTTAATTCCACAAAGTTCAGAACATTGACCATAATAAGTTCCAACT
>JALRIV010000188.1 GCA_023255275.1 Crocinitomicaceae bacterium | reverse complement strand
ACCAGGTAATTGCACCGATTGAAATCATCAATGCAGTTGCTGCGTATTACAAGATCACCCCAGATGACCTTTACGGTTCCTCACGCATCGCAGCTATTGCATTGGCACGACAAATTGCCATGTACATCTGCCGCGAGCAAACCAACCTTTCACTGCCAAAGATTGGCCAGCTATTTGGTGGACGTGATCACACCACTGTGATGTATGCCCAGCGCAAAATTACAGAATTCATGAATGAGCGCCGCTACGTCTACAACCAGGTAACCGAGATTATTGCGCGTATTAAGACAGCGTCAAAGGGTTAGTAACTTCAGAAAGTAGTTCCTAAGCCATCAATCACCACTCAAAATCTTGGGTGGTTTTGTCATTTAAGGATCGATTGGGTGATTAATCCACAAAAATGTGGAGAAATTAACATATGAACATGTCTGTGGATAAGTCCGGATAACTAGCAATTAACAGTGCAATACGGACGCTGAAGTTGTGATGACAAAAATTACAACTCACAGGCGGTCAAGTTATCCACAGAATAATCCACAAGTGTATAAACATCTCACACGGTTGTAGTTTCGTGAGAAACATTGAGAAGTTGCCAGTTATCCACATTTTCCACAGGTGTTAATAATGTTGTTTTAAATATTTAAAGATTTAGACAGATTCATAACTCTTGGGGTAAACAGCATTCGGTGTGCAGAGGCTTGAAACCAAAGGTTTTAGGGCATAAATGTGCCAAGATTGAGGACTAGAAACTATTGCGCTTGAACATGCGCAGATTTGGGGTCAACCTTGAAGTTCCAAGTAAACAAAGACGTGCTCAGCGAAGCTGTTTCTTTTGCTGTCCGCCTTTTGCCTCAGCGCACCACTTTGCCAATTCTTGGTGGAATCTTGATCGAAGCGGATGC
>JALRIV010000187.1 GCA_023255275.1 Crocinitomicaceae bacterium | reverse complement strand
ATTTTTAAGAGTATCTAAATAATTCTCAAATTCTTTTAAAAACGATTCTGAAGGCACAATATTTTTAATTCTTTGATCGGGTGAGTTTTTTATCAGTTTAAAAAAGCCTTTCTCACAGGCTTCGTTAATCATAATTGCAGATTTTGGTCGAGAAGTTTTAAATAGTCTTGTTTTTAAACCTTCTACTGATAATTTTTCATTCAACTTATATGATGACATAACAACTAACATCATATGGTAGTGAGATGGTGATTTTCTAAAAAAATAATTGCTTGAAGTTGAAGAATGCTTCATTTGCTCTTCCCAAAACTGAAGTAATGTTTTTTTATTTTTTATTTCTTTTTCAATCATTACAGACCAATAGTTGAGTTTAAATTTATATTAGCATACTGATAAATTTTACAAGTAAAAAGTATCATTTTTGTTTATAGAATGTATAAATAAATCCATATAAATAATAGTTAGTTTTTCAATTAATGCATAAGATTTTAGAAAATAAAATTTATTCAATTTCAAACATTGTTTACAATGAAAAACATCTTTTAGATAAAGACAATATTTTTCAAAATTTAGAGGAGAAACTCATCACAGAAGCAGTCACAACAATTGAAAATTGGGAAACATATAAACCAACACCTTTAATTGAATTAGATAAACTTAGCTCATATTTAAATATAAATAAGATTTATTATAAAGATGAAGGATTTAGATTTGATTTAAAATCATTCAAAGCTTTAGGTGGCGCATTTGCAGTTAATAAAATTGTCAAAGAAACTAAAGCAAAAACTGTATCTACAGCTACAGCTGGAAACCATGGAAGATCTGTTGCGTGGGGTGCTCAAAGATTAGGTATTAAATGCAAGATATTTATTAGTGAGTTTGTAAGTGAAGACAGAGCAGAAGCAATGAGAAATTTAGGAG
>JALRIV010000186.1 GCA_023255275.1 Crocinitomicaceae bacterium | reverse complement strand
ATCAAGGAACGTCAATTACGCTTATGGAGATTGCTGTATGACAAAAACACTAGCAATTCATAGTTTACGCCCAAAGGCACAATGGGTTCTGCGTGGCGATGACCTTGAGTGGTTGGACACAGAACAGACACAACCAACCGAAGCTGAAATCCAAGCCGAAATTACTCGCCTGCAAGCCGAGTACGAAGCCAACGAATACCAGCGCCAACGTGCATCCGCATACCCAAGCATCGCTGACCAGCTAGACAAAATCTACCACGAAGGCATTGACGCTTGGAAGGCTCAGATTGCCGCAGTGAAAGAACAATATCCGAAAGGAACAGTGTAATGGCTGATTTAAATGTAAACAGCATAGGTGATGCCTCTGGCGGGGCTACCACAAGCATCAACGGCTTCACGCCATCGGTGTCTAACATGGCTGGCAGGAACCGCATCATCAACGGCGGGATGGATGTATGGCAACGTGGTACTTCAGTAGCGGCTAGTTCATCCAACATTACTTACACAGTAGACCGTTTTGCGGCTAGACCCAACTCAAGTACAGATACAACCGTATCACGTTCAACTGATGCCCCAGAGGGGTTTTCTTATTCGGCTTTGGTTACTAGAGACAGTGGGCAGACAGGAACGCTAACTCGGTTTCAGACGGCGTTAGAGACAGTAAATATGGCTAGTTTGCGTGGGCAGACAGTTACTTTATCTTTTTACGCAAAGGCAGACTCTGGTTTTACTGCCTCATCGTCTAGCTTGCCTGTTGTTTTATACGCTGGTAATGGAACTGAGCGTCTGCGTGCTATTACAGCATACGACAATCAAACAACACCAATCAGTTCCAATGTAACTTTAACTACCTCTTGGCAACGGTTTACCCTTACATCAACAGCACTCCCATCTGACTTGTCTCAATTGACTGTTGCTTTTGAGCCTGTCTG
>JALRIV010000185.1 GCA_023255275.1 Crocinitomicaceae bacterium | reverse complement strand
ATACTATAAAGTTGCAGGTACACTAAACGAAAGCCTGCGTAAAGATTTTAAGATGCGCAAAGACCGTAAGGGCTGGTTCTTACCAGAGACTGCTAGTATTAAACAAAAACTAGATGCAGAACGTGCATTTGGTGAACCTATTGCTGAGATGAATCTTTTGAGACCTATCAAAATGAAAGGTCCAAAGAACCCTGTTGCTGTTAACCAAAACGGTAACAAATACAAAAATCCAGCCAAATTAATCAAATTCGGCAAATAATCGCGCCGAATCAATAGGTTAAAATGCCTACTTATAGTATAATATTATACTAAGCAGTAGGCATTTAAATATCTTACCCACTTTTACAAGTGGTGACATTTAAGGAGGAGCGGCATGGTACCTACAAAAATACCCGAAGTAGAAGTACAACCTAAAAATAAATTACTAGCCTCAGTAATTGTGCTTTTAATTTTTAGTATGATGTTAAACTTTAATCTTTGGCAAAAAGTAGTTGACCAAGGCGAAGCAATTTATAATGAAGTTGTTGCTTTGTCTACTCCTTTAATAGAACCAGAAACAGTAGCGGACCCCGCTATTAATCAAGCAGAACTTGCTTGCCTTGCCAAAAACATTTATTTCGAATCTGCTAACGAAAGCGATCTGGGTAAAATTGCTGTTGCCATGGTAGTGTTAAATCGTGTAGAGAGTCAAGATTTTCCTAACACTATTTGCGAAGTAGTACACCAACCTAGCAGAACTCCTAATAACAAAAAAGGTTGCCAGTTCAGTTGGACTTGCGATGGTAAACCCGACACTGTACGCAGTCAAGAAAAATATCAAGCCATCGTTGCTTTAAGCCGAGACATTTTGCGTAGTCGAGATACTATCGTAGACATAGTAGACGGTGCGCTATATTATCATGCAGTTTACGTCAAACCTAGTTGGGCAAAAT
>JALRIV010000184.1 GCA_023255275.1 Crocinitomicaceae bacterium | reverse complement strand
CTACTCTAGATTCTGGACTTAAAAACCCAATACTTCCGTCTTTTCTATTAGCAGTATTCGGTCTTGATTGTGTTTTTCCAGTTTCGCCAGATGTATTATTTCCTTCAGAGACATTAGGTGTTGCTCTTGGCCCCGTTGATGTAGTTTCTTGAGTCACACTAGTTTTACTATCTGCGCCGGCTTGGCCTAGATCGCCTGATATTGAAGTAAAAAACGCTGCTTTAAAGTTGATATCAAAATCAATAATATCTTTATTTTTACCTGTATAGATATAATTGTATTCTTTGACTGCTTGATTCTTTAATTGCTGTATTCCAGGGCTGCTATCTTTTGCTCCCTGAAACTTACTCATGTGTACCATATATGGTACAACTCGATATACAAAAATTCTTGACGGAATTCCTGTTTTAGCAGTCACTTCTTGCCCCGAATCAGCATTAAACACTTGCGACTGAATTCTAAACCACGGAACCATTCCGTTTGCATCTGGTCTTTTAGACGCAATACTTCTGCCATATTCACTTAATATAATAATTTCTTCAATTATAGTTTGAATCTTTTTTCCTGAAGAAAATGTTGCTTGTCTAACATCTCCTGTTAAGTTAACTAAACAACAATTAACTTCGCCTCTAGTGTTTTCATTTTCTGCGTTAGTTGGAGTTTGCATAGGTCTGTTGCCGCCATCTGTGTTAGCGTTAACAATCTTTGATTTACCTATATCATTCATATTATCTAAGCGTTCAGAATACTCTCGAATATTTTCACCAATGCTAGATCTTTTAACTGTTATACCTGCTATATTAGCTATTTCATTTTTATAATCTGCAGGTACTTTACCTTCTGTGTCGCCTGTAGCAGAAACATAATATCGTTTTAATTCTTCTTCAGTAAATTCTCTAGTAGTAGCAGTATCATCTGCTTGCGCCGGTTGGCCCATCA
>JALRIV010000183.1 GCA_023255275.1 Crocinitomicaceae bacterium | reverse complement strand
AATCATTTCTTATATACAAAGATAAATTTACTATACAACTCTGATATTGGATTTCCCTCGAGACCTTCCCACAATTCTAGGGTAAAGCCCAACTCCTCGAGATGGGTCACGAGAAGGTCTTTGTATGCAATCGGTTCGGATCTAGGGCCATCGGCGTAAAATGGGGTATCCGCTAGGTTTACAAATAACTTTTCACCGTACCCACCATTTCCATGGGTCTTCATGAGAAAGAAGTTTCCCATAGCATCCTTGAGGGGTGTGTTGAATATAATCTTTTCAGAATCTGGGATGATACCAATCAACTTGCCACCGGGTTTCATCCTCTTTCTAATTTCTCGCAATGCACTAAAAAACATATCTCTGGTCTCAAAAATATAATGAAGTGAAAAGTTATAACACACGATATCAAACTTTCTATTTGGGCATTGGTGTATGTCACCTTCATAAAAGTTGACACGCATGTGCATATTCTTGGCACGGGATCGAGCTTCCACTAGAGCACTTGGCTCCGGGTCACACATACTCATATTTGCCCCACACATGTGCCATTTTTGAAGATCTCCACCAAAACCACACCCAACATCCAATATTTGATCACCCTCTCGGGTCACATATTGGATCAACGCACGCTTCGCGTCATTGTGGTTACGGCGAATCTCTTCCATTGTAGTTTATGGGATTATTATATTTATGTTACTTTCACAATTCACGTACCCAGACCACCGTAAAAATCTGCGTTTTTTCATCATGTGCGATGTCTAAGGTGTTAAAAATACATTGTACACTCAACCCAATCGCCCACGATTGTTTATCCCAAAATGATCTCATGTACATACTTGCTTTTAAGTTGGCTTAAAGTTTTAAATGCAATACAACATATAATATCATGTCTCTCGAACAAGATTACACAACTGTTCCCGGTCAACTCTACGCGTGCCTCTCTGTGGT
>JALRIV010000182.1 GCA_023255275.1 Crocinitomicaceae bacterium | reverse complement strand
TAATGTGTTTAAGGTGCTTGATTATGTTGGTGCCAATCCTAAACCTGATTTAGAATTTGCAGTAAATAGCAACATGATGATTCCAGAAAGAAACATTATAAGATTTATTCAAACTGCAAATGATCTAATTACGAACAAAAAAATTAAAGGATATGCGTTATTTACAAGTGTAGATACTTGGGGCAAACAAGCAGAGTGGATTCGTAATGGATTAGATATTGAGAAGTATGAAAGCAATCTTCACTACTACATGGAACATTCTGAATCAAAATATTTTGCATTCATGGTTACATTCTGTTTACTTGCTATTCCAAATTTCACGGAGTTCTTAGACAAAGTATTAGAATTTAGAGAAAGATATAATATAGATGATTCTTATCAGAGGGTAAACTTTGATACTCCTTATACTGTAGAGCCTCCTCATCTTACTGCTAGAATTGCAGATGACTGGATGATAGATAAATTGGAATATGCTTGTAACTATTTAAAAGAAAGAGTTGATGATACTGATATTAGAATGTTCTCTTCTGTAGAACATAAAAAATTAACAAGAGTTTTAGATTGGGTCAAACAAAATCGTTACGAAGGCGAAGAGCTTGCTATGAATCGTAGAGACTTTGCAAAGTTTGTTGATGAGCATGACAAGAGAAGAGGAACAGATTTTCATGCTGCATTTCCTGAATTGAAAAACTTTTATCAAATGTGCAAGGACTCATAACACATGTCAAAATATAGTAAAGATGCAAACAATAAAGCATTTTGTATTCTTCCATTCGTACACTCTCATTTAAATACTGAGGGTGATGTTTTTCCTTGCTGTATTAGTTGGGATCCTACTCGATCTACTCAGATTGGTTTTTTGAAAGATAATACATTAGAAGAATTGTTCAATTCTGATAAAATGAAACAATTGAGACTTGATCTTGCAAATGGAATAAGAAGACCCGATTTTTGTACTGCATGTT
>JALRIV010000181.1 GCA_023255275.1 Crocinitomicaceae bacterium | reverse complement strand
AATCATTTTTATTCTCTCTAATCTAGAATTATAAAAATCATTTTTTTGGTTAATTATAATTTCATGTAATTGATTGGCTCCTTCTATTGATTGTGAGGCTCCCTGAGCAAAAGAAGGAGAAAATGCAAAAAAAGCATCTCCAACTAAATAAATATTTTTGGGAGGAATAAATGGATTTTTACTTACAAACACTGGAAACAATTTAATATCTTCAAGACTCTGAAATACTTTTGATGAAATTTTTTCGGATAATTTTTGTTTAATGCTCTCAATAAACGTACTTTCATTACAAAGATTATGGTTTTTTTGCTGATCGGAATTTAACTTATTCTTCAATATCCCAATAAAATTAAAATTTTTATCATTATTAAGTGGATATAATACATAATGAAAATCTGATCCTAAAAATAAAGAGATATTCTCTTTACTTATATTATCAAGATTTTCTTTAGATACACTGGCTCTAACAGCGATAGTATTATTGTAAATTGGTTCTGAATTATTATTTGAAATTAATGACTTTCCTTTTGAAAATACACCGTCTGAAATAATTAAATGATCACAAGTTATTTTTTCTTTATCAAAAGTTAAATTTATTGAATCATTACTGGATTCTATCTTGTCTAAAGTGCTGTTAAACTGGATTGTATCTTTATCCAGTCCATTTATTAGAAACTGAAGTAATTTTGATCTTTTCAATGTCGTGTACTTACAATCATCAGAATTAAATTCTGAAATATCTAAATCACAAATTTTCTTTGAATTTTTAATTTGATAAAAATCAATTTTTTTTGGATTAAATTTCTCTTTATCCGACAAGGAAGAGAAGCCTAATTTGTTTAATAACTTTACGCTATTAACAGATAATTGAATACCATAACCTTCTTCTATTTCTAATGAAGTTTTTTTTTCATAAATTGTGACCTGATAATCTTTATTTCCTTTAAATAAGTTAGCTATAAACAGACCCGAAATACCTGCGCCAATAATTG
>JALRIV010000180.1 GCA_023255275.1 Crocinitomicaceae bacterium | reverse complement strand
CTTCTATGTCCCTTAGCTGCAAGATATAGCCACTCAAAAGATTTGATTTTGCATTGAATAACTGTGAAATTTTCATAACCTTTTTCACTTTCTTCCATTGTGTAATCAAAATTATCTTTTTCTGGTTTTAAACCAGATGTTGGTTCATCAGATTCTGTACCAGGTCCATTGTCAACCAAATAGCATTTTCTACTAATATGCGCAGTTTTTAGCCAAGATTGTTTAGTAATTTCATTTTTGTGATTAACAATACACTCTACTTTAGCTCTTACCTGAATTTTTTCCTCTTTATCGTAGAATACTAAACTGGCACTATTGTTTGACTTAAGTTTTTCAATTTTATCCGATCTAATATCACTATGAAATTGAATTAGATGGTTTTTCTGATCTGATTTTCTTAAAACTACAATTCTTCCATCAAAATCATTTTGAGTACCGCAAATAAAAACAGGTATTCTAAATTGAGAACTTCTATTGGTTACTGCATCATCGAGCATCAACCAAATTTTCTTAATTATTTCATCAAAATTTTCATAGTATGCTGGTTGCATACTAGATTATTTTCTGAATCTTCTAATTAAGCTTGAAGTGTCCCATCTATTGCCACCTAACTCCTGAACTTCACCATAGTATTTATCTACAATTTCTGTAACAGGTAATGACGCTCCATTATTCTTGGCTTCATCCATAGCAATTTTAAGATCTTTTCTCATCCAATCTACAGCAAAACCAAAATCAAACTTATCTTCAATCATAGTTTTATATCTGTTTTCCATTTGCCAAGATTGTGCAGCACCTTTTGATATAACTTCAATTACATCCTCCATATTAAGGCCTGCTTTCATTCCAAAATTTATTCCTTCAGATAAACCTTGAACTAATCCTGCAATACAAATTTGATTGACCATTTTAGCAAGTTGTCCACTGCCGGCATTGCCAAGCAATTTCATTTTTTTACTGTAGCAATCAATTTTATCTTGTGCTTTATCAAAATCAGCTTGATCACC
>JALRIV010000017.1:5151-22803 GCA_023255275.1 Crocinitomicaceae bacterium | reverse complement strand
AAATAGCTTACAAATGGGATTCAAAACCCTAGCAATTCAAAAGAGAAGTAGTGAAGTATGGGACATTCTTAAAGCCGTCAAAACAGAATTCGGTAAATTCGGAAGTGTCTTGGATAAAGCGAAACGTAAAATTCAAGAGGCAGGGGATGAAATAGATCTTTTAGTTACTACTCGGACGCGCATGATGATGAGTAAAATGAAGAAAATTGAAGAGATGCCAGCAAATGAAAGTAGTCGCGTTATTGAAGAGGGTATGGATGAAAACGATATACTTCCTGAAGAAAACAGTTGACAAAAGTGATTAAAGTAAATAAGGGGGTTCTTTCGAAACCCCCTTATTCATTACCTAAAATAAACTGAAACCACTCTACTATTACTTCTGACGTAGAAATAAGTATGCCAAAAAATACAAAGACTTGTTTTTCAATAGTTTACATTTGCCAACTATTTTAAATCATTCCCATTTTAAAACATTTTTTCCCGTTTTAAGAATTATTAATCCATGTTTTGTAGTTTGAAAAAAAATTGTAAATTGCTCGAAAATTGACGCATGAAAAAGTTCTTTAAAACCTTAGTAATCACTTTATTAATCCTCATCAGCATCCCTTTAATTTTAGCCTTATTTATCGAAGGAAAATATCAGGTAGAACGAAAAATAACCATTCGAGAAAACCATCAAGTCCTTTTTGATTACATGAAATCATTAAAAAACCAAACAGAATACGCTGTGTGGCAACAAAGAGATCCTCAGACCAAACATACTTATACAGGAGAAGATGGTACTGTTGGCTTCATTGCGGCTTGGGAAAGTAAAGATGATGAAGTGGGAGTTGGAGAACAAGAAATTGTTTCGCTCTACGATGGGAAAAGAATAGAGACTAAACTCCGATTCAAGGTACCTTTTGAAGCGGAAGATGATGCTTATCTTGAAACAATTGCTATTGACACTAATCAAACATTAGTAAAATGGGGATTCTCTGGAGAAATGCCGTACCCCTTTAATGTCATGATGTTATTTATGGATATGGATGAAATGGTAGGAAAGGATCTTGAAATAGGATTGAAAAACTTGAAAAAAATTAGCGAATCAGCCAAAAATTAATTGAATCAACTTTTTCGTTTTTCCTTTATTTTCAAATACGGTTAAGACCTCCTTTTTTATTTGGAAGTTTTGAACTGTGAATTCTTGAGCCATTAATTCTTGAAGGTGTTGCTTAAAATCATCAGCAGCATTAGCCACGGTCACCAATTGATTAATTTGGCCCGTACCGACGAGCATCGACTCATTCGCTAAAATAAATTTACCGGCAAAGGCAACATTTAACAACTTTAATTTAAGCCCTGTAGCTTGATGGGTATACAATAAATGGACATGAGCCTCGCGCACCAAAGTATCCATCATTTGACTGGATGGATTTGAAATCAATTCCACATGTTTAAATCGAGTTATTTTTTCTTTCAATTCGATAGATGGATTTAATCCTGCTACGACAAAACGAAAAGGTAAATCCATAACTCCATGATCAAGGAAATAGTGCAAGGCCATTTCATTTTCCTTAACGGAAAGATTTCCATGGAACAACACAAATTTTTCCGAATCTACCTTAAACTCATGCGCATTGATTTCATCGTATTCATGAAAACTCGGCAGGTAATAGACCTCATTTTGAGGATATTTTCGTTTAAAATAATCCGTTTCCCATTCTGAGACAATCAACATCGTCTTCGCACGGGAAATAATTTTTTCATAATACTTTAATCGAATCGATTCCAGCATGAAATAACACTTCTTCAAGAAATGTTTTTCCGACTTGGCTAGACCTAAATAATACGTATGTTCAATATTACTTTCTCGATAAACCGTCATGCGATCCTTAAATTCTGGGTTAAGAAGAATTCCGGTGGTATGTAAACCTTCCATTAAAATCGGATGATCATCTTCTTTTAATCGCTGCATTAAATCTTTCGAAATTCTGGTTTTAACAATAAACGGTAACCAAGAAAATTGATGCAGAAATCCCGTAGGTCTTTGGTAGTAATAAACTTCTTTAGCTACTTCCAACAAGGCATTTTGCTCACCTCTCCCATATTCAAAACAATGTAACAACACATCAATCCCTTCGTTTTTTAGACAACGAATTTTATGGTATACATCGATGACTCCCCCATAATTGGCGGGATAAGGGACATCAAACGCAACGATATGAAGGGTTTTTCGATTCACCCTTCAAAGATAAGTTTATTGTTTAATAAACGAATAACTGCTGCCATCAATTTGAAGAAAGTAAATACCCTCCATCAAATTCGAAACATTGAACACCATCGCTTCTGAGAGGTAATTTTGTAAAATGATTTGACTTTTAACGCTTCGTCCTTGCATATCTAGGATGTCAAATTCCATACTTGAATTGCCTTCAAACGTCAAAAGTGAATGACTTGGATTTGGATATATCCGAACCTTATTTTTTTCAATCGATTCCATTTCTAAAGTCACACAATCTAACTGACTAGATACAAAAGTGTTTCGATTTGAAATAAATGATTTTAATCCGTAATAGGTTTTACCACCCGGCATTGGTCCCCCAGTAACAGTGATATTGGAGTTGATATTGGTTGAAAATTGAGCCGTAGTAAATTGCTTTAAGTTATCTGCTGCCACATGCGTTTCAATTAACGCTTTTAACGCATCGATTTTAGGATCTAAATAGGTGTTATTAAAATAATTCTCCAATAAGAAACATAAAGTTCTTTGGTATAAAATATACAAACCTGAATTAGCAAAAATATTTGAAATCAAGGGGCGGTTGTTTCCCACATAATTGATGGCCAATTGCTCCATATTTCCAGCACCTGGTCCACCGGTATACGAACCAAAAGCTTCATTTCCATCCCATTTAATCCATTCCCAGCGATTAAGAATTGAATCGTGATAGATGTAGTAATTTCGTGCACTATTTTGATAGGAGTCTAAATTTGAAAACAATACATCGGTTCCAATTGACTTTAACAAAGCCTCTTGATTAAATTTTTGCCATAGTTGTTGCTCAAAATCAGCATTGGTACTTCCATTGATATATTGAATCAATTGAATTAAGTCGGTGACATCATTTGTTGTTTCGTTGGTTTTTAATTCATACCGATTCGGAACATAAACCGCTGGGTCAGTTCCATAATCTTTTAAATCTGCAAAAACTGGATTTGCTCCAAAAGCATCACCAGCCTTAAATAGATTCCCTCGATCATCGATAAAATTATTCTGAATAAATTCCTTATCCACTTGTTCCACATAACTGTAGAATCCCCAAAACGTATTGTTAAAATAAACATTTACGTAATTTACACGAGGTGCAGGAATTCCGGCCGCGCGACAAGCATCCAAGAAGATTTTCTCGCGCATGAACGTAGGGTCATTAAAGCCATTGTTGAAATTTAATTTTTTTAATCCATCGTATTTTTGTCCGGAAACATAATCGTTAAAATCAATTTTAAAAGACTTTTTATTTCCAGGGTGTCCATAACTGGAATTACCCTTTAAACGGATATTAATCGAATCAAAATGATGTAGACCCGTATTATCCGTAATATCCAATGAGGCGCATAACATCTCCGTTTCTGTAACATAATTCGCCACCAAAGAATCCCAAAATCCGGGTTGCGTAAATGTAAATCGCGCTTCGATGACCTGATTGGTACCGAAAGTAATATTACCTGAAGTTTGAGCAAGTAGCGTCAGCGGTAAAATGAAGTAAGCAAACCATAGATATTTCATAGTATAATTTTATTATTAGGTAATTAGACAAGAATAATCAAAAATTCCTTCAAAAAAAAATCCCGACCATCGTCGGGATTTTTCTGAATCAAATACAATCCATTAAATATCAATTTTAGCGTATTTCGCATTCTTCTCGATAAATTCTCTTCTTGGTGGAACATCATCTCCCATAAGCATAGAGAAAATCTGATCACATTCAGCCGCATTTTCGATCGTAACTTGACGTAAGGTTCTACTTTCTGGATTCATGGTAGTTTCCCACAATTGCTCTGCGTTCATCTCTCCAAGACCTTTATAACGCTGAACATTCACACTCGATTCAGAACCTCCACCTTTTAATTCTTGAATTAAACGATCTCTTTGGTCTTCATTCCATGCATACTGCGACTTGGTTCCTTTTTTCACTTGATATAAAGGAGGAGTCGCGATGTAGATGTATCCGTTTTCAATCAATTCTTTCATGTATCTAAACAAGAAAGTCAAAATTAAGGTTTCAATGTGAGAACCATCGACGTCGGCATCACACATGATGATGATTTTGTGGTATCTTAATTTTTCTAAATTCAAGGCTTTTGAATCCTCTTCGGTTCCGATGCGAACACCTAAAGCCGTGTAGATATTTTTAATTTCCTCGTTTTCGAAAATTTTGTGCTGCATTGCCTTCTCAACGTTCAAGATCTTACCTCTTAACGGCATAATAGCTTGAAAATGACGATCACGCCCTTGTTTTGCGGTACCACCCGCCGAATCTCCCTCGACAAAGTAAATCTCACAAGATGCAGGATCTTTTTCAGAACAATCGGCTAACTTACCCGGTAAACCACTTCCTGTTAAAACCGTTTTACGTTGTACCATTTCACGTGCTTTTCTGGCAGCGTGTCGAGCTCTTGCTGCCAAAATCACTTTTTCAACAATGATTTTCGCTTCTGCAGGATGCTCTTCTAAATAGTTCGCCAACATTTCAGAAACCGCTTGAGAAACTGGCGCGGTAACTTCTCTGTTTCCTAATTTCGTTTTGGTTTGTCCTTCAAATTGCGGTTCTTGAACTTTCACCGAAACAACAGCGGTTAATCCCTCTCGGAAATCATCTCCGTCAATTTCAATTTTTTCTTTCGCTAAGATTCCTGAATCTGTGGCGTATTTTTTCAAGGTATTGGTCAAACCTCTTCTGAAACCAGATAAGTGTGTACCTCCTTCATGCGTATTGATGTTATTAACATACGCCTGAATATTTTCAGTGTATGAAGTGTTGTACGTTAACGCAACCTCAACCGGAATTCCTTCGCGCTCTCCTTCAAAATAGATCACATCTGGAATTAATTTTTCGCGGTTACGGTCTAGGTAAGCTGCAAATTCACTTAATCCACCTTCTGAGAAGAATCGATTTGCTACCGAATTCCCTTGATCGTCTTTTTGACGAAGATCCGTTAAGTAAATGGTGATTCCTTTATTCAAAAAGGCCAATTCACGCATTCTTGCCGCAAGCGTATCGTAATTATACTCGGTATTTTCAAAGATAGTACCATCTGGTTTGAAAGTAACTTCTGTTCCGTTTTCTGTGGTTTCACCAACTACTTTCACATCGTATAATGGCTTACCAATTTGGTATTCTTGTTGGAAAATTTTTCCTTCGCGATACACTGTAGCTTTTAATGCTATCGATAAAGCGTTCACACAAGAAACACCAACCCCATGCAATCCACCAGAAACCTTGTAGGTATCCTTGTCAAACTTACCTCCGGCGTGCAATACCGTCATTACGACTTCCAAGGCAGACTTTTTTTCTTTGGTGTGCATGGCTGTAGGAATACCACGACCGTTATCTCGAACGGTAATGGAATTATCCTCGTTAATGTAAACCTTGATTTCGTTACAATATCCTGCTAATGCCTCATCAATGGAGTTATCTACAACTTCGTAAACTAAGTGGTGTAATCCTTTGATACCGACATCGCCAATGTACATGGCTGGACGTTTTCTAACCGCCTCTAAACCTTCTAAAACTTGGATATTATCCGCTGAATAATTGTCTCTTGCTACTTCCTCGCTCATATTTTGTTCTTGGAATTATTTTACATTAAAATGATAAGGAACAAAAATAACAATCTAGGTCAGATTTAACCAAAGGAATTGGAACAAATTCACTGAACTTATCAACAATATATTAACGAAATTGGACTATTTAACCAAGAACATTTCTCTGGTTTCAAAAAACACACCAAGATAACCTCGGACGTACATTTTTTGATGATTATCCTTGTCGATCCAAATTTTGATTTTATACCATTTTCCGGTCTCCGGATCCAACATTTTACCATCCCATTCAGCACCATTCCATACTAAGCCACTGGTAAGTTGCATACCAATGATGGGTTGGTTTTTTCGCTCACCTTCACACTTGCTGCAAACTGGGTTTTCTCCCCTTTTTTTATTGGGATAATAATACACCAATTTAGCATATAACTTTCCATTTACCTTGTAAAAATCGAGGTGTGACTTCTTGGTACCATCTGTTTCGTAGGCCAACCAAGTTCCATGATAGGATTGCGCCTGGGATTGAAAAACCCAAAAAATAATTCCGAAAAATAGACTGTATTTCATGGAAACAGGAACAAATAATTACTTTTTTTGTTCGAGATGCACATCCATTTGTGGAAACGGGAAGTGTAAGCCTTCTTTTTCAAATTCATTATAGACTCGCTCATTCAAGGCATAAAAAACAGGCCAATAATCATCTGTTTTCACCCATGCTCGCACTACTAAATCGACTGATGATTCCGCAAGAGCACCCAATGCAATCAAGATATCCTCTTCTTTAAGTATTCTACTCTCCGATTTTACATAGTGCTCAAGTAACTCCTTTGCCTTTTTCAAATCATCTCCGTAGGCGATACTAAAAGTCCAGTCCACTCTGCGTTTGTCTGCTTTCGTATAATTGATGATATTTCCATTCGCTACCGGTCCATTCGGTAAAATAATCACTTTATTATCAGGTGTATGCAAGTACGTGTTAAAAATTTGAATCTCCTTCACCACACCTAATTCTCCTTGAATCATGATTAGATCGTTTACTTTAAATGGTTTTAATACCAGAATCATGACTCCCCCGGCAAAATTGGATAAAGTCCCTGAAAATGCCATACCGATGGCCAACCCGGCAGCACCTAATAGCGCGACAAAAGATGTCATCTCGATGCCCAATTCTGTAAACGAGGTCACCAAGACCAACACTTTAATGATCATCGAAAGCAAACTTGACAAAAAGGTCACTAAACCTTCATCAATACTCGACTTTCGCAATATTTTCTTGATTCCTTTGGACACCATTTTAGCGAACCAAAATCCAATAACTAAAATCAATATAGCAATCACCAGTTGAGTACCCATTTTGACTAAAAACTGGTTAACATCAGTAAAGGATAATCCAAAAAGATCTTTTAATATTTTTTCCATTATTATTTTTTTTTACAAACTTAATGTAAATGACACAAAATGGGACTATTTTGACCAAAAATGAAACAAAATCACTAATTTTGGAACTAAAAAAGATGTTTTTTATACTTTCCAAGGCTTTACTTTTCTTCATTTCTCCCCTCTTTTGGATCATTGCCAGTTTGATTGGATTTTTACTTTCAAAATCCGGCAAAACCAAGAAACGTTTCAAGTACCTCACGCTCGGATTGTTGTTTTTTTTCACCAACACGGTCATTTTTTTAAGTTTTTGTGGCCTTTGGGAAATTGAAGGTACCCCAATTTCAAAAGTAAAAAAGCACGATGTTGGTATTGTTTTAGGGGGGATGTCGGAATATAACAACGACCTAAAAACGATCAGTTTAAGGAGAGGTGGCGATCGAATTTGGCAAGCAATTACGTTGTACAAAAAAGGAAAAATCAAGAAAATTTTGATTTCCGGCGATTCAGGATACGTTTCCGATCGCGGCTTGCATGAAGCTCAACAAATGCGGTCTATTTTAATCGATTGGGGCATCCCCGCAAAAGACGTTTGGTCGGAAGATTATTCAAAGAACACCCATGAAAATGCCGTTTTTTCAAAGCTAGTACTTCAATCCAAAAAAGCCCTTCATCAATCCTACTTGTTAATTACTTCAGGCACCCATATGCGCAGGTCTTTGGCTTGCTTCAAGAAGGTGAATCTGAAGTGCACCCCATTTTCAACGGATCTATACACAGGACCTAAATCCAGTTTTTATTGGGATCAATACCTGGTTCCTGAAGCCGATAATTTGAGCGATTGGCATAAATTAATCAAAGAATGGGTGGGATTTGTAGCTTACGGACTAACCGGTAGAATTTAATTTATTCACAATTATCTTTTGACCCTTTGAAATCATTAAATTTGAACTAAAACCAATTTTATGTCAACATATCAACACTCGGTAGCGAGCCGTTTTATCAAATATGCAAAAATAGATACCACAGCAGATCCAAACTCAACGAGTTTTCCATCTTCTGAAAAACAAAAAGATTTATCCAAAATTTTAGTCGAAGACCTTAAAAACTTGGGCGTTGTAGACGCTGAAATGGATCAATGGGGTTATGTGTTTGGAACCATTCCAAGTAACAGCCAAAATCCAAACTTACCAACCATTTGTTTTTGTT
This sequence comes from Crocinitomicaceae bacterium, assembly GCA_023255275.1. Classification (GTDB taxonomy): domain Bacteria; phylum Bacteroidota; class Bacteroidia; order Flavobacteriales_D; family Crocinitomicaceae; genus JALRIV01. The sequence goes on along the minus strand of JALRIV010000017.1, from coordinate 14,411 downwards.
CGCACATCGATACTGCACCCGATTGCAGCGGTACTGATGTAAAACCCATCCTGCATTCGAAATACGATGGCAGTCCTATTATTTTGCCAGATGACACTTCACAAGTAATCACCACCGAAAAACATCCATATTTGTTGGAAAAAATCGGTGATGACATCATTACGGCAAGTGGATTAACCTTGTTGGGGGCAGATGATAAAGCAGGAGTAGCCATCATTATGGATTTTGTTCAATACTTACAAGAAAATCCATCCATTCCTCATGGAACGATTCGTATTTTGTTTACACCAGACGAAGAAGTCGGCCGTGGGGTAGAACAATTGGATATGGCCAAATTGAATGCCGATTATGGCTACACCTTGGATGGAGGAAAACTTGGAGATATCGAAGATGAATCATTTTCTGCCGACGCAGTGAAAATTACCATTCATGGAGTTAGCGCACACCCAGGTTACGCCAAAAACAAAATGGTCAATGCCATGAAAGTAGCGGCAGACTTCATCAATGCCTTGCCAAATGATAAGTGGTCACCTGAAACTACCTCTGGAAGAGAAGGTTTTGTGCACCCTACTGCTATCGAAGGTGTTTTAGAAAAAGTGACCATTAACTTTATCATTCGCGATCACATTACTGAAAAATTAATGACTTACGAAGATCGTTTGGAAGAACTGCTAAAAATGGTCATTGAAAAATACCCTGGGGCAAGCTATGAATTTGAAGTCATTGAACAATACCGCAACATGAAGGAAGTACTTCAAAGTGTACCCTTCGTGACGGATTACGCCATTGAAGCCATGAAACAAGTAGGAATTGAACCAAGACCTGCCATCATTCGTGGTGGAACAGATGGCTCTCGTTTATCGTTTATGGGAATGCCTTGTCCAAATATTTTTACCGGAGAAATGGCTATTCACTCGAAACACGAATACGTTTCAGTTCAAGACATGGAAAAAGCAGTTAAAACATTAGTTGCCTTAGTTCAAATCTGGGAAAAACATCCGTAATGGACCATAAGCAGCTGATTAAAGATATCGAAGCAAAAAAATTCCAACCCATCTATTTACTGCATGGCGAGGAACCTTATTACGTTGATTTAATATCCAATGTATTGCAAGAACATGCCTTGGAGGAACATGAACGGGATTTCAACCAAACCATTGTATATGGTTTAGATGCCAACATCTTGGACTTACTTTCGGATCTAAAAGGCTATCCAATGATGGCGGAAAGAAAGTTAGTCATCATCAAAGAAGCTCAAAAAATCAAAGAAAAGGATTTTGAATTGTTAACCCCTTATTTCGAAAACCCGGTGGCAACCACTGTTTTTGTGTTATGTTACAAATACGGTAATTTCGACGCGCGCAAAAAAATATTCAAAGATGCCTCCAAAAATGGTATTGTTTTTAAATCTGAAAAACTTAAAGATTATCAATTAGTCACTTGGATTGAAACCTACATCAAATCGTTGGGTTATGGAGTTACTCAAAAAGCGTCCCTACTTTTGGCGGATTCTTTGGGAAATGATTTAGGAAGAATTGCCAGTGAGCTCGGAAAACTTGCCATTGTAGTCGAAAAAGGAACTACCATCAACGACATCCATATTGAGGAAAATATTGGGATTTCCAAAGATTACAACGTATTTGAACTCAAGAATGCAGTTGGTGCTCGAGATCGTGCGAAAGCCTTCAAAATCATTCATTATTTTGAGCAAAATCCAAAGGCAGGACCGTTAGTCGTTGTGATTTCGAATCTGTACGTGCTTTTCAATCAAATCATGCGCATTCAATTCATGCCCAATAAATCAGCAGATGCAGTGACACAAGCGCTTAAGCTCCATCCCTACGTAGCGAAGGAAATGATCAACACGGCACGCAACTTTACCCCACAAAAAGCAGCAGCCAATATCGCATATTTACACCAATACGACCTTAAATCGAAAGGCTTAGGCAATGCGAGTGAAAGCGATACCGAATTAATGAAGGAACTTATCTACAAAATGATTGTTTGATGGCACAGTTTTTCGATCCAAATATCACCGAAGGTCAATCCTTTGCCATTCTTTCAGAAGAAGAATCAAAGCATATTTGTAAAGTCTTGCGCATGCAGTCTGGTGATTCCTTAGAATTGGTCAATGGAAAGGGAATGCTGTTTTACGGCACGATTGCCATTGCAGATTCCAGGAGATGCAAGGTTGAAATCACGAAGATCGTCAAAGAAGAAAAATTGAATACCCATATTCATGTAGCCATTGCACCAACGAAAAACATGGATCGCATGGAATGGTTATTGGAGAAAGCGACAGAAATCGGTATGGATGAAATCAGTTTTCTTTCTTGCGACAACAGCGAGCGAAAGGTGCTTAAAATGGAGCGACTTTCCAAAATTGTTCAAGGCGCAATGAAGCAATCCAAACGATTGTACCTTCCTAAAATCAATGAATTACAATCCTTTGATCAATTTCTAAAATCTCATCCATCAGGATTAATTGCACACTGTGAACGACTCGAAGATCCTTTAAGTCGTGAAGATACACTGGCCAATCACTGGAAGTCTATCGATTGTCCAATATTGATCGGTCCAGAAGGTGATTTTTCGACCAAAGAAATAGAAAAAGCCATGCATACAGGCTACCAAGCCATTCGGTTAGGCAAAAATCGCCTACGCACAGAAACAGCAGGACTTTATGCTGTGATGCAAGCAAAACTATTGTCGGACGAACAACATTTTTAATTACCTTTAAGATATGATAAAACTTGTATTTTTTGTTGCTTTCAGTGTTCACTACATGATGTTATGGAGTCAGGGAAGTTATCAATTGGCGGTATTAAAATACAACGGAGGTGGAGATTATTACGCGAACCCAACCGCTTTAAAAAACCTAGTGCAATTTTGTAATAAAAATTTAAACACCCACATTTCTACTGAAACCCCTTATGTAGAGGTAGGAAGTAGTGATTTGTTTCAATTTCCTTACATTCACATGACCGGACATGGAAACGTAGTATTTTCCAGCAGTGAAGCTGAAAATTTAAAGACCTATTTAGAAGGCGGAGGTTTTTTACACATCGATGACAACTACGGGATGGATGAATTCATCCGCAGGGAATTAAAAAAAGTATTTCCCAACCACCCACTTACCGAATTACCAACCGATCATCCTGTTTTCAAGCAAAAATATCAATTTAACGGATTGCCAAAAATCCACGAACACGATGGAAAAAGGCCACAAGCTTTTGGAATCATCATCAATGGAAGGTTAGTTTGTCTATACACGTTTGAAACCGATTTATCAGACGGTTGGGAAGATAAAGGAGTTCACAATGATCCTGAGAATAAACGTCAGGAAGCGCTTCAAATGGGCGCAAATATCTTGATGTATGCGTTTATGAAATAAGGTTTTTCCTATTCTTATACATTGAAGCTATATCGGTATAATTCGCGTTTTTTTATTTTTATTTTTTCGAGCATATTTCAGTTAAAGGTAATGAAATTGGGGGATTGGGGTTTTTTTGGTGTAATATTTTTAAGATTTTCTGAAGGATTTACTTTGTAGCTGCTACGCGGTGCAAATCCAGCGGAACGGGGAATTTTAAGAAAGCTAATTATTTAAGTCAAATCCTACCTGATATTCATGCAAGTTAATGAAAAAGAAATCATTATTTTTATCCTAAAAAAGTCTATGAAATATATTCTAATAAATATCTTTTTCATCTGTTTGAATATCAGCTTTGCCCAACAGCAAGATTCTCTTTTCATCAAAAAACTATACCAAACATCTTTAACCCAAGGACATTCTTATGAAAACTTAAGAGAATTGTGTAAAAACATTGGTGCCCGTCTTTCGGGTTCTTCTGAGGCAGAGATGGCAATTCTTTGGAGTAAATTGAAAATGGAAAACTACCATTTTGACACCGTTTATTTGCAAGAAATTAAGGTGCCACATTGGGAACGAGGAACAAAAGAAACCGCTTGGTGGCAGACAGATAAACAGAAAAATCCACAAAAACTTCACATTCTAGCCTTAGGTGGGTCGATTGCAAGCGATGGACTATTGAGTGGCGAAATTGTGGTATTTAACCATTTGGATGAACTGAAGAAAGCTGATCAATCAAAGGTAAAGAACAAAATTGTCTTGTTGAATCAAGCCATGGACCCGACCTTTATCAATACTTTTTCATCTTACGGTGCATGCGCAGGAATCCGTTTTTCTGGTGCTATGGAAGCAGCTAAATTGGGTGCAAAAGGCATTTTAATTCGTTCGTTAGGCTTACCTCAAGACCAACATCCCCATACCGGTATGATGGCCTACAACGATTCAATTCAAAAAATTCCGGCTGCGGCATTATCTACTGAAGATTGCAATCGCTTAGCTACTCTAGCCTCGAAAGAAAAGGTTACCGTGCATTTTGAGTTAGATTGCAAAACCTTGCCCGATATTACTTCTTATAATGTGATTGCAGAAATTCGTGGAAAGAAAGCGAAAGAAATCATCACTTTTGGGGGACATTTAGATTCTTGGGATGCAGGCGAAGGAGCTCACGATGATGGTGCTGGGGTGATTCATTGCTTGGAAGCCTTACGTTTATTGAAATCGATGAATTACCAACCCCAACATACGTTACGTGTAGTCTTTTTTATGAATGAAGAAAATGGAAACATGGGCGGGAAAACCTATGCTACATGGGCGAAAAGCAGAGGTGAAAAACACATTGCCGCCTTGGAAAGCGATCGAGGAGGTTTTGCTCCACGTGGGTTTTCATGCGATGGTTCAGCATCTCATATAGATTGGCTAAAAAGCATTGCACCACAATTCAAAGCCTACGAATTACACGATTTCGAGAAGGGATATGGCGGTGTTGATATCAATCCCTTAAAAAAGGAATTTCCTGAAATTGCCTTATTTGGTTTTGTTCCCGATTCACAACGCTATTTTGATTTGCACCATACTGAAATGGACGTCTTTGAAACGGTAAACAAGCGAGAATTGGAATTAGGCTGTGCCGCAATTGCCAGTTTTGTGTATTTGATAGATCGAAACTTTTAAGAAAAATACGATTATTCAGGATTGACCTGCATCGTCTTGAGGTAAAAGTAATCGTCTAATCGGAAGGATGATTCTTTTTCAAGAACAGGCAACACTTGTTTTTCAGGTTTAATCGTTAACCTCACCTTCTGACCATTTAAGATTCCCAGCACATCCATTTGGAAATTCGGAACTGTATGTTCTACCCAATATACAAATCCTTTTGCGGGATCAAAATAATATTTTAACATGGGGATTTTTTCATTTCGTAAATACTGATCAAAAAAAGTAGTTAAATCCAATCCTGAATAGTCCTTGATGTATTCCTCAATTGTTTTGGAACTGATAGTTTGCATACTATACTCTTTTTGAATAGCGCGTAACATTTGTCGAAATAAAGCATCGTTATTCATCATGGCTCTGATCATCGCGACAATTTGAGCTCCTTTATCGTACATATCCCCACTCCCCTCTTGGTTCATCCCATAAACCCCAATGATCGGTGAATGGTTGTTGATGTTCTTTCTTAATCCTTTCAAATAAGCTAAGGCCTGCTCTTTCCCCTGCATTTCTTCGACAAATAAAACTTCAGAATAGGTTGTAAAACTCTCGTGAATCCAAAGATCGGCCACATCGTTGCAACTAACCTGATTTCCCCACCATTCATGACCGCTTTCGTGAACGATAATGTAATCCCAAGACATTCCATACCCACTCATGGAACGATCCCAACCTTCGTAGCCCTTTTTAAAATGATTTCCATAGGCAATTGCACTTTGATGCTCCATACCCAAATAGTTCGTTTCGACCAATCGATAGCCATCTTGATAAAAAGGATAAGGCCCAAACCATTTTTCAAAAGCGTTTAACATATCTTTCGTATCTTTTTGAAGATGCGTAATTGCCTTTTCTTGGTTGTAATCTAAAACAACATATTCTATATCTAAAGTCCCCTTTAAACCTTCATAAGTGTCTTTGACATGGACATAATGCCCGATGTAAAAAGTTATATTATAATTGTTGATCGAAGAGTTCGTCTGGTATTCGACTGTTTTTTTCTTCCCTTTAACATACTCTTTCAATTTTCTACCATTGGAAACACAATCCAATTGCTTATCTATTGTAAAAATACAATGCACACCTTGCTCTGGCTCATCGTAGACATGATCTTTATTTGGCCACCAAGACGATGCTCCTAATCCTTGACAAGCAACACTTACCATCGGTCTTCCTTTGGCGTCTTTGGAATAGGTGAAACCACCATCCCACGGAGCACGTTTTGCAACAGCAGGTTGACCTTGAAATCCAACAGTAATTGTATCTTGATTCGAAAAAACCAATTTGGAAACATCCACTAAAAAGTAATCACGTTCTCGTTTGAACGTTAACGATTGGTTTTTAAAAGTAACATATGCGACCTCTAGTGGATGCTTTAAATCAATTTGCATCCAATTCGACGTTGCTAAAGGTTTAAAAATGATTTTAGAAGTTCCTGAAATTGATTTTGACTTTAGATCGAAATCAACGCTTAATTCGTATTTCAAAACATTCCACCACGAGCGATTTGAATTGACGCTTCCCAAAACACTGTCGTGATGATTAAACAACTGCGCTTGAACATTCAACACCAACAATAAACCAAAAATCAATCCTATTTTTTTCATAGATCAAATTAAATATTTCCGCTTAAATAATCAAGGTAAATGATGCTTAGATTATAATTTAATATCGCATTTAAATGTTCTTGTTGGATTTGGATGACTTGTGAAAGATTCAATAAAAACTCTGCATAATCAATATTTCCTTTTGAATACCCAATTTCAATTGCTCGTAGAATTTCATTTGCATTTGGAATGGCATAGTTCTTATAATAGGTCAAATTGTTTCTGTTTTTAGAAAATTCTTGAACCGCTTGTTTAAATTGAATCTCAAAATTCAGTTGTTCATATTCTAAATTGGTTTCAGCAATTTTAATATCAATTTCTTTGGCTTTTAATTGGTGATGATAACTTCCGTAAAAAAGAGGAATTGCCAAAAAAACTTGTACACCTTGAAACCGTTTATTCACATCGAAATAAACATCGGTACCATTAACATTCTGAGGGCCTATTAAGGATTGATTAAAATAACCTACAGACAGCTCTGGTAGTACATTTGACAAAGCTACACGTTTTTCATTCACGATGGTGTTAATTTGCGCTTGATAGTAGGCCAATCTAGGGTTTTGCTTCACCGCCATGGAGTCAATTAACACATCCCATTGTAATTCTTCTAATTCTTTGGTGTCGATCGATATGGGAAGCTCTGAACCCATCAACAATTGCAATTGAAACAAATTTCCGGCAATATCTAAATCATTTTGGTGAATTTGATTTAAAATATTAAACCGCTGTGTTTCCGCAGAAGTTTGTTCCAAGGCCGTTCCTTCACCTTCCTTTTCTCTCAGTGTAGCGTAACTCAAAAAGCTTGAAGCAATGCTATCTTGCCTCAAAAGGATTTTTTTCTTTTGGTACAAAAATAACAATTGATAATACTGCTGTTTCACTTGCCATTTCAAATCATTTTCTGACATTTTTTTAATCCATTCAACTTCTTTGATTTTTGAATTCCCTAAGGCATGATTGGACGAAAAAAAGGTCGGAAATGGAATTGTTTGGTTGATTTGAAAATTATTATCCTTTTTCTGAATCGAATTGGCTTGGCCATAAACTAATCCGATATTCGTCTTTGGAACGGTCATTGAAGCACGTTTCAAATGCTCTAATTGATCGATATTCATTTGTGCGGCCTTGATTCTTTTGTTGTTTTGAATGGCCATATCAATGGCTTGATCCAAATTATAGTTGACTTGTGCTTGAACCTGGTTGAACATGGCTCGTCCAAAAATTAAACACACCCAAAAAACACTATTTATTTTCATCCTCGAATTTTATTTTTACAATGACCTGTTTATTCCTCTTCGGTATTTTTTAACTTACTCAAAAGTGCATACGCCCCATTAATCACGATGACACGGTCTTTTAATACTTTCTTAGCATTGAGTATTTGAATTTTATCTTCATTTTCGATTCCTGTTTTCACGCTAACGGCTTCAAAAAACGCAAAAGGTTGATCAATGGATTTAACATCTTCTATTTTTTTCTTTTGAACAAAGATATAAGATTGATTCTGAAAATTGACAACTGCTTTTTTAGGCAATACTTCTTTTAACTCATCATCCAATTGTATCAATGCTTTTAAGTAGACTCCAGGCATTAAATTTTCATCTTCTTTATCTAGATGGCAGTGCACTTGAACCGTCCGTTCAGCATTAATTTCTTTTCCAATGAGGTAGATGGTCGCTGATCTTGTCCCCGTTTCGTTTAAAAGTTGAATTTTTACTTTTTGTCCGATTTTAATTTTAGGTACATCCGATTCAAAAACTTGAATCTCGGCATGCAGATGGGCTGTGTTAGCCAATTCAAACAACACATCATCAGGACCCACATACGCTCCGATATTGGTATTTACCTTGGTCACATATCCAGAAATTGGAGCGTAAATCGGGATGACAGAAACGATATTTCCATTTTCTAAATTTGACATGGAAACGTGCATCATTTTTAACTTCACTTTCAAACCGTTCACCTTTGCTTGCATACTTAAAAATTCACTTTTCGATTTTTGCAAAGCCTTGGTCGCATTCACATTTTCCTTCGACAATTCTTTTTGACGTTGGTAGTCTAATTCTAGGTATTCCAGCTGACTTTTTAAATCTAAATAATCTTGTTGAACTTGAATAAAATCGGGATGCTCAATCAAGGCGATTTTTTGTCCCTTTTTAACCTTCATCCCTTCCAATAATTCAGTTTCCCTCACATAGGCAACAAAAGGGGTTGAAATTGAAACTAAATTTTGGGGTGGAACATGTAACATTCCAGTCACTTTAACCTCAGCACTGAACAGCTTTTCCTCAAGCTTACCAGTAGTAATGGTTGCGTTTTGGTATTGATCTTTTGTTAGAGCAATGTCACTTTGAGTCGCCGCAATGGATGGAACAACTGTCTTTTCTTCTTTGCTTGAGCAACTAACCAAAAGGACACTCAAGTATAAAATATATTTTTTCATATCTATTTATTTGAAATCATTAAATAGTCCGTTGTACCTACGCTGGAAATAGTTGCAGTACTACCAACTGCGCCACTTAAAACTGCTGTACCGTCAACCTGAACTAATGTACGTCCAGAACCTTGAACAA
>JALRIV010000017.1:0-5141 GCA_023255275.1 Crocinitomicaceae bacterium | reverse complement strand
CCACCTATGACTACCGTTGCTAGAGGTTTTTGTACCTCTCCACCACTTCCAGTGCTCAGAGCCATCGGTAAAAATCCTAAAGAAGCCACTAACGCAGTCATTAATACCGGACGCAACCTCATTTTAGTACCACTCACTACAATGCGATGTAAGGATTGAATCCCTTTCTGCTTCAAGTGATTAAATTCACTAATTAAAACAATACCATTTAAAACAGCCACTCCAAATAGGGCGATAAACCCTACTCCGGCAGAGATACTAAAGGGCATCCCTCTAAGGTACAATGCAAGAACACCACCCACTGCGGAAAGGGGAATCGCTGTAAAAATCAACGTGGCTTGCTTCACCGATTTGAAGGTGAAATACAACAGGATGAAAATGAAAATTAACGCAATCGGCAAGGCGATTTGAAGTCTTGCGCTGGCCTCATTTAAATTTTCAAAAGTACCACCATAGGTTGTAAAATACCCCGGTTCAAATTGGATTTGTCGGCTGACTCTCTTTTGCAATTCTAAAACCACACTTTCAACATCTCGATTGCGGACATTAAAACCAACAGTAATGCGCCGTTTGCCCTCATCGCGTTGGATTTGATTTGGACCTAATTTAAATTGAACATCGGCTAATTGATGAATAGGAACTTGCTGACCACTTGGCGTTTCAACAAACAATTGTTTTAAATCTTCGATGGAATTTCGATGTTCCATACCCATTCGAACCACCATGTCAAAACGCTTTTCTCCTTCGAAGACAATACCAACATGAGATCCTGCAAAAGCAGTTCGAATGACATCATTCACATCATTCACATTTAAACCAAACTGAGCTAAACGCTCTCGTTTAAAATTCACAACAATTTGTGGTAAACCGGAAACTTCCTCGACATAAATATCTGTTGCACCTTTAATATTGGTTACGATAGCACCAACTTCCTGAGCATAGCCACTCAGTTTCTCCAAATCTTCTCCGAAAATCTTGATGGCAACATCTTGTTTCACACCAGTCATCAACTCATTAAAGCGCATTTGAATAGGTTGTTGGAATCCGAAAGTAACACCTGGTAAATGGTTTTCCAACATCGTTTGCATCTTCGTAGCTAATTCTTCGCGATCACTAGCAGAAGTCCATTCACTTTTTGGCTTTAACATGATGATTAAATCACAAGCTTCTACCGGCATAGGATCCGTTGGAATTTCACTTGAACCAATTTTTCCCACCACATCAATGACTTCTGGAAAATGGTCTTTCAATACTTTAGCACCATCTAGCGCGGCATCTACAGTTTGTGATAAACTACTACCGGTCAATGTTCTCACCTCTACAGCAAAATCACCTTCATCAAGTGTAGGAATAAACTCTGCTCCCATGTTTTTAAACAAAATGACACTGCCTAAAAGTAAAGTTAATGAAAGGATAAAAACTGTTTTCTTTTTGTTCAAAACCCAAAGTAACACCGGTTGATAAAAGGCTGTGATTTTTTGAATGATCAATTCTGAAATTTTAGCGGGCTTCATGGGGTTTTTAGAGAGAAATAAAGCACTCATCATCGGCACATAGGTCAAGGAAAGGATAAAGGCTCCGATAATTGCAAAACTCACGGTTTGAGCCATTGGTTTGAACATTTTTCCTTCAATACCGACTAAAGCTAAAATGGGTAAATAAACGATTAAAATAATGATCTGACCAAAGGCTGCACTGTTCATGATTTTTGAACTGGATTGAAAAATTTGTTGATCCATTTCTGCTTGGGTCATCCTCCGAACTAATTTTCGATGCATCAAAAAATGCAAGGAACCCTCAACGACAATGACAGCTCCATCGACAATTAATCCAAAATCAATGGCTCCCAAACTCATCAAATTACCACTTACACCGAATAAATTCATCATGGAAATAGCAAATAACATCGCAATGGGAATAACCGAAGCAACAATCAAACCTGCTCGAATATTTCCTAACAACAACACCAATACAAAGATGACTATTAATGCTCCTTCAGCGAGGTTTTTCACCACCGTTGAGATAGCATTGTCCACCAATTTGGTGCGATCTAGATAAGCATCAATAACCAAACCTTCCGGTAATGTCTTTTGAATTTGAGCCATCCGCTCCTTTACTAGATCAATCACTTTGGATGAATTGGCTCCTTTTAACATCATCACGATGCCTCCAACAACTTCCCCTTCATTATTTTTGGTCATCGCCCCATAGCGCACTGCAGCCCCAAAATTCACTTCCGCTAAATTCCGTAATAATACTGGTTTAGCTTCTCCGTTCATCACTACAATATTTTCAATATCTTTCTTTGAAGTGATTAACCCTTCACTTTTAATGAAATAAGCATTCGGTTTTTGATCAATATAGGCACCTCCTGTATTTTGATTATTGGTTTCCAAGGCAGTCAATACGTTTTGCGTGCTCACTTGAAAACTTCGCAATAAATCAGGATTTAGCGTCACCTCATATTGCTTTAAAAAACCCCCAAAACTACTGATGTCGGCTACCCCTTTCACCCCCAGTAACTGCCTGCGAACAACCCAATCTTGTATGGTTCTTAATTCCGTTGGGTTGTAAAGGTGTTCAAATCCTTTTTTAGGGGATAAGGTGTATTGGTAAATTTCTCCAAGTCCAGAGGTAAGCGGACCAATAAAAGGGGTTCCCATACCTTTGGGAATATATTGAAGCGCATCCTGTAAGCGTTCTGAAACCTGTTGTCTTCCCCAGTAAATATCGATATCCTCTTGAAAAACTACGGTAACCACAGATAAACCAAAACGACTGAAAGATCTTACCTCTTCAATTCCATCAATGGTAGCCATCGTTTGCTCTACTGGAAAGGTAACAAAGCGCTCAATATCTTCAGCGCTATTGGTTGGAGAAGAAGTTATAATTTGCACCTGATTGTTCGTAATATCAGGAACTGCATCGATAGGAAGTTGCGTTACGGAATAGACTCCCCAAGAAATTAATCCAAGTACAAAAAAACCTACGACAAGTTTGTTTTTTAGCGAAAACGCTATGATTTTGTTCAACATGTTTTTAATAAATTAATCGTAAATACTAAGCAAGAGATTTGCTTTTCGAAGCGATTAACCTATTTTAGGAGGTTGCCATATCCCATTGACGTATAAAGAAGTTCTTTTTTCGTCGAATACAATGGGAGGGAGTTGTTGATGAGTTTTAATCCATTTGAATTTAAGTTCATAAGCCATCTCCGGAAGGTGAATCATGGAAAGTGATAAATTATTTCCATGGTGATGTTGAAATGGAGTGTGGTCGTGATGTTTATCTTTCCCCTTTTTATCTTGATGCTGGGGACTGATATGATCTAGTACATAGGTAAACACATCCACTTGGTCATTTTCTTGCTCATGGATTTCGTAATGCGCAACAAATGAAGGAATTATACTAATGGCATGAATAAATTCTGTTGGAAGTAGAAACAATACTCCCAAAACCAGTGAAATGAATATACGCCAAAATTTCATAAATTAAAGGTACGGTTTTTTTAGAACTTTTCAAGCTAAGCACGCTTAAATTGCATCCATTGTGATGATATTTTTAATTATTTTACCCCCCCCCTTGAATCGGTGTTAAAATATCCTGTTGAAGGAATATCGGTATGCCTGGCATCTTGGATGCATTACTGCATAAGGTATACAGAGCGCATCGGTTTTTAATGTGCGAACATGACGGGGTTTAAAAGGATGTATTTCTCGGGTGGTTTGCATGTAAGCCAAAGATAGTAAAATATCTTTTTAGGACTAACCAATTTTTACGGAAGTCATGCTCAGGGATCCGGCTAACAATTTATCGTTAAAAAGGGTGATTTTTTCTTTTTCCGATTTTAAACCTAAGGTATAAATGAAAGGTAAATAATGATCGGGAGTTGGAATGGCTAATTGAACGGCTTTACCTAGTTTTTGATAATCGATTAAGGAGTTGTAATCCCCATCTAGGATTAACTGATGCAGCTTTGTATGTGCTTCCAATGCCCAATCGTAACCATAATCGACCTTGTCGATGTTTTGAAAATCTACCAAGCCCAAATTGTGAATGATATTCCCCGAACCTACAATCAAAACACCTTTACTGCGCAAAGTTTGAAGTTTTTTCGCCAATGCAAAATGATAACTTGCAGGCTGTTGGTAATCAATACTCATTTGAATGACAGGAATATCTGCTTGAGGGGCAATGTGGGTTAAAACAGACCATGCGCCGTGATCCAAGCCCCAATCTTCATTGGAAATCACTTCAACAGGCGAAAGTAAGTCGGCTGTCTCTTTGGCCAAACTGGGATTTCCTTTTGCTGGATACTGAAATTGCGCTAATTCATCGGGAAATCCGTAAAAATCATGAATCGTTTGGGGTTGCTCCATGACCGTCACCATTGTCCCCTTGGTATACCAATGTGCTGATATGCATAAAATGGCTGTCGGCTTTTGGTAGGTGGTTGCAATTTGCTTAAATCCTTGAACAAATTCGTTGTCTTCGATGGTATTCATTGGATTGCCATGTCCTAAAAACAGGGCAGGCATCATTTCTGTTGCGGTTAACTCGTCGGTTAATTTTTGCAAAACGTTGAATGCACCGGTCATGGCTAGCGGACTTAAAGCAGTTAATTTGATGAACGCATTTCTCGAAAGCGCCATTACATTTTATTCGGAACAGCAATACCCAATAAAGCCATACTGGATTTGATGACTTTACCAATGTTCTCAATCAATATTAAACGCATCATTTTAACCTCTTCATTCGTTTCAATTAAAATAGGAACATTTTGATAGAATGAATTGAACGATTTCACCAATTCATAGGTGTAATTTGCAATTAAAGAAGGGGCTAACTCTCTCGCAGCTTGATCAATAACGCTTGGATATTCCGTTAGCAACTGAATCAATTCCTCCTCCTCTACTCCCAATGTAGTTTGCGCAGAAAAACCAGTCTTGTCGCCAGCTTTTAAAAGTAGTGATTGAATTCGCGCGTGCGCATATTGGATGAATGGACCTGTATTCCCCACTAAATCGATGGATTCTTCAGGATTGAACATCATGCGTTTCTTAGGATCTACTTTTAGGAGGTAATATTTCAAACCACCCATACCAATCATTTCGAACAGTTGTTGTTTTTCTTGATCGGTC
>JALRIV010000179.1 GCA_023255275.1 Crocinitomicaceae bacterium | reverse complement strand
AGCAACAAAAGAAGCTGGTGAAATCGCAGGCCTCAATGTTCTCCGTATTATCAACGAACCAACTGCAGCAGCACTTGCATATGGTCTTGATAAAGCAGATAAAGAACAGACAATCCTTGTCTTCGACCTCGGTGGTGGAACATTCGACGTTTCACTCCTTGAAATCGGCGATGGTGTTGTAGAAGTTAAAGCAACCAACGGTGATAACAACCTTGGTGGCGATGACTGGGATCAAGCACTTGTTGATCACCTTGTTAAGACTTTCGGATCTGCAAATGGCATCGATCTCACAAAAGATAAGATGGCAATGCAGCGTATTCGCGAAGCAGCTGAAAAAGCGAAGATCGAACTTTCATCTTCACAATCAGCAACCATCAACCTTCCATACATCACAGTTGATTCAGAGAAGAACCCATTGTTCCTCGACGAAACAATTACTCGCGCACAGTTCCAGTCATTGACTGCTGATCTACTCGAGCGTTGCAAGAAGCCATTCCAAGCAGTTCTTAAGGATGCAGGAATTCCAATCTCAAAGATTCAAAGCGTTGTACTTGTTGGTGGTTCAACTCGTATGCCAGCAGTTGTGGATCTTGTCCGCGAACTAACTGGCGGAAAAGAACCTAATAAGGGCGTAAACCCTGACGAAGTTGTTGCAGTTGGTGCATCACTTCAAGCAGGTGTTCTTAAGGGAGAAGTTAAAGATGTTCTTCTACTAGACGTAACACCACTCTCACTCGGTATCGAAACCAAGGGTGGCGTGATGACACGTTTGATCGAACGCAACACAACTATTCCTACAAAGCGCAGTGAAATCTTCACAACTGCTGATGACAATCAGCCAGCGGTACAGATTCAGGCCTACCAAGGCGAGCGTGAAATGGCTGCTTATAACAAGAAGTTAGGCATGTTCGAATTAACAGGTCTTCCACCTGCACCACGTGGAGTTCCACAAATCGAAGTGACATTTGATATTGACGCGAACGGAATTGTTCACGTCTCCGCTAAAGATCTAGGAACTGGT
>JALRIV010000178.1 GCA_023255275.1 Crocinitomicaceae bacterium | reverse complement strand
TGGAGATTGATTTTTTGATGTTATAATATTTATTGTGTCACCATTTCTAAGAATAGATTGAAGTTCACTTTTATTACCATTGATTTCACAACCAATTGCTGTGTTGCCTATTTTTGTATGTACCGCATATGCAAAATCAATTGGTGTAGCATTTTTAGGTAATTTGATAACTGATCCCTTAGGTGTAAAACAAAATACATTTTCTTGAAACATTTGAAGCTTGGTATATTCATAAGAGTGTTCTGGATTTTCATTTTTTTCAATAATTTCTACTAAATCTTTTAACCAATCGTATTCTTTCCAGCTTAAAGAATTGAATTTTTCTGAAGATTTATATTGCCAATGAGAGGCAATGCCCCTTTCTGCAAAATCATGCATTTCTCCAGTTCTGATTTGAATTTCAATTGGTTTTTTATTAGACCCAATCACAGAAGTATGAATAGATTTATATCCATTAATTTTAGGCGAAGAGATATAATCTTTAAACTTTCCAGGTATACAGTTCCATTTTTTATGAAAGATACCTAATGTCTTATAACATTCGTCTATATTGTTAAGAATAATTCTGAATCCTATAATGTCAGTAATTTGCTCTAATGAAACTCTTTTTTTTTGTAATTTTCTCCAAATTGAAAAAGGCGTTTTCTCTCTTCCATATATTTTTGCATTAATATTATTATTGCTTAAAATTTCGCTTAACTCAAAAGATAAACTCTCAAATAAATCTTTTTTATTTTCTTTGATTTCATCTAATCTTCTATTAATGAGTTCTCTTGCTTCGTTATTTAAAACCGCAAAAGATAAATCCTCAAGTTCATCTCTTATTCGATGCATTCCCATTCTATCAGCTAATGGTGCATAAATTTCCATTGTTTCTTGTGCAATTCTTTTTCTTTTTTCTTCTTTTGCTATTCCGTTGATAGTTCTCATATTGTGAAGTCTATCTGCTAATTTAACCAGTAAAACTCTAATATCTTTAGATGTTGCTAAAATTAATTTTCTAAAGTTTTCTGCTTTTGAATTAGTAAGAGCTG
>JALRIV010000177.1 GCA_023255275.1 Crocinitomicaceae bacterium | reverse complement strand
ATTTGACACAGAAAACTGCTTTGATAACACAACCAACTACAGATTTACTCCTACTGTTGCTGGTTACTATATGATATCTGGTGCTTTTGCTATAAGTGCTTTTGTTACACAAATCCAACTTGCTATTTATAAAAACGGTGGGATTTTTAAAGAAGGCTGTAATCTTACTGGTGCGGGAAATACAAGTATGTCTGCACTCATTTATCTTAATGGAACAACAGATTATGTGGAGCTTTACGCATGGATTAGTGGCGCTCAGGCTACAGCTTCTGGTTATCAATATACATATTTCCAAGGCGTACTTGTGAGGGCTGACTAATGACACTCTACGAAAAAATCAAAGCAATCTACCCTGATTTAACAGATGCAGACTTCGTGCCCATGACTGGCGTTATCACCCTGCAAAACGATTCAGACGGTAAAGGTGACTACATCAAAGAGTGGTCGCACCCAACACTACCACGCCCTACTGAGGAGCAACTGGCATGAGTCAAATTAACACAAATGCAATCTTAGATGCCTCTGGCGGTACAACCACGACTGTTAATGGCTTCACCCCTACCGTGTCTAACATGGCTGGCAGGAACCGCATCATCAACGGCGATATGCGGATTGACCAGAGGAACGCAGGGGCGAGTGTTACTCCTGCGAACGGAGAATATACGTTAGATAGATTTAAGGTGCTTCTTAGCCAAGCCTCTAAATTTACAGCCCAACAAAACGCTGGTTCTGTTACACCACCTGCTGGGTTTTCAAACTATCTTGGTTTAACGGTAGGGGCGTCGGCAAATGTAACGGTTGGAACATCTGATTACTTTAATATTTGGCATAGGATTGAGGGCTTTAATGTTGCTGATTTGGGATGGGGCGCATCAGGAGCAAAACCTATAACGCTTTCATTTTGGGTTCGTTCTAGCGTTTCAGGAACCTTTGGCGGGGCTTTGCAAAACGGCGTCCAAACAAGGTTTTATCCCTTTACTTACACAATCTCGACTACAAATACTTGGGAGCAAATTAGTGTCACTATTACTGGCGACACTACTGG
>JALRIV010000176.1 GCA_023255275.1 Crocinitomicaceae bacterium | reverse complement strand
CGTTGATAAGAATGGTAACATAACAGACCTCTCCGACAAGGTTTCTATCGGTGGATTGTGGAATAGAGTTTCTCAGGATCTGGGATTTAAGTATCTTGGGGCTGGAAAGACTATGGGGTTATCTGGATACGGTAAGTATAGTCCGGAAATTCATAGTATGATAGATCAGTATTTACTCAACCCGAACCATAAATTGCCTGTGGGATCATCTGCTCTGTTTGATAGAATTCCTAAAGAAGATATTGCGTATACGTTACAGTACGCCACGATAGAAATCATACGAGAAATAATCTATCCACTTAAAACTTCTGATAATATCTGTGTCGCCGGCGGAGTGTCTTACAATGGGTACATGAACGAAGAACTCACTAAGCACTGGAAGAATGTACATGTTCCCCCAGCAGCTGGAGATGAGGGTCAGGCACTAGGTTGCTACATGCATTACAAGTATGTGAAGGAAAATGAAGTACATGTTCCAAACTTGTATAGTGGGGTAGATGTTGAAGAACCTTCTGTCGAATTATTTGATGGACTTCATTACGAAAAGAAAGATATTAAAGAAATTCAGAAAGAAGTTGCTGAAGCGATATCTAACGGTGCTATTGTTGGTTGGTTTCAGGGTAGATCTGAAAGTGGGAATCGTGCATTAGGCAATAGAAGTATTCTTGCAGACCCTCGCAATCCAAACATCAAAGATACTATCAATCATAAGATTAAAAAGCGTGAAGACTTTAGACCGTTCGCACCTTCAGTTCTAATTGAACACTATAAAGATTATTTTGATACCTCTCAACCCAGTCCATACATGTCTCGAATCGTTCCAGTCAAGTCTGGTAAAATACCAGGCGTGACTCATGTTGATATGACTGCACGTATTCAAACCGTAGAACGAGAGTTCAACGAACGATATTATGATTTGATAGATGAGTTTTATAAGATTACTGGAATCCCCATGTTGTTGAATACCAGCTTCAACTGTCAGGAACCAATTGTGGAAACTCCTGCGGATGCTGTCGACACTTTTAAAAAGTGTGGTCTAGACATCT
>JALRIV010000175.1 GCA_023255275.1 Crocinitomicaceae bacterium | reverse complement strand
GCCCATTTAGGAAGTATTTTCATTCCTTTAAAAGGACCTTGATATACTTCTCCTCCAGTTCTTTCAAAAATAATTCTAGTTAATTCTGACTTGCGTTTCCATGCCCACTGGACATAATTGTTAAATGTATCACTCATAATGTTATTGTTAGTTGTTCTCTATTTAAAAGATTATATAAATCAGAATGCAATATTTTGTAATATCCGTTTCCAGGCATATTGTGATTCTTAAGTGGATCTGATTTTATTTTTTGAATATCTGGGTGTTGAAAAATAGGAAGCGTTTCTATAATTTCGTAGCCTGTGAATTTCTTCCGCTCTGGCATCTTTAACTTCCTGTTATAGATTATTTTTTTACTGGAGTTAGTACCTTCTAATCCAGGGCATCTATTATTTGACAAATCAATAAATCTCGGATCATCCATATACCCTAATAGAGTTTCTGGAGAGTAACTGAGAAAACAAGGGGTTCCTGATACATTATACTTTTTATACCAACGATCCCACACTGCCATAATTCGTTCCATTTCGTCAAAATACCAAAGACCTGTTTCTAAGTCTTTATAAAAATGGGGTTCGTCACTGCCAAACAATATTGTACCGTCTAATTTTAATGCAGCCTCCATTAACACAGGATACTGATAGACTACACAATTTACCGATTCTGCATGACTTAAAAATTTTCCTGATTTAACAAATTCTTCAAAGTTAATATCTATTAAGATGTATTCGATATTGCGACTTTTACAAAACTCAATGGCTAAATCTATGTCGTAACTGTTTAAATTAGGCTCTAATTTTACAATGACCGGAGTAATATCAATTTTCTTTGACAAGAAAACTTCTAAAACATATTCGCTGTCAATACCGCCGCTATAGAAAAGATACAATCGGCCGTCTCTATTTGCATGTATGTATTCAGCATTTAAACACAATTCGTCATGAAAAGACTTGTGTGGTCTGATGCTGGGTCTCATAACAATGTCAAATGTATCTCCTGTACCAGTTATATTGTAAAAACTATTAAATTTAGTTGGAACCACGTTTAATGATCTCCACTAAT
>JALRIV010000174.1 GCA_023255275.1 Crocinitomicaceae bacterium | reverse complement strand
CTAAGGTCTAGGTCAACAGGAAGTTATGATAATGCAACAGGTGTTGTAGCAATAACCTATACTGATTATTCGACCTATGGATATTCTTCTACAACTGTCCCATCTGATTTGACAGCTAATTCTGTAGTTAAGAACAGTAGAACTGTTTTGTTGACTAACTACCAAACCAACGGTGTTGCACTTCCTATCCCTAAAGTTAATGATCAAGTCATTATTGGTGGTGTTACTGTTGATGTAATCCATGTTCATGTAGTTAAATCTAATAACACTGTGATTTATTACGCTCTTAAAACAGAGGGCTAATTATTATGGCTAATAGAGCAATAGGTAATAATCTTAGTGACATTCTGAAAAGAGTTGAACTAAAACTAGACGGTGTTAGGGATGCCTTTCTAACAGAAATGGCTAAAGATATTACTGATATGTCTCCTGTTGATACTGGTGACTATATAATGTCTCATAGTATTGGGACACAATCTATTGCAGGTAGATTTACTGGTAATATCCGTTCTATTGGTGAGGGTGGTCAAGATAAGCAAATGTTCAAAGAAACTGCTTACAACGGCCTAGTTTATCAGATTGAAGGCTTACCTAAAGACGCTACACACATCTTTGTAGGTAATACTGCACCACATGCAAATATTGTAGAAGAAGGTGGGTATGGTTGGCGTAGGGATGGCTATCAGGTATACTACATTGCTAGGAAAAATGCAGGTTTGTATCTAGACGCTGCCATAGCTAAAGTCAAGGGGACAACATGAGTATTATCAACGATATTAGGGCTTGTCTTGACACGCATCTAGCAGGAACCTCAGGTATCCCCGTAATAGCCCCTCAGAACGTCGCATACGAGCACCTAGCAGGTACTTCGTATATCAAGGCTACCCTCATACCCACTTCTCGTAGACCCGCTGTACGGGGCTTAAATCCTAGTCAGCGCTATGAAGGCATTTACTCACTTCTAGTCTGTGTCCCAGAAGCTAATGGTGCTGGTGCAGGTTATGATATTGCAGATGATCTACTTACCCGATTCAACTCTACCACGGACATTACCTATAACGGTTTGACGATT
>JALRIV010000173.1 GCA_023255275.1 Crocinitomicaceae bacterium | reverse complement strand
CCATGCCTAAAACGTTGCAGTCAAGACTTTGCATCTCAGACATCCACAAACCGCCCCCCTTCGTGAACACGATGCTGGGGATCGTTTCACCGTTGAAGGTCTTGTGGATTTTCGACAGGACGCGCTGCGTGTAGGCCAAGCTGAAGGACTTGAACTCTGCATCGGCCAAGACACCGCCCCAGCTGTCAAAGATCATGACGGCTTGGGCGCCTGCCTCGATTTGGGCATTCAGGTAGGCGGCAACCGAGTCGGCGTTGATGGTGAGGATGCGGTGCATGAGGTCAGGGCGCTGGTACATGAGCGTTTTGACCAAGCGGTAGTCGCTGGAGCCAGCGCCTTCCACCATGTAGCAACCCAATGTCCAGGGGCTGCCGGAAAATCCGATGAGCGGTACGCGGCCGTTCAGCGCCTTGCGGATTGAGGTGACCGCATCGAACACATATTGCAGTTTGGCCATATCCGGCACTTCAAGCGCGCTGACAGCGGCCTCGTCGCGAACGACTTTTGCAAATTTGGGGCCTTCGCCAATGGCAAAGCTGAGGCCCAGACCCATCGCGTCTGGGACGGTCAGAATGTCTGAAAAAAGGATGGCCGCATCCAGTGGAAAGCGCTCGAGCGGCTGCAGCGTAACTTCCGTTGCGAAGTCGGTGTTGGTCGCCAGGCCCATGAAACTACCCGCCTTTGCGCGCGTCTCACGGTACTCAGCGAGGTAGCGACCAGCCTGGCGCATGAGCCAAACGGGGGTGTGTGCAGTTGATTCGCGCAGACAAGCGCGCAGAAATGTGTCGTTTTGGAGTGGTGCAAACATGGTGTTGATTGTCGCAGTTTCTGCGCGCACGAAAGTGGCGTTAAGGTGTTTGGGTGCGGTTGGCGTTGGGCAAGCCTGCCAATGCGTCGCGAACGTCATTGGGTGTGATGATTTCGCTGAGGACGAGCGGCGCAGCGCCTGGCACATAAAGCGCGTAGGTTGGCACCCCGTTGCGCCCGAGTGTGTTGAGCGCCTCAGTGATGTCGGGGTTCCGACGCGTCCAATCCGCCTGCAGTGTCAGCACCCCTTTTTCGGCAAAAGCATCC
>JALRIV010000172.1 GCA_023255275.1 Crocinitomicaceae bacterium | reverse complement strand
ATTTGACATAGTTTGCCCTCTTTGTCGTTTACTTAACTGTTATATACAGTATAACACCTACAGCGTAGATGTCAACCTCTTTTTAGTCTTGTGCGCTAAAAACTGCCAACGCACCTACAAGTGTTGCAAATAAGCCACTAGCGGCAACCATCAGCATCGTGCCAATGTCGTTAGCCTGCTCCATGCACTTGCCGTCGCAGTCGTTAGCACTACCTGCCATAACCATCACGCCAACTACGATAAGAATAAAACCGATTGTCTTCATTTGCTTGCCCTCTTTTGCTTAACTGTTATATACAGTATAACATCTACAAGTTAGATGTCAACCACTTTCTGCAAATAGTTGACATCTTTTTGTTGCGTTTACGCCACAGCTTCTAGTTCAAGCAAGTCCTCTACGCGATCGAACACGCCTGTTCCCTTGCTTACAATCCACTCCTGTCCGTTAAAGACATAGAAGTATTCGCAACCCATATGCGACATTTCCGTTTCAAACTCGTCAAAGTTATCAAATTCTTTAGTCTCGCAACCCGTTTCGCCGCGATCGCGACCGTAGTATACGACAACGCCTTCCTGCGGCTGGTTAAAGGTGTGCGGCTTGCTTGGATCGGGCATTGGCTCTTCGTTCAAACTGCTCATGTCGCCCTGCTCAATCAAACGAGCAATCTTGTATGCAGCCTGGTAGTGATCCTGCAGGATGCGTCCGTTGCAAGCAAGGTATCCATCCCAGTGGCAGTAGACTGCACGGATTTTGCCTTCTTGTGTCTTGTAACCGATTGCTGAACGAGTTCCCATTGTGCTATGCTCCTTAGCTTGTTAACTTATATACAGTATAGCACCCCGGAGGGTGCTTGTCAACCATTATTTTTAGGTTACGTAAGGAAAATCATCAACTGCTTTGAAGTCTTCGCGTTCTGCTTCAGCAGTCAGCATCTCTGCTGATACGTCTTCAAACATGATGCTCTGGCTTTCGAGGAAGCTGACTGCTTCGTCTTTGGTCATTGCACGGGGGAGTTCTGTCAACTCAATCTCAGTATGGCCGCAACGGGCGAGGATTGATGTACGGTTCTTGACAGTGCCGTTGGCAAAGC
>JALRIV010000171.1 GCA_023255275.1 Crocinitomicaceae bacterium | reverse complement strand
ATACAGTTAAATACAAAATCATTTGATACCCATAATTTCTTTGATACTACTAATTTCCAATTTAACCCGACTATTGCTGGTTATTATCTTTTATCATGGAGCATTGTAAATCCAGATGCAAGCGCCTCCAGCTATATTCAAGGAGATTTGGTTGGTACTATTACCACTAAATCAGGAGCCGCTTCTACTGGAATTAGCGTGGTAATGTATCCAAGAAGTTCTGGGTCAGTGATTATTTATTTTAATGGTAGCAATGACTTGATGTCACTTTATACATATGGTGGCACTAGTTCTGGTTCATATTCTGTGCTTGGTGGTCCTGCTCAGGCTTGGCTTTCTGGTTGTTTAGTGAGGGCGGCATAATGACATTACCTGAAAAAATCAAAGCAATCTACCCTGAGTTAACAGACCTTGACTTTCTGACAGTCATTGCCCTGCAAAACGATTCAGACGGTAAAGGTGACTACATCAAAGAGTGGAATCACCCAACACTACCACGCCCTACTGAGGAGCAATTGGCATGAGCAGTATTAGCGTAAACACAATTACAGATGCCAGCGGTGGGGCTACCACAAGCATCAACGGCTTCACGCCATCGGTGTCTAACATGGCTGGCAGGAACCGCATCATCAACGGCAACTTTGATATTTGGCAACGTGGTACTAGTTTTACAAGTCTAACGTCAGCTGAATTTACGGCAGATAGGTGGAACCTAGAAGCGTCTGGCGCAACTATAGATGTTAGTAGGCAAGAGTTTACTTTGGGGCAAACGGATGTTCCAGAAAACCCTAAATACTTTTTAAGATATGCTGTTACTACAGGTAACGATAATTCAAGAATAGTCCAGAAAATTGAAGGCGTATCTACATTCGCAGGTCAAACTGTCACGCTAAGTTACTGGGCAAGACATTCATCTGGAATATTGCCAACTGGTCTTCAAGCAAGACTTAGACACGAGTTTGGATCTGGAGGAACGCCTTCATCTACAGTTTATGTAGCTGGTTCCAATATCAACTTGACTTCTTCTTGGCAGAAATTTACACAAGTATTTACAGTTCCTTCAGTAAGTGGAAAAACACTAGGCACAGCAGGAAATGATTATT
>JALRIV010000170.1 GCA_023255275.1 Crocinitomicaceae bacterium | reverse complement strand
ATATGGAGTTTAAACAATTATCATACGATTTAAAAGATTTAGACGAATCAAAAGGAGTAATTACAGCTTATGCAAATGCTTACAACTTTAAAGATTCAGACGGGGATATTTCAGCTTATGGTTCTTTTGAAAAAACCGTAAATGAAAACTTTAAAAGAATTAGAGTTTTAAAAGACCACAATCCAACTATGATGATTGGAGTTCCTTTAAACATAGACACTAAAGATACTTACGGTTTGCTGACAACGACTCAGTTTAATATGAAAAAGGATCTAGGTAGAGATATGTTTCAAGACGTTAAATTGATGCATGACAACAATCTAAATGCTGAATTATCTATAGGGTACAAGGTTATGCAACGCGACCAAAAAGACAAAAGCATAATTAAAGAATATAAGCTTATGGAGTATTCTTTTTTATCTTCTTGGGGAGCTAACGAACTTAGTACAGTTCAAGGAATTAAGAGTATTAAATCTACTTACGGTATTTTAGAATTAATTGAAAAATCATATAATTTGAATTATTCTGACGATAGATTAAGACAAATTGAAACAATATTAAAAGCACTATCTAATGAGCCGTCAGAAACTGACACTTTGAATGAACAGCCGCTTATTTTAGACACATTAAAATCATTCAAACTTTAAAGATTAAAAACAAAATGGAAGCAAACGAAATTAAAGCGGCTTTAGATGGAATTAAGAGCCAAGTAGAAACAAAAACAGCTGAACAATCAGCAGAAGTAAAAGGACTTATTAAAGATTTAGAAGCTAAAATGAAATTAGAAAATGATTCTAATATCGATTCATTAAAAGCTGATTTAAAAGCAATTCAAGACCACGCAGACAAGTTAGATTTGAAATTTCAAGAGAAAAACGCAGAACCTAAAGCAGGTGAGGATTCACTTGTGAAAGCTGTTAAAGACAATTTCAACGAAATTAAAGAAGTTCGTAAAGGTAACGCTATTCAAGTAAAAGCTGTAGGCGATATGACTTTAGGAACTAATCTTACAGGCGCTCAACCGAAAGATTATAACTTTAATGTTGTAATGATTCCTGGACAAATGTTAAACGTTTCTGACCTTGTTGGAACTGTTAATATTTCAGGAGGTACTTATACATTCCCACGTGAGGG
>JALRIV010000016.1 GCA_023255275.1 Crocinitomicaceae bacterium | reverse complement strand
AATTCCTTCATGGATCCATTGATTGTCGGTGGAATTCAACGTCCTGTAGTGTTTTTCATGACCCGGTCTGATGTGTTTACCCCTATTTCAAAACCCATTCTGTGGGCTGCGCATATGCTTCCCATTTATCGTGAACACGATGGCGTAGATACCAAAAGTAAAAATGAAGAAGTATTTTATACTTGTTCCAAAGTCTTAAAATACAATCGAAACTTGCTGATTTTCGGGGAAGGATTCACGGATGATGAATTTGTGAGAAGATTAAAGCCATTAAAAAAAGGAGCGGCACGAATTGGTTTCAATACACTTGAAAAATTGGATTGGAAGAAAGAGATTTACATGGCTACTGTGGGTGTCAACTATACCGATCGCAATCAAATTGGGAGTGAAATACTGGTTTCTAATTCGGATAAATTTTTATTGAATGATTATAAGGATTTGTATTTGGAGAATCCCAATAAAGCCATTTCTGAAGTAACCTCAAGACTTGAGCAATCGTTAAAAGAGCAATTGACTCACCTTGAAAAAGCGGATCGAAGCCAACTTCATGAAGGGATCATGATGATCAACCGAAAAGGGATGCACCCAACTTCTAACGATCGAAAATTGAAGCTTTCACAACGGTTTAGATACAGCCAGCAATTGGCCAATTGGTTTAATGAACAACAGGAATTGAGTGCAGCACTTTCGACGTTAAATCTCAAACTTAAGGAATACCAAGAACTCTTGAAGGGAAAAACGTTTAACGATGAGGATTTGTATCAACTCATGCATGATCAATTACCGAGTAAGTTCGGATTGTATTTCAAATTGATTTTACTGGCACCTTTCATGTTCTTAGGACTCTTGCATTGTGGTCCACTTTATTATGTGATCAAGAATTTTGTTGAAAAATCCTTTAAAAGATCCGTATTTTGGGGTTCTGTAAAACTATTGTTAGGAATGGTTGGATTTGGACTCATCAATATTCCTTTCATTTTCTTGTTTGCTCACTTTGTTTTTCCATCGGTTATTCTTGGATTTTGTTATTATGCCCTCATTGGAGTTTTCGGATGGATCGCCTATAATTGGTTTAATTGGTTGCGAAAGTTGAAAACCATAAGCGATTTGAAAGGCAATAACCATCAAGGAATCATGTCAAAAAGAAAAGCATTAGAGGCTTTGGTCGATCAATTAATTCCGACTTTTGACAATCGTTAAACGGCGATAGAGTAGGAAAAACAGATAACCGATCAACGAGCCAACGATGGCTCCAACGACTACGTCAGAAGGGTAATGCACGCCTAAATACACGCGGCTAATGGAAACTAAAATGCCAATACCTATCAATAAAAATATAAATTTAGGTAAAGCGGATTTTAAACTTAATCCCACAAATATGGCCAATGAGAAAAAATTGGCAGCGTGAGAGGAGATAAATCCGTATTGACCACCTTTGTAAAATTCTTCTGGTTTGATTTCGTAGAAATGGAGCAGATGAGTCAAAGTTGTATGATGTGAGGGACGATAGCGCTCAAAAACATTTTTGAAGGCATGCACCGAAACTAAATCTGTAAAGGCGACTGCCAAGATGGCGAAAAAAACATAAAACAATAAGAATTTTTTAGGTAGGTATTTCCAACCAAAATATAGAAATAGCACATACAAAGGAATCCATGTGATTCTTGCAGAGATGATCCACATCACTTGGTCTAAAACCGGATGATGTAAACCATTAATAAAGAGCAATATGCTTTGATCGATACTCTTTAAAAAATCAATCATGGGTTAACTTTTTCCAAAGCAAATCTTTCAGTTCAGTTAATCCCATATTTGCCATTGATGAAATAAATAACCATTCTACTTTTGGCAATTCTTGTGCAATAGCTTCCTTCAATTCGTCATCTAGCATATCTGATTTGGTAATTGCTAAAATTCGGTCTTTGTGCAGTAATTCAGGATTATACAATTTCAATTCGTTGAGTAACAACTCATATTCTTTTCGGATATCGTCGCTGTCTGCAGGTATCATGAACAATAAAAGTGAATTACGTTCAATGTGTCTCAAAAATCGTAATCCAAGTCCTTTTCCTTTATGTGCATCTTCGATAATTCCAGGAATATCAGCCATAATGAAGGAGCGATCTCCACGGTATTTGATAATTCCTAAATTCGGTCGTAACGTCGTGAAAGGATAATCAGCAATTTCAGGTTTGGCGGATGAAAGTACGGATAAAAGGGTGCTCTTGCCAGCATTTGGTTTACCAACTAAACCTACATCGGCTAAGATTTTTAACTCCAAGATTTTCCAACCTTCTTTTCCGTCTTCTCCCGGTTGTGCAAAGTGAGGAGCTTGGTTTGTTGGAGATTTAAAATGTGTATTCCCCATTCCTCCTCTACCACCTTCTTGAATGATTTGTTCTTCACCATCCTCCGTGATTTCGAATAACACTTCTCCTGTTTCTTCGTCTTTAGCAATCGTTCCTAATGGAACATCAATATAAACATCGGCACCTTGTGCTCCTGTTTTTAAATTTTCACTACCATTTTTACCGTGAGCAGCTTTGATGTGCTTTTTGAATTTTAAATGGAGTAAAGTCCATAGTTGCGCATTACCTCTTAAAATGACATGACCTCCTCGACCTCCATCGCCACCGTCTGGTCCACCTAATGGAATGTATTTTTCTCTACGAAAATGCGCAGAGCCTCCACCACCTTTTCCAGATGTACAGTGTATTTTTACGTAATCGACGAAATTGTCAGAAGCCATAATATGTTGTTATAATGCATTAATTTGCTCGAAAATTCGAGTTGTAATTTCATTAATGGTTCCAATTCCATCAATGCATGCGAGTTTATTTTGTTTTTCGTAAAATCCTTTTACCGGAGTAGTTTCTTGGTTGTAAACTTTGATTCGATTTCTGATGATGGAAATATCAGCGTCATCAGCTCTTCCGCTTACTTCAGCTCTTTTCAACAACCTGTTTTCTAATTCTGTTTCATCCACCTCTAAAGCGATCATCAATTGAATGGATTGATTGTTCTCCTGCAAAAAAGCGTCCAATGCTTCAGCTTGTGCAGTAGTTATTGGAAAGCCATCAAAAATAAAACCTTTTGCGCCTTTATTTTCGTTCACTACCGATTTGAGCATATTGATGGTTACTTCATCTGGCACCAATTGTCCTTTATCAATGAAACTTTTCGCTAAAATGCCTAATTCGGTTTCACCTTTAATATTTGCTCTAAAAATGTCCCCAGTGGATAAGTGTACCAATCCATATTTTTCAATTAATCGTTCAGATTGTGTTCCTTTTCCCGCTCCTGGAGGTCCAAATAATACTAAATTTAACATACGCTATTTTTCTGGCTAAGCCGATTTTAATTTATAAATATCTTTTAAATTTCTACCTTTTTCTAAATAATCCAATCCATAACCCACTACAAAGTCATTTTCGATCACTTTTGCAATGTACTTTGGCTTTTGACTTCCTTGAAATGCTTTGGGTTTGAATAAGAAAGTAACCGTTTCCATCGATTGAGGCATTTCAACTTCAAATAAATCATATAAAAACTGAATGGTATTGCCTGTGTCAACAATATCCTCGATAATTAAGATGTCTTTTCCGTTCAAATTATTCTTCAGTCCAATTAATGTGTTCACTTTTTCAGTGGAATTCAAACCGTCATAAGAGTGGATTCTAATGGTTTCAATTTCGCAATCAAGTGTTAAATGCTTCATTAAATCTGCCGCGAAAAGAATCGATCCATTCAGCACAATAACCAAGGTAACTGTTTTTCCTGCATACTTTTGATTTAATTCAGTTGCTAAATCTCGCACAAGGAGGTCAATGGTCATGTGATCAATGAATAAATCAAACTTCTTATCGTCTATTGTTATTGAATTTTCCATTCTTAAAGGTTCAAAGTTACGATTTTATCCTGAAAAAAAGACGAAGAAATAATTGTAATCTTTGTATTTAAGACAAAAAACACCCTTATCTTTGTGTTATGCAACAAAAATTTTACGGAGAAAATATTAGACTAGGAATGATCGGAGGTGGTCAACTTGGAAGAATGTTCATACAAGAAGCCATCAATTTTGATGTTCAAGTCCATGTACTAGATGGAGATGCGCAAGCACCCTGCGCTTTAATTGCCCATTCGTTTACTCAAGGCGATATCAACAATTTCGAAGCGCTTTATCAATTTGGATTAGATAAGGATGTCTTGACGGTAGAGATCGAAAATGTCAACATTGAAGCACTAGAAGCGCTGGAAAAACTTGGTAAAAAAATCTTCCCTCAACCACGGGTGCTTAAGATTATAAAGGATAAAGGGGTGCAAAAACAATTTTATGTTGATCATCAATTACCTACTTCGGCCTTTAAGTTCATCAACCAACCATCGGATCTTGAATCTGAAACTTCATTTTTACCGTTTGTTCAAAAACTTCGAACTGGCGGATATGATGGAAAAGGAGTTCAAGCCATGAAACAGGAATCAGATTTTGCAAAAGCATTTGATGCACCTTCTATCATTGAGGCTTTTGTTCCCTTTGAAAAAGAAATTTCTGTGATTGTTGCACGAAATGAAAATGGAGAAATGATTTCTTACCCTTCTGTGGAATGTGAATTCAATGAAGAGGCAAATTTAGTGGAGTTGCTTTTTGCTCCGGCAAACATCGATCCTTCAACCGAGCAAGATGCTCAATTGTTAGCAAAAAAAGTCATTGAAGCCTTAGATATGGTTGGAATTTTGGCAGTCGAAATGTTTTTGACCAAAGATGGTTCCTTATTGATTAATGAGATTGCTCCTCGTCCACATAATTCTGGACACCACACGATTGAGTGCAATGTAACCTCTCAATTTGAACAGCATTTACGAAGTGTGTTGAACCTTCCGCTCGGAAGCACAAAAATTATTCAAGCAGGAGCGATGATTAATTTACTTGGAGAAAAAGGGTATCAAGGAGCAGTAGTTTATGAAAAATTGAACGAAATTTTAAGTTGGGAAGGAGTTCATCCTCATCTTTATGGAAAAAAGTCAACAAAAGATTTTCGAAAGATGGGTCATGTCACTATCGCTGGAAACGAGATGGAACAAGTGATTCAGAAAGCAAAATTGGTTTTATCGACGTTGAAAGTGAAGGCATAATTACAAATATTTTCATTTTGTTTAACAAAAACTTGCAAAAGTTAAACACTTTTGTTTAACTTTACATTATTAATGTTAAACAAAAAGTTATGTCAACGATCGAATTCAATGAAGCTTTATTACATTTAGAATCTAATCTAATTTCTTTTGCCTATACTTTTACCAAAGATAAAGATGATGCAAAAGATCTTACGCAAGAGACCTTTTTAAAAGCAATCGTATACCGAAATTACTATACGCCCCAAACCAATTTTAAAGCATGGGTTTTTACCATCATGCGAAACATTTTCATCAACCAATACCGAAGAAAATCAAAAAGAAATACCATTTTTGATCAATCGAAGGAAGGTTATGTGATGAATTCTGTGACTAGCGGGAGTAAAGAAAATGATTTGGTCGATTTTGCAATTATCTCAAAAGAAATTGCTAATTTAGAAAACGAGTACAAAGAACCTTTTGAAATGCACTTCGAAGGTTTCAAGTATAAAGAGATATCAGAAAAACTAGATATTCCAATTGGTACGGTGAAAAGTCGTATATTTATTGCTCGTAAAAAATTAATGGATCAACTACCTGAATTTAATAACCATTAAACCTATGAAAAAGAAAGTTACACTTATCGGTGCAGGAATAGCTAGTTTGTCGGCAGGAGCCTATCTAGCCAAGGCTGGTTATGAGGTAACTATTCTTGAAAAAAATAATTCCATTGGAGGTCGAGGTAGAAAATTTGAAGCTGAAGGTTTTGTGTTTGATATGGGACCAAGTTGGTATTGGATGCCCGAAGTTTTTGAAAAATTTTACCAAGATTTTGGACATACTTCATCCGATTTTTACCACCTTAAAAGACTTTCACCTTCTTACCGCATTTTTTGGGAGGATGACTCCCAAGATGATATTCCTTCGGATATCAACGATCTAAAGAAATGGTTCGAACAACTTGAGCCAGGAAGTGGAGAAAAACTAAGTCAATTTTTAAAAGACGCACAGTATAAGTATGAAGTAGGAATGAACGATCTAGTTCAAAAGCCAAGTCTACAAGTCACTGAATTTTTTAAATGGAATATCATTTCAGGGGTCTTCAAGATGCATTTATTCAAGCCCTTTTCGAAATACATTAGAAAAAGTTTTTCGCATCCCAAATTATTATCCCTTTTAGAATTTCCTGTTCTTTTTCTGGGTGCTAAACCTGAAGATACGCCTGCCTTGTATTCGTTGATGAATTATGCAGATATCTCCTTGGGAACTTGGTATCCTGAAGGAGGCATGTACAAGATTTTTGAGGCTTTCGAAAAGGTAGCCCTAGAGCAAGGTGTACACATTAAATGTGATGCAGAAGTAGATCGCTTAACAGTTCAAAACCAAAAGATTAGTCACGTCCGAATGACAAATGGAGACATCTTACCATCGGAAATTGTGGTTTCTGGGGCAGATTATGCACACACCGATCAAGCCCTTTTAGGAGAATTCGCAAATTATAATGATGCTTATTGGGACTCCAGAAAAATGGCGCCTTCTTCCTTGATTTTTTACCTTGGAGTGAAAGAACGCATCCCGAATTTATTACATCATAATCTTTTCTTCGATGCAGATTTTGGAAAACATGCTGCTGAAATTTATGATGAAAAGCAATGGCCTGAAATGCCTCTTTTTTATGTAAGTTGCCCGACACAAACAGATTCATCAGTGGCTCCAGATGGCATGGAAAACCTTTTTATTTTAATACCAATCGCTACCGACTTAGTCGATGATGATGAAATAAGAAACAAGTATTTTCATAAAGTAATGGATCGTTTGGAAAAACGAACTAAAACCGAAATTCGTTCCAAAATAATTTACCAAAGAAGTTATTGCGTAAACGACTTCAAAAAGGATTACCATGCCTTTAAAGGAAATGCTTACGGTTTAGCCAATACGTTAAAACAAACAGCGATTTTTAAACCGTCCTTAAAACACAAACAAATTTCAAATCTTTTCTACACCGGCCAGTTAACCGTGCCTGGTCCGGGTGTTCCTCCTTCCATTATTTCAGGAAAGGTAGTCGCGAAACAGATTATGAAGGAATTTCCAACCTTAAACTAATGCTATGAAACAGATATTTGACAAACTTTCCTTTGACATGAGTGAAATGACCACAAAACGTTATTCCACCTCATTCTCCATGGGTATTAGTTTTCTTCAAAAAGAGATTCAAAAACCCATCTATTCCATCTATGGATTTGTTCGTTTTGCAGATGAAATTGTAGATTCTTTTCATGGCTTTGATAAAGCCTATTTACTGAGCGATTTCAAGCGTCAAACCTACGAAGCAATCGATAATGGGATAAGTCTGAATCCCATCTTAAACAGTTTTCAGTGGGCTGTCAACCATTATGATATACCCAGAGAATTAATTGATACGTTTTTAGATTCCATGGAAATGGACTTGGATAAAAGTATTTATGATAAAGTGAATTATGAAAAGTACATTTTAGGTTCAGCAGAAGTGGTAGGACTGATGTGTTTGAAGGTGTTCGTTCATGGCGATCAAAAGGAGTATGAAAAATTAACTTATTACGCGATGAAATTGGGTTCTGCCTTTCAAAAGATTAATTTTCTTCGCGATTTAAAAGATGATTATCAAGAACTGGGCCGTACCTATTTCCCAAATGTTGATATGAAAAACTTCAATGATCAAGTCAAAAAGACGATAGAAGAGGACATTGCTGTTGAGTTTCAAATCGGTTACGAAGGCATTAAAATGTTGCCAAAAAATTCCAGATTTGGAGTTTACATGGCTTACACATATTACTATAAATTATTTCAAAAAATAAAATCTACGCATCCTGAGAAAATTTTAGTTTCTCGGATTCGGATACCGAATAACAAAAAATATTCCCTTTTATTTACGTCATATTTAAAACATAATTTAAATTTGATTTAATGGAATTTGTTGTATTGGTTGATGAAAAAGATACCCCTATTGGGGAAATGGAAAAATTAGAAGCCCATCAAAAAGGTTGTTTGCATCGTGCCATTTCAGTATTTATTTTCAATCAAAAAAACGAATTATTGTTGCAGCGAAGAGCCATGGATAAATACCATTCTGCAGGGTTATGGACCAATACGTGTTGTAGTCATCCAAGACCTGAAGAATCTTCTTACGATGCAGCCATAAGAAGGTTAAAGGAAGAGATGGGTATCCATACACCTTTAGAACATGTTTTCAGCTTTCAGTACAAAACAGACTTTGAATCGGGTTTGATTGAGCATGAATTAGATCATGTTTTTATTGGTTTTTCAGATGAATTACCTGTGCTGAATCCGGAAGAAGCCATGGAATATAAATACATTGATTTGACTTCTTTAACGAATGAAATTCAATCCAATCCTAATGATTTCACCTTTTGGTTTAAGGAAATAGTAGACCGTTACAACCACCAACTCATAAAGCACTTAGAAAATGAAAGTTTGTAGAAGAATTACTTTTAACGCGGCACATCGATTGTTTCATCCGGAATGGACAGATGAAAAAAATTTAGAGGTATTCGGAAAATGTGCTTACCCCAATTACCACGGCCACAATTATGTCCTTGAAACCTGGTTAGAAGGAAAAGTAGATCCAATGACAGGATATGTAATGGATTTGAAAGATTTGAAAAAAATATTAAATCAAGAGATTTCGGAACGTTTTGACCATCGAAACTTAAATTTGGATTGTCCTGAATTTGCTCATTTGAATCCATCCGCGGAAAATATTGCCATGGTTTGTTGGAAACTCATTCGGGAACAAATTCCATCCTCCTTGAAATTGGTGGTTAGGTTATGGGAAACTGAAAACAACATTGTGGAGTACAATGGCGAAGAATAAAGTAATATTCTGGCACCGAAGAGATTTAAGAATTGAAGATAATCACGGTTTATTTGAAGCTAATCTGCAATTTGATGAAGTTATACCGATCTTTATTTTTGATGATCAAATATTAAATCAATTAGCTCCTGATGATGCGAGAGTAACATTTATTTACCAACAAATAACGATTTTAAAAAAGGCTTACCAATCCGTAGGATCTGATTTACACGTTTATTATGGAAACCCATTAATCCTTCTTCCTCAACTTGTGGAAAAATTCCAAGTGCAAGGTCTTTTTTTTAATAAAGACTATGAACCTTATGCGAGGAAACGCGATGGTGAATTGTTCAAATATTTCAGTAATTCCATACAATTTCAAGGGTTTAAAGATCACGTTATTTTTGAAAAAAAGGAAATAGTAAAAGCAGATGGAACGCCATATTTAGTGTTTACTCCTTACAGCAAAAAATGGAAAGAAGTTTATCATCAAACGGAACACAAACCTTTTTCCATTTCAACGCATCATTTTATCCAATTGGATCCTATACCGATGCTTTCTTATCCAGACATTCAGATGGTTCTCAATACGCAAATTACCTTCCCTGAATCTTTAATTGCTGAGGAAATAATAACGCATTATGATCAAAAACGTAATTTCCCGGCGATAAAAGGGACTTCACGTCTTGGATTACATCTTCGATTTGGCACCATTTCCATACGAAATTTGGTAGCTTATGCGTCAATAACGAATGAGGTCTTTTTAAATGAATTGATTTGGCGAGAATTTTACCAAATGCTCATTTATTTCTTTCCGCATACGGCTCATCAAGCATTTAAACCCAAATTTGATGCTATTCCATGGAAAAATGACGAACATGATTTTAAACTTTGGTGCGAAGGAAGAACAGGATATCCCATTGTGGATGCAGGAATGAGAGAGTTAAATCAAACAGGTTTTATGCACAACCGTGTTCGAATGATTGTTGCCAGTTTTTTAACGAAACATTTGTTAATTGATTGGCGATGGGGAGAAGCTTATTTCGCCCAAAAATTATTGGATTATGAACAGGCTTCTAATATCGGTGGTTGGCAGTGGGCTGCAGGTTGTGGATGTGATGCAGCTCCTTATTTTCGAGTCTTTAATCCAACGGCTCAACAAGAAAAGTTTGATCCGAAATTTGAATACATTAAAAAATGGATTCCTGAATTGGGTACAAAAGATTATCCTGAACCTATCGTAGAGCACAAATTTGCGCGAGACAGGTATTTAAGTTTGTTTAAAAATTAATTTATATCTTTATTTTAAACCCATTTTATGCAAACATCAATGCAAGTTTTATTCTGTCTCTTATTATCTTTTCAACTCACGGCTCAAATCGATTTTTGCAAGTATTTTAAATTGGAGATTAAGGAATATGAATTTGATGGTAAAAAAAGCGTTGGGGGAGGCCCAAAAGTTTTCAAAAAAGATGGTAAATTGGGAAGATTTATAAATACTCACGATATACGATTTGAATATCTACTTTTTAAAAATTTTAATCTCTTTCAAAATAGTTTTTCTGATTTTCCAGATTCGAATAAAATTGATCAAGATTTTTGTAAAAATGTGCTCCAAGATTCCATAGTGTTAGTCAATCTTACCAATTTATGTCCCAAAAAAATATCAAATTGGAAATCTTCGCCTCAAGTTTTTAATTTAAATGAGTTAACTATGGTGGCTTCAAAGTTTTTTTATTGTGATGAGATTTCCGAAAGTGACACAAGTATTCAATACCATATATGTATAGGTATAAATGGTGTAAATGATCTCCCAAAAGATAAAGATTTTACCTTGCTTGAAGCTTTTAGTATTGAGGCAATTATGTATTATCTTTCAAAGAAAAATGAACCAAAATTTTTTAAAGAATTTGA
The DNA here is from genome assembly GCA_023255275.1 of Crocinitomicaceae bacterium. Taxonomy (GTDB): domain Bacteria; phylum Bacteroidota; class Bacteroidia; order Flavobacteriales_D; family Crocinitomicaceae; genus JALRIV01. Next base: position 11,956 of record JALRIV010000016.1, on the reverse strand, counting down.
TGATTATCATTCCTTTGTATCTCTTGAAAATAGAAAGAATTTTACAAATTTTATAGATATGTTGTCAAATGTAAGAAACTCATGCTACTCATTTATGGAGCAAAATGAAGATTTAAGTGCAAAATTATTGAGGTATTATAGTCAGAATAGGGATAATTTTAATTTTATTCTTTTGCCTTAAATTTTTAGTTTACTTTATCCAATGCACTCCAGATGATTTGTGCTGCTTGGTCCATTTCTGACTCGCTAATATTTAAGGGAGGTGAAAGTCTAAAGCTATAAGGATGCGATAAAAACCAAAAACTAATTAATCCATTTTCAAGACATGCTTGGACCACTTGGTTGACTTCTTCAAATGATTCCATATCGAAAGCGAACATGTATCCTTGCCTTCTTGATTGTTTAATTCTAGGATGTTTAGCGATTCGTTCCTGAAAAAGTTGACCCAAATGTTCGACTTCATTATAATTAATTTCTTCACTCAGAACCTCCAAAAATGCTAATCCTGAGGCACACACCAAAGGATGGCCTCCAAAGGTAGTGATATGTCCTAACATAGGATTGAAGGTGAATTGAAACAACAGCTCTTTACTGGAGACAACCGCTCCAATGGGTAATCCTCCTCCAAGTGCTTTACCGAGGGTCAACACATCGGGCACCACACCGAAAAGTTCAAAGGCAAAATTTCGACCAGCCCTTCCCATACCACATTGAATCTCATCAAAGATTAATAGTGCACCCACCTCGTCGCATTGTTTTCGCAGCGCTTTTAAAAATGCTTTGTCGGGAATTCTAACCCCGGCATCGCCTTGGATGGTTTCAATGATCACTCCTGCTGTTTTAACCGATATTTCCTGTAAAGCTTGGATGTCGTTAAATGGCAAAAAACGAACATCAGGAAGTAAGGGACGAAAGGCTTGTTTTTTTAGTTCATTCCCAGAAACAGACATCGATCCGTGTGTACTTCCATGATAGGATCCGCGGAAAGAAACGATTTCAGTTCTACCTGTCGATCTTTTGGCAAGTTTTATGGCTGCTTCATTGGCTTCAGTTCCCGAATTTACGGGATACACTGTATTTAATGAATCGGGGAGAAGGGATGTTAATTTTTTAGCAAACGCTAAGGGGGTATCTTGGATGTATTCCCCATATACCATCACATGTAAATGCTTATCTACCTGCTCATGTATGGCCCGCTTAATTTTTGGATGTCCATGTCCAACATTGGAAACGGCAACACCAGAGATCATGTCCATGTAGGCTTTTCCATTTTTGTCGTAAATGTATATACCTTCTGCTCGATCTACATCGATGAGAAATGGACTTTGATTGGTCTGCCCTTGAAGATTTAAAAAATCATCGTTTCGCATGTTGAAAAATCTATTTTTTTCTGGCAATCACTTTTAATGCTGCGTCTACTACATTCTGTGTATCAATACCGTATTTGGTCATCAATTCCATTGGATTTCCACTTTCTCCAAACGTATCATTCACAGCCACAAATTCTTGAGGAACTAAGTCGTTTTCAACAATTACTTGAGCAACAGATTCACCTAGACCACCATTTTTCATGTGTTCTTCAGCTGTAACCACGCATCTTGTTTTCGCAATGGATTTCAAAATCGCATTTTTATCTAAAGGCTTAATGGTGTGCATATTGATGACTTCGGCAGAGATTCCTTGTTTCTCCAATTCTTGTGCCGCTTCAATGGATTTCCATACCATATGACCACAAGCAATAATGGTGACATCGGTACCTTCAAAAATCGTATCGGCTTTACCGATGATGAATTCTGCATCAGGTTTCACAAAAATGGGCATTACTGGACGTCCAAATCGTAAATAAACCGGAGAGTCAATATCGGCAATAGCAATGGTAGCTTGTTTCGTTTGGTTAAAATCAGCAGGAACAATTACCGTCATGTTGGGTAACATTTTCATCATTCCAATATCTTCCAAAACTTGGTGAGTTGCACCATCTTCCCCTAGGGTTAAACCAGCATGGGAAGCACAAATTTTTACGTTCTTCTTTGAGTAAGCGATAGACTGTCTGATTTGATCATAAACACGACCAGTAGAGAAAATCGCAAAAGTTCCTGTGTATGGAATTTTCCCTCCGATAGTCATACCCGCGGCCATTCCAATCATATTCGCTTCTGCAATTCCTGTTTGAAAGAATCGATCTGGAAATTCTTTTACAAAGGCATCCATTTTCAAGGATCCCGTTAAATCTGCACAAAGAGCCACTACATCAGGATTTTTTCTTCCTACTTCTAACAATCCTTCTCCAAAACCAGATCGTGTGTCTTTATTTCCTAAAACTTCTACTTCTTTCATGACGCTTAAAATTATAAATTTAATGTGGTTGTTTTATTCGATATTATCCTAAAATCTTTTTTCACTGTATAGGTAGTCGATTTTAATTTCTTTTGACGATAAACCAGTTGGTAATTACCAGGTTGCAAATTGAAGTATCCGGATTTACTGGAGTCATCCAAGTTACACACCCATTCATATGTTCCAGAGTCATTCAATACAAAAATTTGACCTGTGATTAAATTGAAGGCACTGTAGGTAAATGTTCCCGGCGAAGGAATTTCCACGGTTGAAATCGAGTTCTGAAATACTTCAACTTCTTGCACAATTCGGGGTAAAGAGAGGATTTCAACTTGGTACTTTCCAACGATGTATTTGTCTTTTGATTTCAAAGATTGGACATTAAGCGTACTCGATTGCTTTTCCTGCATTACCCGCATTTCCATGAGGTAAGTTTTTGTAGGATTGGCTAATTGAAAGCGAATATACCCTTGAGGGGCATCCACCTCGATCGTGTTATGGATGTTTCTTTTTATTTCAATATTCTTTTTTTCCACCTTCGGAAGGGTGAAGACCACTAAATCATACTTAAAGGCTGGATCGATGATCAGGGTGTCTGGATTGCCATATTGATTAATGGTATGCGTTAAGGTGTATTTTAATTTTTTCGTACCAGCTTCATACAAATGCATGGTGACATCCGTTTCTTTAGGGTTTTTATTGATGTCGTTCAAGTTGATTTGCACGGTCGTATTTAAGATATTTTTAGTGATGATTTTATTCAGAACCAATTTAAAGGCTTCCTTACTTTCTGCATCTGCATATGTCCCGATACAATTGAATTTCTCTAAATAGCTTAGGTCCATTCCGAGTCCAATCACAAAAGGAGTTACTTTCACTCCTTTATCCTTCAATTTTTTAGCAATCACACAAGGGTCATTATCACAAGCTTCAAGACCATCGGTAATGAGAATGATGATGTTTCGACTGTTTTGATCTGGAAAATCTTCTGCAGCAGCCTCAAGAGATCGAGCAATTGGTGTAGTGCCTTTTGCCTCTATAGACCGAATTCGATATTTAATTTTGGTATAATTGTCTTTCCCAAAAGGAATTTCAAGCTTCGTGTCATTACAATCTTGATAGGTTGCTGTAATGGGAGATTGATGACCATAAACTCTTAACGCTACTTCTAAATTTGGTGTTCCTTGAAGGCTATCGATGGCATTAGAAAGAATTTCTTTTGCGGCTTGCAATCGGGTGCCTTTATCCCAAGTTCCATTCATAGAATTGGAGGCATCAAGAATGAACAATATTCTAGTTAAATCTTGTCCAAATGACCAAAAATTCAGGATTAAAAAGCATATGAAGAGGATTTTTTTCAATTAATAATCTCCTAAAGTTTCTTTTAATTGACCTAAAGCGTTTGCTAATTGTTCCGGGTTTGGTGCCACACCATGCCATTTGTGCGACCCCATCATAAAATCAACTCCTTTACCCATTTCTGTTTTCATGATAATCACAATTGGCTTTCCATTTCCAGTCATTTTTTTCGCTTGGTTTAAAGTTTGAATAATTTCAGGGACATGATGTCCGTCCATTTCTAATACTTCCCAACCAAATGCTTGCCATTTTTGTGCCAAGTTTCCAAGCGATAAAACCTCGTCCAAATCGCCATCAATTTGTCTACCGTTATAATCGATGGTTGCAATTAAATTATCTACCTTGTTAGCACTTGCATACATAGCTGCCTCCCAGATTTGACCTTCTTGTAATTCACCATCACCATGTAACGTGAATACAAGTTGCGGATCTTGGTTTAATTTTTTCACTTGAGCTGCACCGATTGCACATGATAGACCTTGTCCCAAAGAACCTGATGCCATCCGTATACCAGGTAATTTTTTATCGGTAGCTGGGTGTCCTTGTAATCTAGATGATAAAACTCTAAAAGTGCCTAATTCAGCAGTTGGGAAATAACCACTTCTCGCTAATACACTGTACCAAACGGGAGAGATATGTCCGTTTGAAAGGAAAAATAAATCTTCTTCTTTACCATCCATGGTGAAATGGGACGGATTATGTTTCATAATTTCAAAATACAAGACACTCAAAAAATCTGCACACCCTAATGAGCCTCCTGGATGACCTGAATTTACATTTGCGACCATTCTTAAAATATCTCTTCGCACTTGAGAGGCAACGTCTTGTATTTGTTGGATTTCCATAATTATTGAAATTTGATATGCAAAATTAAGGTTTATTTATTAATTTTACGCCAGGTAACGAAGATTAATTTAGTGCAACTTATCAACTAAAAGTTTCGTCTTTACCTTATGTAATTAACTAAACATCATTATGAAACGATTTTTATTAAAACTATCTTTTTCACTATGTGCTCTGCTTTTCGTTCAGAATCTTTGGAGTCAAGAAATTGATAAAAATTTGTTGAATTCTTACACTATCGAAGAAATTGAACAACTAAAGACGATAAATCCCGAACAACTTGAAGTATTGAATTACGCCATTGAACATGCCGTTTATTTTGCTCAAAATAATTCAACGGGTAAAGCGAATTACGAACAAGAGATGGCATTTGAAAATTCCGAATCGTTAAGATTTACCGATTATGGATTAAAAATTTTAGATAAAAATCAATACATTAAAATAAAGGGTACTTCTAAGATTTTAGTTGTTAAATCGATGAATGTGTTGTTGTTAGAAATGAAAAATAAAAAGTAATGAAATCAATCTTAATCATATTATTTAGCATCATTCAAGCCGTAGCTTTCGGTCAAATGGTGACCATGGGTGATCCAGGTTATCCTCAATCCAATCCGATAAACTGTGCCACTTTTGGGGTCGGGTCAACGAATTTCCAAGATCCTGGTGCAGGAGGGAATTACCCCCCTAACTTCAACGACACCATTGTGTTTTGTCCAGATTTAAATTTAGGGACTAAAGTGACGTTAACTTTTGGGATAAATGCAGGTTACACGTTCAATGTAGATGGAAGTGATTTTATCTATGTGTACGATGGTCCTTCTGTAGCTTCTCCTTTAATTGGAACGCACAATTCTGTCACTGATCCAAATGGTTTTGCTCATCAAGCTTCTTGGAATAATCCTTCTGGATGTTTAACGGTAGTTTTTGTTTCTAATGGGGCAGTAGAAGGAACCGGTTGGTTAGCAAATGTGCAATGTGGAAATCCGTTTCAACCTTTTGAACCACATATGGAGGCGTATATTAACGGACAAGGTCCAAATGTTTTGAACCCATTAGATACTGGATTTGTAAACATTTGTTTTGAAGATAGTATCATGTTCATCGCTAAACCTCTTTTCCCCAATTCTGCGGAAAATAATAGTGGATATGGATATTCTCAAGATGTGAACACAAACATTACTTTTCAATGGAATATTACTTCTGGATTAACCTATCCAAACAATGATACCATTTGGTTTTTCCCACCTTCAAGAAATGGTTTTTTAGTGGATTTGAAAATCACGGATATGTTTCCTCAATCGGAACGAATTTTGTCGAAAATTCGAGTTTCCATACTTCCATCTTTTGCAGGTACAGGTCCTCTAGAAGATACTGTTTGTTTGGGACAGAATACGATTTTGATTGGTGGTGTAACACCAACAGATACTGTTGGTATTGACATTCCTGAAGGTAATTTTAATCTAGGAGGTTCATTTGCAGGATTAACTTATTTGCCGGACGGATCTGGAGCACAATACCAAGCACCTATTCAGATTTCTGGTTTCCCTGCAGGCTCAACCATCAGTAATGCTCAAGATCTCAATCAAGTGTGTATTACCATGGAGCATTCGTACCTTGGGGATTTGGAAATTTGGTTACAATGTCCTACTGGACAAATCGTTCCCCTTGTTAATTCATATACAGCTGGTTTCCTTCCTGGTGGTAATAGTGGAGGAGGTACTTATTTGGGACATCCATATGATGACTCAGGAGGCGGTAACGCCGGAATTGGTTGGGAATATTGCTTTTCATCCGTATTCAATACCATCGGACCAATGACATCAAACCTCACGAATACTGTTCCTGTAACAGCACAAACAGGACCGCCTCAATTATCAGGTGGGAATTCAATAGATCCAACAGATACGTATGCACCAGAGACTTCATTTACCAACTTTTCAGGTTGTCCTGTTAATGGTACTTGGACGATTTTTGTTCAGGATAATTTAACGATCGATGATGGTTATATTTTTGAATGGGGATTGTATTTTGATGGTTCATTTTTCCCAGGTTTAGGCGGCTATCAAAATTATGTAGTGAATGAATATTGGGATAATGATCCAACGATTATCTCTGCTCAAAATGACACCCTGTTAGTGGTACAACCTAATACTCCTGGTGATTACAGCTATACATACCATATTACGGATGATTTTGGATGTAACTATGACACTACTGTTTCTTTGTATGTTAGACCTTTACCATTAACAACTTTAGATACTATAGGGTGTGATTTACATCTGCAAGTAACGAATAATATTGCACCTGCAGGAGGTACTTGGTCATCTACCGCACCTAACATATCTTTCAATGCATCCAATACGACAGTCAATCCAAATATAATTACGACCATACCGGGAACTTATCCGGTCACTTTTACGGCCAATCAATGCGGTTATGTGGTTACAAAGGATATCATATTCCCACCATACCCAGACATTTTTAATGATTCATCGTTCTGTAGTATGACATATCAGGTAGCTAATACATTGGTATATCCTACAGGGGGAGTTTGGAGTGCATCTTCACCAAATGTTACCTTTAGTCCTTCAAACACGACCCTTAATCCATTAATTACGGCTTCAGCACTTGGGAATTATATCATCACCTTTAAAGATAACATTTGTAATAATGTTGCCACTGCCAACTTAACGTTTATCACACCGCCTGAGATTTTCCCAGATACCTTGGCTTGTAACAGTATCATGCAAGTGACCAATACGGAATCATTTAGTGGTGGAACGTGGACTTGTGCAGATACCGCTATTCATTTCCAAACTGCAGGGTCTTTAAACCCATTAATTTGGACATCGGTACCAGGTACTTATTTAGTAACCTTTACAGATTCTTACTGTAATCAATCTGTTAGTGCTAACATTACATTCCCACCTCCTGCATATACGGATGCAAATGATACCAATCTATGTGCAGGCACCAATTATGTAGCTTATGCACAAGCAAATCCAACAGTTACTAGCTTTGAATGGTCAACCGGTGAAACTGGTCAATCGATTCAAATTAATCAGCCGGGTACTTATTGGGTGAAAGGAATTAATATCTGTGGTTTCTACATAGATACCTTTGTAATCGGACAAAAAATCTGTGAAATTGAAGCACCAAATGTTTTAATTCTATCCTCTCAAGCCGGTAATAACAAATGGTTTGTTGATCAAGCAGGTTTAAAAGATTTCAATTGTCGAATTATGAACCGATGGGGGAATACGATTTATGAGTATTCTGATCCGACAGGCTACTGGGATGGAAAAACCCAAGGTGGAAAAATAGTAAATGAAGGCACGTACTTCTATGCTATTTTCGCGACTTTTGAAAGTGGAGAAGAAATCACTAAGCAAGGATTTATCGAGGTTAGACACTAACTTTGTTCTTAAAAACTATGAAATAGCCATCTTCGGATGGCTATTTTTTTTTGTATCTTTGTTGAAAAGCAACAGATGAAAAAGATTGGAATTAATGGTTTTGGAAGAATAGGTAGGTATTTTACCCGAATAGCCCTTCAATCGAGTGATTTTGACATTGTTCTTATAAACGATTTGTCAGACATTCAAACCCTTGCGCATTTGTTGAAATACGATAGTGTGCACGGGCATTTTCCAATCGCTTTTAAAGTTGAACGTGAAACGATACATTTTGAAAATGGAAAGAAAATCCAATTCTCAAAATTTGATCATCCTTCAAAAATTCCTTGGAGTGATTTTGGAGTCGAATACGTGATTGAATCTACGGGTAAATACACCTCAAAAGTAGATGCTGAATTACATTTTTCAGAGCAAACAAGCCTGAAAAAAGTGATCATTTCAGCACCTTCATCATCTGATGAAGTAAAAACAGTGGTGATGGGCGTTAATGAACATTTAATAGATCCTACAGATTTAATTTTATCGAATGCTTCTTGCACTACAAATAATGCTGCACCCATGATTTCCGTTTTAAAGTCGATTTGCGAAATTGAATCTGGTTTCGTGACAACCATACATAGTTACACCTCAGACCAGCGTTTACACGATAGTCCGCATAAGGATTTACGCAGAGCAAGAGCTGCTAATCAATCGATCATACCGACCACAACAGGTGCCGCAAAGGCATTGAATAAAATTTTTCCTGATTTAGCAGATAAATTAGGTGGTTGCGGCGTGCGTGTCCCAGTTCCAAATGGATCGTTTACAGATATTACACTTGTCGTAAAAAATGCACCTAGTGTGGAGGAAATTAATGCAGCGATGCTCAAAGCTTCCCAAACAAATTTGAAAGGAATTTTAGGATATACTGAAGATCCAATCGTTTCTGTGGATATTATTGGTAATCCCTTAAGTTGCCTTTTCGATGCTGAATTGACAAGCGTGGTTGGTCATATGGTGAAAGTGGTCGGTTGGTATGACAACGAAGCAGGCTATTCCAATCGTTTACTTGATTTGTTGCGTTTAGTAGACTAATTACAGTTCACTAAATTTAAACGTTTCTTTCACGCGAACCCCTTTTTCAGTATGTTGCAGAGTACAACATTCATTAACGGCATCATGTTCTAAGAAAAGGACATAACCTTTGTCTGCAGCTTCATTTAAGAATTTTTCTTTTTCACTCAAGGTAATCAAAGGTCGTGTATCATAGCCCATCACATAAGGTAGGGGAATATGTCCAACACTTGGCAATAAGTCGGCCATAAATACAATCGTTTTCCCTTTGTAATGTATATGAGGAATCATCATGCTTTCGGTGTGTCCGTCCACAAACAAAACGTCCATTGAAGGAAAAACATTCGAAGTGAAATCGGCTTTTCGGTCTACAAATTTTAATTGTCCGCTTTCCTGAATTGGCAAAATGTTCTCTGTTAAAAAGGATGCTTTTTCTCTAGCATTTGGTTCGGTTGCCCATTTCCAATGGTTTTCAGTACTCCAAAAATGTGCGTTTTTAAAAACGGGCTCAAATCCTGTTCGATCCTTATTCCATTGAATTGCCCCTCCACAATGGTCGAAATGCAAATGGGTTAAAAATACATCTGTAATATCGGATAAATCAAAACCAAGTTGGTTTAGACTTCCTTTTAAACTTCCTTCACCGTGTAAAAAATAGTGTGAAAAGAACTTTTCAGATTGCTTATCGCCGATTCCTGTATCAATCAACATTAATTTATTGCCATCTTCAATCAATAAGCAACGCATAGACCAATCGCAAAGGTTGTTCTCATCTGCTGGATTTGTTTTTTGCCAAAGCGTTTTAGGGACTACCCCAAACATGGCTCCACCGTCTAATTTAAAATTGCCTGTTTCTAAACTATGTAATTTCATGATTTATTATAATAGATTTTTAATTGATCTGTATTCAATGTTTGAATGTAATCGGGTTGAACATGCATTTTTGGCGCTCGAAGCCCGTTTTCAAATTTCTTAGCCCCAACTAACACCCTTGCTTCGTCCCATAAATCAGCTTCCAAAAAAGATTCAATGGTTTTTTTACCGCCTTCGACTAAGACACTTTGCACGTTTTTTTCATAAAGAACTTTTACTATTTGGGTTAAATTAAAAGGTGTTACAGCTATCCAAGTGACTTTTTTATCTTTTTTATGAAGTGATGCATTGAATACCCATGTTTCGGCATCCTCGTTAAATATTTGAAACGATTTATTTATCAATTGCTGCTTTTCATCAAGCACCAATCGTATGGGGTTTTTACCTGAAATAGCTCTCGTGGTCAAGCTTGGATTGTCATTCTCAATGGTTGTTCTTCCCACCAAAATGGCGGATTCTTCGTTTCTCCATTGATGCGTAATTAACTGGGTGTCTGGGTGCGTAATCCAATTAATTTGAGGTACAGTTGAACTTCTTTTCTGATCGATGAATCCATCTTCGGTTTCAGCCCATTTCAGTAGAATGAAAGGTCTTTTTTTTTGGTGAAAGACGAAAAACCTCCTATTGAGAAACCTACAATCTTCCTCCAACACCTTAACAACTGTTTCTATTCCTGCATTTTGGAGCATTTTTATGCCATTTCCAGCTACTTTTGAAAAGGGATCTACACAACCAATAATTACCTTTTTAACTTGATGTGTAATCAATAAGTTGGCACACGGTGGCGTTTTTCCATAATGTGCACAAGGTTCTAAAGAAACATAAACTTCGGCTTCTTTTAAAAGCGCAGGGTTTTGAACTTGTTGTATGGCATTTACTTCTGCATGGGGTCCACCATACTTTTGATGGTAACCTTCACCGATGATTTTGCCCTGATGCACAATGACGCAACCCACCATGGGATTGGGTGCCACATGTCCAAAACCTTTTTTAGCCAATTCAATGCAACGACGCATGTAAAATTCATCCGTAAACATAATACGAAGATAATTATTTAATTGCTTAATTTGTAAATCAAAATTGGTAAGGATTAATTTGCTTATTTTTGAATGAAACGATAGCTATGGAAAACAATAAACAAATCACACTTTTAATCATTGTAGCTGCTTTAGGATATTTTGTAGATATCTACGACTTAGTATTGTTTGGGGTTGTAAAAGCAGAAAGTTTGGATCAAATTATGGTGGGATCATCTATGCTCGAAAAGGCATCAACAGGAAAGTTTTTATTCAATATGCAAATGTTTGGGATGATGATTGGAGGTTTGCTTTGGGGGATTTTAGGCGATAAAAAAGGTCGTTTGAAGGTTCTTTTTGGTTCGATCTTGTTGTATTCGATTGCAAATCTTTTGAATGCGTTTGTCACCGATGTCAATTCCTATGCAGTCATTCGAGTCTTTGCAGGTATTGGTTTGGCCGGCGAATTGGGAGCTGGAATTACTTTAGTTTCAGAAATGATGTCCAAAGAAAAAAGAGGATACGGTACCATGATTATTGTCACATTCGGAGCTTTGGGAGCGGTTGTAGCCTCGCTAATTGGCGCAAAGGGCGATTGGTTAGGAAACATACTTTCTACTTGGTTAAATCAACCGATTGTGAATTGGCAGGTTGCTTATATCCTTGGTGGATTGATGGGTCTGGTTCTTTTATTGTTACGTGTTGGAACTATTGAATCTAAATTTTTTAGAGGAATGAAGGAAGACCAAATCCATCGTGGAGATCTTCGGATCTTATTTTTAAATCGAAAAAATTTAGTCAAATATTTATATTGTATTTTGATTGGTGTGCCTATTTGGTATGTGATTGGACTGCTTGTCATGAATTCCAAAGATGATTTCGGGCCGATGTTAGGTTTGGAAAATGTGTCCAATGGCATCGCTGTGATGTATGCCTACATTGGTTTGTCTGTTGGAGATCTTGTCTCTGGGATTTTAAGTCAATTACTAAAAAGTAGAAGAAAAGTGGTGATGATTTATTTGGCTTTCACATTTATATTAATGACATATTTCTTATTTT
>JALRIV010000169.1 GCA_023255275.1 Crocinitomicaceae bacterium | reverse complement strand
CTTGCTGAACGCATGATTACAATACTTAGAACTACTAAATAAAACTAACACACGCCTTAGGACCGTTAAACTTACGAGCGTGTAGGCGGGAACTGCCTGAACGATAGATCGCCATTCAATCGTTGAAGTGCCACTTTATAAGGAATCGATTTGACACTAGTGGAACAGTTAGCACATCTTGCTCAACAAGTTGAAACAGATGATCCGATTGATTGGGGCATGTTGGAAATCGATGAGAAAGATGCATATCTGCTTATGGCTTCCAATGTGTTGGAAATGTATCTTTCAGAACACAAGGATCATCGTGAGATGGTGATGCTTGCAACGACAGTCAAGTTGGTGGTAGAGAATCTGGTTCTTAACCTAAGACTTATAGAAGCGATAAGGAACAAAGATGGATCTATTTGATTTTGGATTTACAGCAGTAGACGAGAACGAACTTGAAGTGGTTCAGAAAGCATCGACTACAGTAAAGACCGCAACACAAAGTGTCGAAGAGCTTGAGAGTAAAGTGAATGATCTTTACAATGCAATCCTCCCGCTACTAACTAACCTTAAAAAGAATCCCGAGAAGGAGTATATACGTTGGCCTAATAGAGTTGAGAAGGTCGAAGAGTTTGAAACGTATATAAGTAAAATTGTAACCCGATAATATAGGAGTATATCATAATGAAATTATCACCAAACTTTTCACTCGCAGAAATGATCAAGAGCGATACCGCACTACGTCTGGACATGGAGAATGAGCCAGATGATGATCATATCGACAATCTGACCGCACTATGCGAAAACGTACTACAGAAAGTCCGTGATCACTACGGCAAAGGTGTCAAGGTCAACAGTGGATTCCGTCATCCAGACGTTAATGCCAAGGTCGGTGGTTCAACAACTTCAGACCATTGCAAAGGTATGGCTGCAGATATCGAGATCCCAGGCATCGCCAACGCAGACCTTGCTGAGTGGATCGTTGAGAACTGCGAGTTCCGCCAAGTCATTCTTGAATTCTATACTCCAGGCGTTCCTGATAGTGGATGGGTTCATGTGTCATACAACCCAGATGACAACAAGAAACAAGTTCTTACCGCTATGAAAGAAAACGGCAAGACTGTTTATAAGCCAGGCTTGATCGCATAATGTCTTTCGGTATATTTTATCGTCTCGCAGAATATATTAAACGTAAATGGCGCTTAAGACAACTGCGAAAACGAGATCCGTTCATATA
>JALRIV010000168.1 GCA_023255275.1 Crocinitomicaceae bacterium | reverse complement strand
ACCTTCTTGCAACTCATGGAAAATACCATCAGAGAATGTAATATTTGATATCCATAACAACTGAGATCCTTCTGGTATTCCTGCGGTTTCGTCAGCTTCTTGTGCCTGAATATTCACGACTTCTGCGTACATGAATATTCCATTAGCTAAACCTTGAACAACCTGCTCTCCGATGTATAGTTGTTCACCAGTTCCCCTTCGGTCGCCGATAGACAATACTGTAGAGATCGCATTGTAAGTTTGAATAGCATCGATATCTGGGTTTCCAGTATCAAACCGTTCATCTGCATATTCGAACAATTCGCATTGTAGTTCATAGACTACAAGGTTGTTCAACTGATAGAATGGCCTCTCATGTTCTACGAACTTAATTTCGAAGAACGATTTGGTTGGAGGATAGTATAACAGATCACCTTCTAATGGGCGAATACTGTTTACGTTGTTGTTATACAATCCAACGAATCTTTCCCATGATCTGCGAGCGACAATGAATGTAGCTTGGTCACGGATTTCCAAACCAAACTTAGACATAATAGTCTGATCACCTTCAAATCCATCTGTATTGGAGATATACATCTCAATAGCATATGAATCGTAGAATGAACTAGTCGCAACATCGTTTAGAACATTATCTCTTACAATGACACGTGGGATATAGTATAGATCTTGTCCGTAGATCTTCAAAGACTCGACTATGATATCTTCATAGAGCCTTTGTTCGGATGTTACACCCCTACTAAAAAATACATTGGTTGGCATTAAAAATTACCCCACAAAGAACATCGGTGGCATCTCGTAAGATAGTTGCATCTGTTCTCTAATCTGCTGAATCTCATTTGTCGCATCATCGAACATCTGGCGACCATTCAAAGAAACGCCGCCGGGAAGTACCATACCCTCAAACTTGATTAGGTTAGCACCCCATTGCTGTTTGATCAATGCAGTAGCATACTGTTTCAAAAACATATCGTCATATACATCCGCATAAGTTTCCGGATCAATAATCTGATAACCTTCAACTACAATATAGTCCCCGACATTTAAATCATTCCAATCAACACGAAGGTGTAGTTGGTTGAGATGTCGGTTGAAGTGAGTAATCTCTGTACCACTTCCACTGATAACGGTATTAAGCATATCCATGTATTGCATGGTCTGTGCATAATTATCCATAGAACCCATATAGTTTACATTATATAGGTCGTTAAGATACATCTGATATTTTGCAC
>JALRIV010000167.1 GCA_023255275.1 Crocinitomicaceae bacterium | reverse complement strand
CATATCAACTAATAGATATGCTTTAACTTTATCTGCAATAGCTCTAAATTTTTTAAAATCAATTATTCTCGAATAAGAACTACCGCCTGCTATAATAATCTTGGGATTGTGTTCTAAAGCTAATTTTTCAACTGCTTCGTAATCAATTAAACCAGTGTTTGGTTTAACATCATAATGAATTGCATTGAACCATTTTCCAGACTGCGCGGGTTTAGCGCCGTGAGTTAGATGTCCTCCTGAATTCAAACTCATTCCTAGTATTGTGTCGCCAGGTTTAATTAAGGCTAGGTAGACAGCACCATTAGCTTGCGCACCAGAATGAGGTTGCACATTAGCAAATTTACAATTAAATAATTTTTTAGCTCGTTCAATAGCAAGATTTTCAGCAATATCTACAAATTCACAACCTCCATAATATCTTTTGCCAGAATATCCTTCGGCATATTTATTGGTTAACACAGATCCTTGAGCCTCAAGAACAGCTTTAGAAACCATATTTTCAGAGGCTATAAGTTCTATGTGATTAATTTGACGACCATATTCTTTTTGAATTGATGAGAATACTTCTTCATCACTTGATTTTAAATTATTATTAAAAAAATTACTTATTTCACTCATTTTAAATTTTTTTTATTCTTTTTAAATGTCTACCACCTTCAAATCTAGTCGTAATAAAATATTTTACAAACGCTATAGCATCTTTACCTTTTAACATTCTAGCACCCAAGCAAATAATGTTCGCATCATTATGTTGTCTTGATAAAAGAGTATTCTTTTTGGTAAAACATTGGGCTGCTCTTATACCTTTATATTTATTGGCCGTTATAGCCATTCCGGTACCTGAACCGCATACTAAAATACCAATATCACTTTTTTTGGACAAAACCCTTTTTGCTACCTTTTTTGCATAATCTGGATAATCAACTGAATTATTATCGAATGGACCCAAATCAATTGTCGATACACCGTTTTTAATTAAAAAATCTTTAATCTTTTCTTTTAATTGATAACCAGCGTGATCAGAAGCTATACAGAGTTTAGAAAATAATGTTTTCACTTTAATTGTTTTGGTATTTCAATAAATTACTTTAAAATCAATATATAATAATATATTTGTCGCACACAATATAGCATGAGAATTTTAGGTTCATATCCGTCATTAAGAATGCGAAGAAATAGAAAATCTGATTGGATTAGAAGACTTGTATCTGAGCATAACTTATCAACAAATGATTTAATACTTCCTCTGTTTGTAAGAGAGGGAACAAAAAAAAAAGAACCAATTAAATCAATGCTGAATGTATTTAGATATTCAATTGATGAATTGAATAAAGTTGTTGAAAAAGCATGT
>JALRIV010000166.1 GCA_023255275.1 Crocinitomicaceae bacterium | reverse complement strand
ATAAGTTAGGTAGACCGGCAGGTAAAAAAGCACAGGACGAATTAGACCAAGCTGAAAGTATGCTGGAATGGTTACAAGGTTATGGTGTGCCTATTCCCGGTGCAAAAAAGATAGGGCAGAATATACGTCGCACAGAAAATATAGCACGTGGTCTTATGGTATCTGCATTTGCTACAGCAGCTAGAAACTTTGAGTCTACTATCGTTCGTATGCCTTTAGAGGGCATGACAAATCTTTTATCAGAAGCAATTATTCGTGGAGTACGTGCGGCAGAGAGAACAAAAGCTGGAGATATTGCAGGTGCTAGGAAAGCTGTATTCGATACAGTAAATGCTTTTAATCCTTTGTCTCGTAAGAGTGCTATAGGTGATAGCTTTGCTTATTGGAAGGGCATAAAAGACCCGCTAAAAGCAGATGAATTAACTAATTTAATTTTAGAGCAACCAGAAAATGTGAAACTGTTATCTCGTTATCGTGACCAAATCATTGAAGCACAAAAAGCTACTGGTAAGGGCGAAGGTGGTATATCTGATTTTGTCTTTAATCCTATTGAAGATTTTGTAGACACACTTAACGTATTCAACCGGGGTCAAGAATTTATAAGCCGTAATGCCTTTTTCTTAACTGATCTTAGCAGAAACTTAAAACGCGAATGGGGTGTTAACTTAGAACAGATAGTTAACCAAGGAAATGTGAGAGAACTTCTAAATGATTCACCTAGATTACGCCCTAAAGACGCTAAAACATTTGCAGAATTAGCAACTGATGCGGTTGAGAGTGCGTTGGATAAAACATACGCATCTCCACCTAAATTTGGGCCATTCAAATCTATGTTGAAAGTGTTAAATTCAATTCCGGGAAGTACTATAGTCGTAGCTTTTCCAAGATTTATGTTCAAGGCTATAGAGTATATATATTCAGGTGTACCCGGAACGGCGGCTCCTGCAGCATTACGTATCGCTTTAGGTAAGGGTAATACTGTAAAGGATGCAGAGGCTATATCCAGAAACATTATTGGATACGCAGCATTATACGCAGCTTATGAATATAGAACATCACCAGATGCACCAGCAGAATATAATAAAATATCTAATATTGACGGAACCACAACTAATATTGATCCACAGTTTCCTCTTGCTCCTGCTTTTTACTTGGCTGAAGCTAAGAAACAATACGATAAAGGTGGTGCAGATTATCTAACGCAGTGGCTATTTATGAACAGAGGTAGAAACTTTCTGAATGGGGTTAAGTCACTAACTGGTACTAACTTTAGGAACAATCAAACTTTAGGCGATGTATTAAGTGACGTGTCTAATATGTTTGCTGAAGATAATGATGCATTGAAATCAGAAGAAG
>JALRIV010000165.1 GCA_023255275.1 Crocinitomicaceae bacterium | reverse complement strand
ACGTACAACCTAAACTGAAAAGAGAAGACTGGAACAAGAAGACAGGATTATACGGTAATGCTTGGGACATAGGAAATAATATAATAAAATCAGGTGGGAGTAAAGTGCCACCGAAGGCAGTTAAACCAGGAGATGTAGTAACAATGTTTACCGGAGGTAATAGCTCATATCAAGGAGAAGCAAATGCTGCAGGAACCGGCACAACACACACAGGTTTAATAGATAAAGTAAACCCAGATGGAAGTTATTACATACTACATAATGTACATGATAAAGATAGATTTACAGGAGAGTATGAAGGAAGAGAGTTTAGAGACTTAGTAAAAGATGGAAAAATAGTATCAGGAGGTCTTGCCAGAAGCTTTGAGGTCAGAGGTGCATTTAGACCAGACTATAAAGAAGTACAGTTAGGGGAAAAGAAAATATTAAGAAATGACTTAAATTTGACTATTGACCCTAAAAAGTCAAATGTACTTTCATCAAAAGAGTACGATAATAGTTTTACTTCAGCTAATGCCAAGAATAAGTTAGAAAAAACTTTTATAAGACCATTAAACGACACTAGAAATAAAACCGTAATGGCTAAAGTTTTTAATCTTGGAGACGATGAATATCAATCATTAGCTAAAGTTACATTAGGAATACTAGGACAAGAAACTAGTTTTGGCACAAATGCTAAATATACTACAGGTACAAAACAACTTGGTGCAGGAGTAGCAAAACTTATAGGATATAAACCAGATGAAGTATCAAAAGGTGCAGGTAGACTTAAGTATGAAACTAACTTTGGATCAGATGACCTTACAGAGTTAGGCATCAACCAAGATAATTTTGATGATGAAGATAAAGCTCCATTAACTACCATGTATAAGTTAGCCACAGACTACAAGAAGTTTTTAAATAAAGGCTATAATAAGAAAGATGCAATGTATAGAGCTATAACAGTATATAACGTATCTTTAGGCCATGTATCACAAGGTAAAAAAATAGAAGACTGGGCAAAGAACTATGATGTAGACTATACAAATAAAGTCCTAAACTACTCAAGCATGTTTAATGTAAATGACGGTAAAAAGTCTTACAAAACTGCAACTGATGAACTACTACTTCAACCTAATGTTTATAAGTGGAGAGAAAAACTAAAAAAAGAAAAAAAATTATAAAATACTATGAGAAAGTACAAAAAAACGTCTAAGCTTGTAAACAATACAGGATATACACCAGGATATGCTTCTGAAAGCAACCCTGTAAATTATATACCTAGCCAAAACATAACAATGGAAAATACACCATACCCAGTATATGGACAACCATTAGATCAATTTGGTAACCCTATTGCTAATCCTACTTATATGGAGCCAGGCATGAACTACA
>JALRIV010000164.1 GCA_023255275.1 Crocinitomicaceae bacterium | reverse complement strand
TACTCAACAATACAGGCCATGTTTGCAATCCTAAAAGAAGCAAAATTTAATTGTAATATTTATACCAGCCCACACATTAGAAAAATAAATGAAAGGTTCGTCTTTAATAATAAAGAGCTTAATGATGATGAATTATCAGAACTTTTAGAAATAGTTGAAAAAGCTAATAATAATGAACCAATAACATTTTTTGAAATTTTAACTGCCGCTTACTTTTATAAAGCAGCAGATTATCCAGAAAATATCAATTTAATAGAAACTGGACTATTTCATAGATTTGATGCAACTAATATTTTAAATCAAAACCTAGCAAGTGTTGTAACATCAATAGGTTTAGATCATTTAGATTGGCTCCCAAAAAATGAACAAACTGTTGAAAAAATTATTTTTGAAAAAACATCAAAATTACTAAATTCTAATATTGTTGTTGCAAAACAAAGTTCAAATGAAATTACAGAGCATATTAAAAAAACAATAAAAGATAACAAATCAAAAAAATTATTCTTCAATCAAGACTATAGTTATTCAGCAAGTGAAAATAATTTCTTCTATTATGAAGATGAACTTGGAGGAATTAAGCTACCAAACCCTAATGTAAATGGTCAGTTCCAACTTGAAAATATCTCAACTGCTATTGCAACATTAAGAAATATTAAAGAATTAGGAATTAAAGATGAACACATTAGAATTGGAATAACTAATATTCAAAGCATTGCAAGACTTCAGGAAATCACAGAGGGAAAATTAAAAGATTTAGCCAAAGAAAATAGATTATTGGTAGATGGGTCTCATAACCCACTGGGTGCAAAAGTCTTAACTAATTATTTAGAGAGTTTAGATTGTGATAAACATGTCATTCTTGGAATGATGGCCAATAAAGATCACCAAGAATTTATAAGCTACCTTAAGGGAATTACGACCTTGACCACAATAGATATCCCAAATCAACCTAACTCAATTCGAGGAAAAGAGTTAAAAAATAAGTTAATTAGTGTAGAAAATATTAAATACAAAGAAAATATATTTGAAGCTATTAAGTCGATTCCAGTCAAGAAAAATGACTTGATCTTAATAACAGGATCTTTGTATCTAGCTGGTGAAGTACTGAACTTAAATTAGATATTTTTTTCTAAAAATTCCTTCATGTGTCCTTCGGGAACACCGCCTACTTTTCTATCTACCTCAATACCTTTTTTATAGACAATTACAGTAGGTACACCTCTTATGCCCGCGGCACTTCCAGTATTAATTCCACCATCTTCTATATCGGCATAATAAAAACCAGCTTTATCTTTATACTCATCTGATAATTTATCCATAACAGGCTTTAGAGCCTTGCAGGGACCACACCAAGCTGCAGAAAATTGAATTACTGATACGTCTTCGTTTTTGATTTTAGTTTCAAAATCCTCGTCTTTAAAGTCTATAAGCATATATTCGATATAATTGATTCAAATGAATATTCAATGATCAAAAACAATCTTTTTTAAATTTATTAACTAAGCATCTGAATATTTTTGCTCTAAATTCATGACATAATCATTAATTCCATCAAGAAATTTAAGCTTTTCGTCTACCGTCTTAAATGAAAACATTTTGTCATCATTTTCCCTAATTTCATCACACTCTGAATAAAAAGCTGAAACTGTCCACCATTTCTCTTTATTTGTACTAAGTATTCTTGAGGCAATTCTTCTTTTAATTTTTGTATGAATTTCTTTT
>JALRIV010000163.1 GCA_023255275.1 Crocinitomicaceae bacterium | reverse complement strand
GATTCCTTTTGATACTGGAGAATCTGCATATGTTTCGTATGGACCGTCAACTTTCGCTAAATCTTTAGAAGCAGTCATTGCCGCGTAATACATCGTTTCAAAGATATCTTTGTTTAATTGTTTCGCCTCTTCTGATTCAAAAGGGAATCCCATCATGATGAATGTATCTGCTAAACCTTGAACACCTAATCCGATTGGACGATGTCTGAAGTTTGAACGTTTTGCGTCTTCTACTGGATAGAAGTTTTCGTCAATGATTTTATTAAGGTTCAAAGCCGCTTGGTAAGTAACCTCAAATAATTTATCGTGATCGAATGTACCGTCTTCAGTTACATATTTAGGTAATGCCAAAGAAGCCAAGTTACAAACTGCAATTTCATCTGGAGCAGTGTATTCCATAATCTCTGTACATAAGTTCGAAGACTTGATGGTACCTAAATTTTGTTGATTTGATTTGGAATTTGCAGCATCTTTATACAACATGTAAGGCGTACCCGTTTCGATTTGAGATTCTAAAATTTTGAACCATAAATCTTGTGCCTTGATTGTTTTACGACCTTTTCCTTCTGCTTCGTATTTGGTATATAAAGCTTCGAATTCAGCACTGTGAGAATCAGATAAACCTGGACATTCATGCGGACACATTAAAGTCCAATCTCCATTTTCTTTCACGCGTTTCATGAATAAATCTGGAATCCAAAGTGCATAAAATAAATCTCTTGCTCTTGATTCTTCTTTTCCGTGGTTCTTTTTCAAGTCAAGGAAGTCAAAAACATCAGCATGCCATGGTTCAATGTACATCGCGAAAGAGCCTTTTCTTTTACCTCCACCTTGGTCCACATATCTTGCCGTATCGTTAAATACGCGTAACATCGGAACAATACCATTTGAAGTACCGTTAGTCCCTTTGATGTATGAACCTGTTGCACGGATATCGTGAATAGCTAAACCAATTCCACCCGCAGATTGTGAAATTTGCGCACATGATTTTAAAGTGTCGTAAATTCCTTCAATACTATCTTCTTTCATCGTCAATAAGAAACAAGATGACATTTGAGGTTTTGGAGTACCTGAGTTAAAAAGCGTAGGTGTAGCATGCGTAAACCAACCTTCTGACATTAAATGGTAGGTTTTAATCGCTGACTGTACATCATTTTTATGAATTCCTAAAGAAACGCGCATTAACATCTGTTGTGGACGTTCAGCAATTTCTCCGTTCAATTTCATTAAATACGAACGCGTTAACGTTTTAAATCCAAAATAATCATAACGGAAATCACGATCGTAAATGATGCTTGAATCCAATAATTCTTTGTTGTTTTGAATCACTTCATACACATCGTCTGCCAACAAAGAAGCTTTTTGATTGGTTTTTGGATCGATGTATTGATGTAAATCTTCCATTACTTCAGAGAACGTTTTCTTAGTCTCCTTGTGTAAGTTAGAAACTGCGATGCGAGAAGCTAATAACGCATAATCAGGATGATCAATTGTTTTTGCTGCTGCCACCTCAGCCGCTAAATTATCTAAATCCGTGGTAGATACCCCATCGTAAATACCTTCGATGACCTTCATCGCTACTGCTTCAGGTGACACTAATGGATCAAGTCCATAACACATCTTGATGATGCGGGCTGTGATTTTGTCAAATTTCACAGTCTCTTTTCTTCCGTCTCTTTTTACTACGTACATGCTTCGCTTCTTTTAATTTGTGGAAATAGGTTTTATATATTAAAATTCTTCGTCTAAACTGAATGTTTGGTTGTCTTTACCTGCCAAAACTCCGGCTTTTTGGTATTCACCAACTCGTTTTTCAAAGAAATTAGTCTTGCCTTGAATGGAAATCATTTCCATAAAGTCAAATGGATTAGTAGCGTTGTAAACTTTCTCGTTGCCTAGTTCAACGAGCAAACGATCCGCTACGAATTCGATGTATTGCGACATCAAATCGCTATTCATTCCGATTAATTTC
>JALRIV010000162.1:282-2327 GCA_023255275.1 Crocinitomicaceae bacterium | reverse complement strand
ATATCCAAGAAAATGTAGGTGATGAAAATGCCAGACAAGTTGAGTTTGCCGAATTTCAAGAGAAAGTAGATGTCTTAAGTTTGCACCTTCCTTGGACTCCCGAAACCGATAAAATGGTGGACGCAGCATTCATTAATGGATTTGTAAAACCACTTTGGATCATCAATACGTCGCGCGGAAAAAACATTGTCACCGCTGATTTGGTTGCGGCTTTACAATCAGGAAAAGTGTTAGGCGCTGGATTGGATGTGTTGGAATATGAAAAATTATCGTTTGAAACTTTGTTCCAAGATGCAACTACTCCCGAAGCTTTTCAGGATTTGCTGAATGCTAAAAATGTTGTTCTGACTCCTCATATTGCAGGTTGGACCTTTGAAAGTCACGAACGATTGGCACAAGTTATTGTTGACAAAATAAAAGCACTATATTTATAATTCTAAATCATATTGTATGGAAACTATAAAACAAGAAGCTTGGAACACTCCTCAACCTCAATTTCAAAATAATAAAAAAGTAGCCTGTGGCATTTTTGCCCTTTTATTAGGTCCATTTGGGGTGCATAAATTTTATTTAGGGTACACAGGAACGGGGATTATTTGGCTTGTTTTGAGTTTGTGTACGTGCTGCGTATTGACGTCTTTATTTGGTTTAATAGAAGGAATTATATACTTGACCAAATCAGACGAAGAGTTTTTTCAAACGTATCAAGTGAGGCAAAAACATTGGTTTTAGATTTCGCCACAAAGGCGCAAGGGCGCAAGGCAAATTCGAATTTTGATTTTTGTCCTTGCTATTGATTTTTGCCATTGTTTACTCCTCTTTCTCGCTTAATTTTCGTTCTAACTCGGCCTGAAACTCCTCCATTACCGGTTTCATGGTACTATCTGGAATGTCTTCTACACGAATGTACATCAATCCATCAATAGCGTTATTAAACAATGGGTCTACGTTAAAAGCGACCACTCGTGCGTTTTGTTTAATGTATTTTTTAATCAAAACAGGTAAGCGTAAACTGCCAGGTTCTAACTCGTCTATGATTTTGTCAAATTTATTTAAATCAGCTTCAGTTTCGTTAAAGATAAAATCTTTATCAGCATCTTTTAACTTGACTTTGAATGCTTTTTTAGGGTGAATGTACTGGGCGATATAGGGATCGTAATAGTTTGATTTCATGAATTCAATCATCAATGATTTTGAGAAATCAGAGAATTGATTGCTGATACTAACTCCTCCTAACAAAAATTTATGTTCTGGATAACGTAAAGTGGTATGGATAATTCCTTTCCAAAGTAGGAATAAAGGCATGGGTTTTTGTTGGTATTCTTTGATGATAAAAGCGCGCCCCATTTCAATGGATTTACTCATCATATCATGTAATTCAGGTTCAAAACGAAATAGGTCATTCAGATAAAATCCCTCCATTCCATATTTAGGATAAATTTCAGAACCTAATCCCATACGGTAAGCTCCTGCTACTTTTTTAGCATCATCATCCCATAAAAACATATGGTGATAATATTGGTCAAATTGATCCAAATCAATTGATTCATTAGTTCCTTCTCCTACTTCTCTAAACGTAATTTCGCGAAGGCGACCGAGTTCGTGTAACACATTTGGAATTTCAGATGCTTTAGTAAAAAACACTTCGTAATTTTTACTCTGTAATAAGCGACAGTCTGAATTTCGTAGAGCATCTACTTCGGAAATGATTTTATCTTGATTTGCCGGAGTCACTATTTCTTTAGGACTTTTGGGTAATTTTAAGTTGGGTGTTGGCAATAGTTTACTTCCTTTTTCAAAAGGATTGGCCAACATATACGTTTTCTTTCTTAAGAATTCTGAATAGTCTTCTAATGATTGGTATTCGTTTTGCTCTGCTACCGATATCGGTTTGCCAATACGCACTTTAATGATACGGTTTTTTTGACTGAATACTTCCGAGGGTAATTTGGCTGTACGCAAGGTGCCGCTGATTTTTGAAAGCAAATAGAATAAACCACTATTTTTAGCATGAAAATAAATAGGCACTACAGGTACTTGTGCTT
>JALRIV010000162.1:0-272 GCA_023255275.1 Crocinitomicaceae bacterium | reverse complement strand
GATAGCCCCTTCTTCCCCAGGTTTGTCTACCATTAATTTCCCGTCTTTGTAGGTTGAAACCTCTCCAGCCGGAAACATACCTAACGGTTTTCCGTCGCTTAAATGACGTAATGTTTCTTTGATTCCTACTACGCTCGATTTAGCATCCTTATGGTTTTCAAAAGGATTTACGGGCATAATGTATTTTTTTAGAGGTTCAATCCGGTGTAAAAGAAAGTTGGCAATAATTTTGAAATTAGGCTCTCTCTCGAGCATTAATTTCAATAACAACA
>JALRIV010000161.1 GCA_023255275.1 Crocinitomicaceae bacterium | reverse complement strand
CAATGGCTCAAAACCACAACGATTCCGGTATTAGGAATTTGCTTTGGACATCAATTATTAGGAATTATCCATGGCTCCTACGCCGTAAAAATCAGAGAAGATCGCGATTGGCAAACGATTGCTGTATTTGAAGACCATCCCCTTTTCGATCGGTTTCCAGAGGAATTTGAAATGATGGAAGACCATTGTGAAACGATTTCAATTGCCCCTGAATTCAAATTGATTGGATCCTCGGATACCTGTGTCAACGAAGTTATGGTGCACCAAACGAAAAATTTATTTGGCGTACAATTTCATCCAGAAGTGTCAGGAAACATGGGTGCTTTACTCTTTGAAAATTTTTATAAAATCTGTTTGGAAAGTAAACAACAACCTGATTCCTAATGCAAGTAATTTGTCGGATTGACTATTGTTTATCCCAAAAGAATTCATGATATTCGTACTATGGTATTAAATCGAGTTTGGTCAGGAATGTTTATCATCGCTTTTGTGATGGGTTTTTCGAAACTTATCTTTTGGCAAGATGTTCATATTCTTCAAAAAATGATGGATTCCCTCTTTGAGGCTGCTAAAACAGGCTTTGAATTGGCCTTATTTATGACGGGCACTATGGTCCTTTGGATGGGCTTTTTAAAGATTGGAGAAGACGGAGGAGCGATCCGCATCATGTCAAAAGGAATTGCCCCCTTGTTTTCTAAACTCTTTCCAGATGTTCCCAAAGATCACCCTGCGATTGGCTCTATTATGATGAACTTTTCAGCAAATATGTTAGGTCTAGACAATGCGGCTACCCCTGCTGGTTTGAAAGCGATGAAAGATTTACAAACGTTAAACCCCAATCCAAATACGGCGACCAATGCCCAAATTATGTTTTTGGTCCTGAATGCTTCCGGTTTAACCATCATTCCGGTATCGATTCTTGCAGCTCGAGCAGCCAACCAATCGTTGGAACCAACCTCGGTCTTCTTACCCATTCTCATCACGACTTATTTTGCAACTTTGGGAGGTTTAATCTATGTATCGATTCGTCAAAAAATTAATTTATTCAACAAAGTATTTTTAGCTTACGTAGGAAGTATGACCGCTTTGATTGTTGGTTTCATTCTCTATTTACAAACTCACCCAGATCAGATTAAAACCATTTCATCCGTGGTATCAAACACCATCATGTTTGGATTTATAGGTTTCTTTTTCATTTTAGCTATTCGTTCAAAAATTCAAATGTTTGATGCTTTCATTCAAGGCGCAAAGGAAGGATTTCAAGTAACCATCAATATCATTCCCTATTTGGTGGCAATGTTGTCAGCAGTAGCTTTGTTTAGATCCTCGGGTGCATTCACCGATCTCATGAACGGACTTAAAGAAGGTTTACTTTACCTTGGATTAAAATCACTCGAATTTATAGATGCCCTGCCAGTAATTTTCATGAAACCTTTTTCGGGAAGTGGCGCTCGTGGTTTAATGGTTGAAAACATGAACCTGTTTGGTCCAGATTCATTTGTGAGTAATTTATCAGCAACATTTCAAGGTTCTACGGAGACCACATTTTATGTTTTAGCCGTATACTTTGGATCAGTTAAAATCACGAACACACGCTATGCTGCAGGAGCAGGATTACTTTGCGATTTAATTGGCGGAATTACGGCTATTCTTGTTGCTTATTTGTTTTTTAGCGTTTAACCATTATGAATTGGTTTAAAAGAAAAAAAAGAATCATACAAAGTTCGGATCAACAGATGCTGCCGATGAAACCGATGAATTATCATCCAAAAATCATCCTTGCTTGGGCAAAAGCTATCGATGGAAATGATGATTTATTGCTTTGGTTAAAAGATCATGGGTATGAAGAATTAACCTATGCGACCTATGCAATTTTTTTGAAGGAAGAAGCACGCGTTTGGTTGACTAAAAATGGTTATCCGCACCTCATGGCCTTCATCAATGCTGCTGAAGGGAATGCAAGTGCACAAAAATGGTTATTGACCCACGATTTCGAAATGCTTTATCAAATGGCATTGGCTATTGAAAGCGAAAAAGAAAGTTGGGATTGGTTGAGCCAAAATGTTACGGCCGATCTATTTCTTTTAACCCAAAATATTAAAAAAGTTAAAGACAAAATAATCTGCAACAAATGATATTGTTCATGAAATCGAAAAACTTATAAACGCATGAAGCTAAACACTTATCATAACATCTATTTTGTGGGTATTGGCGGTATCGGGATGAGTGCGCTTGCAAAGTATTTTCATGCAGAAAATAAGAAGATTTCAGGCTACGATAAAACATCAAGTGACAATACAAAAACACTTGAAGATTTAGGTATAAATATTAGTTATTCTGATGATATCGAGACGATACATCCAAAGTATTTGCAGCCCTCGGAGACTCTTGTGGTGTATACGCCAGCAATTCCAAATTCAAATGTAATTTTGAAGTATTTTAACTCCAATCATTTTACTGTTTTAAAACGGTC
>JALRIV010000160.1 GCA_023255275.1 Crocinitomicaceae bacterium | reverse complement strand
AACGAAGGCCGCTGAAGGGTTAGCAAAACGTCGAACCATTGCCAAACAATACGATAAAGCATTTCAAGGACAACCTAATTTAAAGGGTGCTTCAGGAGTGATTGAAGGACATGCTTATCACCTTTACATTTTAGAAATCGAAAATCGCAAAAAGGTATATGATTTTTTGAGGACAAAAGGAATATTTAGTCAAATTCATTACTTTCCAGTTCATCTTATGCCCTATTATCAATCTTTAGGCTGGAAGAAAGGGGATTTACCGCATACCGAAAATTATTACCAACATTGTATCAGTATTCCGATGTATCCATCAATAAGTGAGGAGGAATTGAATTACACGATTGAACAAATTAAAAGCATTTTGTAATGGAATTATATAAAATCAGAAAAATACGAACATCAATTGTTAAACTAAGGGCATTGTTTTTGGTGAAAATTGCCAAACGCTTAAGAACGCTTGACTCCAAAGATGCTTTCGAAGTTACAGTGAGTCATAACTTAAAAGGGCTATATCATTGCAATGATCGAATTAAACTTCTGATTGATCCATTATCATGTATTGAAAAACTAGATAAAAATTCTAAAATCTTAATCATCGGCCCCAGAAATGAACATGATTTATACCTCTTAGCTTCTCAAGGATTTCCGATGAAAAATATTCTTGGTTTGGATTTAATAAGCTATTCATCTAAAATTAAATTGGGTGATATGCATCAAATCCCTTTTGAAGAAAACGCCTTCGATGCTATCATTTTTGGATGGACTCTTAGCTACAGCGCAACTCCAAAAAAAGCGATTCAAGAAATTATTCGAGTAGTCAAACCAGGTGGATTAGTCGCCATTGGAGTAGAATACACCAGCATGACAAAGGAAGATTCAGAAGCACTAATTGGTTACTCGATACAAGAACATGAATTATTAGAGAAGCGAATCAATTCAACACAGCAAATCATTGATTTGTTTGAAAACCAAGCTGGACATATCTATTTCAATCATGATGCACCCATGAAAAGATCGCACTCAGCAAAATCCATTGTGAAAAATGTGTCAAATGTTGCAGTAATATTAGAGGTCAAAAAATGAAAAAAGTAGTCAAATACATCTTATTCCCGTTTGTTTTTATTTTCGGATACCTTTATTTTCTCATTTCAAAAAAAACAAGTAACCTTACTTTTGCTTCTTTTCGTTTTTTATTTGTGACCACTAACGGCAGAATTAACGATATAATGTCTCAATTAATCACATTATTCCATCCCAAGAATAACTCGAATCAACTCAATCCATCCATCTTAAATTATACGGCTCATGACCTTGAAAACATCAGTGCTGAAATTCAAAAAAAAGGGTATTATGAGTTCGAGCAGATTTTACCGGAGGACTTACAAGACAAATTATTAGATTTTGCACAAAAAACACCATTGCGCGTTCTAGATGTGCAAGCAAAAGGTATTCAATATCTACCGAACAAAAGACCTATCGATTTTCAAGAAATTATTGCCCCGAGATACCAATTCGACCAATCCGACTTAGTGGAAAACGAAGCCATTCAAAAAATTATTTTTGATCCATTTTTTACAGAATTAGCCGCAAATTACTTGAATTGCGAACCAATTTTGGATTTAGTTACGATGTGGTGGAGTTTTCCATTTCAACAAAAAGCAACTTCTCAAGCAGCGCAGATGTACCATTTTGATATGGATCGTTTTAAATTTATCAAATTTTTCTTTTACTTAACCGATGTTCACACCGATAATGGACCTCATTGCTATATCCAAAATTCGCATCATCGTCTTCCAAAATCCTTAAGAGAAGACCGAAGAATAACGGATGAAGAATTAAAATTAGTGTATCCTGAAACTTCGTTTAAGGAATTCATCGGTAAAAAAGGTACTATTTTAGCAGTCGACACGAGAGGATTACACAAAGGTAAACCATTGGTAAAAGATGCTCGTCTGCTTTTTCAAATCCAATTTTCAAATTCGTTATTCGGCGCACCCTACCTTAAAACAAGGATTCTAAATAACGCCCTGAAAAAGCCTAAAAGAACATTTCAATTATATCAAGCATGAGGTTAGCCATTATTCCCGCTCGAGGAGGAAGTAAACGAATACCAAGAAAAAATATAAAAATTTTTCATGGCAAACCCATCATCGCTTATGCCATCGAAACAGCCCTTAATAGTGGTTTGTTCGATCAAGTGATTGTTTCAACAGATGACGAAGAAATTGCAAAAATTGCCATTCAATACGGCGCTAGCATTCCCTTCATGAGAAGTGCAAAAAATTCGGATGATTTTGCCAGCACTTCGGATGTACTGCTCGAAATATTAAATGAGTACCACGAAAAAAATACCCCTATCTCATTAGCTTGTTGTTTATATCCCACTTCGCCCTTAATTGATGAAACAGATCTTATTAAAGCATACGAGGTCTATTCGAAAAATCAATTCGACACCCTATTTTCAGCAGTAAACTATAGTTATCCGGTGCAACGTTCCTTTTTTTTGGGAACAAAACAAGAAATTGAGCTATTACAACCTGAACACATCCATGCAAGATCTCAAG
>JALRIV010000015.1 GCA_023255275.1 Crocinitomicaceae bacterium | reverse complement strand
CACAAACTTGCCAATTTACGCCATCAAATTCAAGTGGAACAAGGAGCAGAAGCTAAAATCACCCTGTCATTTTATGGAAAAGAAGCAAAACAATCCTTTACCAATACTTACACGGAAGTAAATGTAGCAGAGAATGCGCATTTGACCATTGACAAATTACAATATGAAGATGAAAGTTGTTTTCATATCGCTAATGAATTTGTTCAACAAGCAAGAAATGCCACCTTCACCATCAATACCATCACTTTGAATGGTGGACTTGTTCGCAACAATTTATGGATTGAAGTACAAGGGGAAAATGGAAACACCAATTTGAATGGAGCCTATTTATTGCTCGGAGATCAGCATGTCGATAACCACACCACTGTAGATCATCAGGTAGCACATTGTGAATCCAATGAATTATACAAAGGTGTCATCAATGACCAAGCAACCGCTGTTTTCAACGGCAAAGTGTTTGTTCGCAAAGATGCGCAAAAGATAAATGCTTTTCAATCGAATGGAAATGTATTGCTTTCAGATAGTGCAAATGTCAATTCTAAACCCGAGTTAGAAATCTATGCTGACGACGTAAAATGTTCGCACGGATCAACCACAGGACAATTGGATGACGAAGCTATTTTCTACTTAAGAGCGAGAGGAATTTCTGAAAAAGCGGCCAAGCAGTTAATGGTTTCAGCTTTTATCGGAGATGTACTTGATAAAATCGAAAACGAGGCTTTCTTAGCGAAAGTACATACCCTATTAGAAGAACGATTTGGGTGGGAGTTTTAATCTTCCACCTCCAAATCAAAATCTCTCAATAACAACGCGATTTCACTCATGATTTGCGCTTTTTGAGGATCTTTAGGCGCATCATCTTCTAGATAATCCTTCAAATGCAATTGGGACTCCAAAATATGGCGTTCCTCGAATGGTCCTTCCATGTTTTCAATGATGGTCAAACACTCCAAGGCTTCCATGAAGTTACCATCGACAGCAATTTCGACAATATCGGCTAAAAAATAAGAATAATCTACTTTAGAATTCCATAAGGTAGATAGAAGCACTTGTCGCCACTCTGGATAATCATGATCTTGAATAATCTTGATCATTTCATCCGCAGCGGCAGATACTTTCAAGGAGGATAAAAATTCTAAAATTTCAATCGTACCCACCTTTGCATTCACTAAGATATCCACCAAAGGCTTCAAAACACTCAAATCACCATCTTCTTCCAAGGTCATTAAACCCACTTTAACTCGAGACATTACTCCCGATTTAATTTCTTCTAATGCTTGATTAATTTTTGCTTGTTTTTTCGCCATAATTGAATTTTCTACAAATTTAAAGTTAATCTTTCATTTTACTCGCTATTTTCGATTGAACTTGAATATATTTGTTTTATGAAATCGTTGTGTTTATTTTTTGGAGGTTTATTGCTGCTCTTTTTAAGTGCCTGTCATGTCGATGTAGCAAAACCCCAGCAAGCTGAATCCCTAATCATAGCCTCCGATTTTTTAAAGTGGGATGATACACTTTTGTTTCAATCCTTTCAAAAAAGAACCAAAGCGCGCATTTTCATTTTGGAATTATCCGCAGATTCCATTCAATCTAAATTGCAAAAAGAGGGCTACAACACGGCCATTGATCTTATACTTGTCAAATCCTTTCACGACCTTATTCCAATTGCTAAGTCAAAACTGAATGAAAGAATTCCCAAAACGAATTGGGTTGAGAATGCCTTGTTACAAAAATATGGTAATCAGAAATTACAAATCGCTGGTTTAACCCTCAATCCTTATGTTTTCGAATTGAAACAGGACAGCCTTCCCCACCCTACTTCATTCAATACCTTAGGGCATCAGGATGTTTGGTATGCAACGGAAAACAATGACTTTGCATTGGATGCTCTACTTTCCATTTTGCACTTTAGAACATGGGAAAAAGATAAAAATTGGTTTAAACAATTTAAAGCCAACCAGGTATTTCCATCAGATTCAACAAAAGCCATACCCCTCAACACGTTTGCTGACTTGAAGGATCTCAAGCCTACTTCTTTTTATTTTGCCAACCAACATACGAAGGGAGTATATTACGATTTAACTGCGGGAGCTATTGTGACTCAAGCCAAACATTATAGCTTAGCATTAACGTTTATGAATTACCTATTGGAACCTAAAATGAATCAAAAATTGGCGAAGTTCACGAATACGTTTCCGTTGAATCCGTTCGAAAATAGTTTTGAATTAAACCAACAAAAAATCAAACACTATCGACTTGGACCTAACCGTTTTGACGAAGAATCCCATTGGCAGGATAAAAAGTTTAAAAAAGAATAATAGGCATAAACCGTAAGCCGGGTCCTGTTTCCGTGTTTCCACATCTATTTATCATTTATCTAGTACTGACGTCACCGTCAGCATCTATCGATCTACCCTCCAAGTCTCGCAAGCGAAAAGAGCGAGCAGCCCTTAATTCTTGGTATACATGATCTTTCAGTCCGTAAGGTTTACCTTGCAACCGATGTCACCACCGGTACGGTGAGCTCTTACCTCACCTTTTCACCTTTTCCATGACAAGACAGCGTCTAGATCATGGTAGTTTTCCTTTCTGCGGCACTATCTGTTCGTTGACATTCACACATCAACGACCTTCCCGTTAGGAAGTACGGTGCTCTATACTGCCCAGACTTTCCTCTCTTCCATTAAAACGGAACAGCGATAAATTGATTTACACCTATTATTCCTTTACAAAGATATGGTTTTCTAATTGATCATCAGAACTTACGATCAAGATATAAGTTCCACTAGCCAAAGCACTCACATCCACTTGATGATGTTGCACACCTAAAGCATTCATCTGCATCACTTCGTGACCGGTCAAATCCATAATTTTAAATTGTGCATTCGTCGGATATCCCTCGATGTGCAAAATATTTTGCGTTGGATTCGGGTAAACGCTAATGGTATTCATGCCTAAATCGTTCAGACCAAGCACTACATCACTTTTATATTCCACTGCAGATACCACTTCATTATTCCCAACCTTATTGGTCGTTATTTTTAACACGGGAATTTTCTGATTGTTTGTCCAAAATTCATATTCGTATTTTGTTGGAAGTGAAATAGGAACCCAAGTTTGACCAATGACAGGAACAGTTAAACGAATTGAATCTTGTTCTTTAATTTCATGACGAACGCGCACCGCTGGATAGGTTCCGTAAGGCGTAGTTAAGGTACCCCAAC
This sequence comes from Crocinitomicaceae bacterium, assembly GCA_023255275.1. Classification (GTDB taxonomy): domain Bacteria; phylum Bacteroidota; class Bacteroidia; order Flavobacteriales_D; family Crocinitomicaceae; genus JALRIV01. Next base: position 19,814 of record JALRIV010000015.1, on the reverse strand, counting down.
CGTCAACGATAGAAGCGCGTTGTTTTTTTTGCCTCCAAATGGCATCGAAAGCTGGATTTAAATCAATATCAGAATAACCTCTTCCAGTCCAAGTACTTTGATATGTAAAGGGGAATTTATATTTTTTCTCAATGGTATCCGCCTTAAACGAAATTTGTTGTCCATTTACTAAAAAAGAATAGCCAACTGCTGTCAAAGAATCGTTGGTAATTCGGGTATATTCATACAGCGTTTCAATGGGTAAGGAAATCAACTGAGCCACTTGAGCTATCGGTAAAGCGCTCGATTCCATAAAATAAGAAGCTTTGTATTTAGTCGCTGCGAAAGTTCCAAAATGTAACATGGCTAATCCATTAATCGCGGATGGTGGCAAAAAATAATAATTATCTGGCGTTTGTGACACTAATTGACTGTAGTCCCATGTTGAGTTCGGTCCTGTTGTTTGAAAATCCACTCCGGTAGTTGCCGCAGAAGTATATCCAACCGTATCGCCACCCACGACAAAATCTGTCTTGGTGATGGTAATTTGAGCAAAAGTATGCGCTCCAAAAATTAAACTAGAAAATAATAGTAATTTTAGCATCGTTCGTTAATTTAGTTTTTATAATGTTCAAAAATACGCAATAAAATGAATAAATTGAATTTGTTTTTAATTCGACATGCCAAAACAGCACAAAACGCTATAACAGGTTCAGACGCTGACCGAAACCTCACATCGAAAGGTATCTGTCAGGCGAATATGTTGGGTTATTTTTTGAGTCAATACCTCCCTGATGATTGCTGTTTTTTAGTTTCCGATGCAAATCGAACGCAACAAACCGCAGCAATACTGCAAAACTACGTAACCCCCATCAAAAAAATAGACGCTCCGACCTTGTACCTAGCGAGTGCGCAAGAATTGTTTAAGACGATTGAAAATCAAACTCAAAACAACTTAGTCCTTGTGGGGCATAACGAAGGCATCAGCGAATTAGCAACCTATTTATCTGGAAATCAAATCCAGCTCAAAACAGCTGCTTTTGTACATCTAGAATTTGAGTTTGAAAATTGGAATTTCATTTCACAAGCTACGGGGAAAATCAAGTGTCATTTCCGTCCTGAGGTCCCGACCCTTTTTTAGGTACATAATGAAATACAATCTGTGTTTTGGGTTTAAGCTCCATTTCTTGCTCGGCTTGAGCCTTTTTCATTGCTTCCAATTCTTCCAGTCTTCTATTCCATTCGCCTTCAAAATCGGGTGGTTCAATTCCTAAATCACGCTCAATTTCATATTGATATTTATAGGGAACTGGTCCTTGGTTTCGGTAAACATACGCTAGAATAATCCCTACCATAAATCCAATTAAGTGACCCTCCCATGAAATATGTTCTTTCGTGGGAAAAATACCCCATATCATACTTCCATAAACGAATACTAAAAAAAGAGAAATAGCTTGTAGGGGTAAATACTTTCGCAAGGTTCCACTTGTAAACAGAAACGAAGCCATTGCATAAACCATTCCACTCATTCCGATATGAAAGGCGTTTCGATCAATAACGAGCAACCATAAAAGTACACCTATTGAAAACCAACTGATTAACAAGATCTTAAAGGCAATTTGACGGTAATAATAGAAAATGGCAGAAACCATAAAAAAAGTAGGTACGGAATTATTGATGATGTGTCCAAAATCTGACTTGGCATGAATAAAGGGCATCAACACAATACCCGCGATTCCATCCACCGACCTTGGCTTTACGCCTAATTGGTAAAACGGATAATCAAATAAAAATTGAGCCCATTGCACTAACCACATGACCAAAATGATCAAGAAGGCAAATAAAAAGGATTCTTTCCAATTCCCGAAGGGATGATTCATTTGTTTCATTCTTTTTCATATGGTCAAAAAATATGCCTTAACAAAATTTAGACATTTTGTCATAGGACAAGGGTCAATTTTTAGTAATTTTGAATCATGGAGATTATCAATAAAGTAGAACAAAGTGGGTTAATTCAACTCGATTTAGCCATTTTCAAATCGAAACTCGAAATGGTGGAGATTGATCTTAAAGAAAATCTTTGGCAGGAATTGGTATTAAAGGAGAAAGATTTTAGAAATTGGATTCAAACGAATGATTGGTCCGTGTATGATCAAAAAGCAGTCTACATCCATTGCAGTGCAGATGCGATTATCCCTACTTGGGCCTACATGTTGGTTTCGAGCGAATTAAGTAAACGCTCTATTTTTCATGTCGTAGGAACAAAAGTAGATTTGGAAAAGCAACTCATCAGCAAAAACATTCTGGATTTCGATATTAGTAAGTATCAAGAGGGAAAAATAATCATCAAAGGATGTTCTGAATTATTTGATCCAGCATGGGTAATGGTTGAAGTACTCAAACATTTACAGCCGATTGCTAAATCCATTATGTATGGTGAACCGTGCTCAACCGTTCCTATTTTTAAAAGGAAATCGGTTTAAAATCTAAGTTTTTTTCTTGAATAATGTCGACCAAAGGAGGAAGCAATGCCTTTACCCTTTGCGTGACTTTTGGGTTATCATGCAACACCAAAATTGAACCTTTTCGAATGTCTTTTTGAGCACTTTGTAAAATTCGCTCAAGAGGTACTTGGGGATCAAAATCATATGACAGCCACGTCCACATGACAATGTTGTATTTTTTACTCAACCTTCTACTTTGAATAGAACCCATTCTGCCATATGGAGGTCGGTATAATTTTGATTGAATCACCTTAGACGATTCCTCAATTCCCTCTAAATATTCCTTTCGGGAAGTTTTATAGTAGTGCTGGTGACGGAAAGAATGATTTCCTACCGAGTGGCCCTCTTCTAAAATACGTTGATATACTTCTGGATATTTTACTACATTGGCTCCCACACAGAAAAAAGTGGCTTTCAAATTTTTTTCTTTCAAAAAATCAAGAATCCAAACGGTAATCTCTGGATTTGGACCATCATCAAAAGTTAAATAAACCGAATTTACATCGCGCGAAAAACCCCACGTTCTTTTTGGAAAAAACCAAGCAAAGAATCGTGGGGTTTTGAATATTCTCATGAAACTATATTATTGATTGACGGAGTCTTGCGTTGGCATTTGTCTCATCAAATCTTCTAAGCTCATATCACCTCCGGAATTCGTTGGCATTTGTCCTCCTGAACCCGCCAAATAACCGTAATGAGATCCAATTCCTTCCGCTAAATCTTTCAAACGATACAGTAAGGTAGCATAATACCCAAGTCGACCACTTCGTCTGGTGCTTTCTCCATTGTCATTCGCCATGGCCTCAATACCTTTATACATTTGAGGTAATGATTTTTGATAGAATCGATCTGCCGTTTCCTTTGCTTTTTTAGCTAATGCACCTTTCGGATCACCTTCAATTGGATCTGAAGAAAGGACAAGTAGCTTCAATACACCATCTAAAGCTGCGGTTAAATCGGAAATATTTCCTTTATCTGCTGCAAATGTTGGATTACTTGTTTCAAAGAAACGAAGGGTCATATTCAACTGATTTAAGACTTGTAAACCTAAATCATTTGCCGATTTTTTATCACCCGCTTTAAACAAAATTGATACGTAATCGTGAAGAATACCATCTTGATAACCTTGAACTTGTCCACCTTCACTGTTGTACACTTCTCTTGAAGGAGTTGGTTCGCCATAATCTAAGACAAGGTCAGCTGGCATTTCTTGTAACGATTTTTTAATTAAAGCGATAGCTTTTTTCTTGTTTTCAGTAGCATTAGATGCTTTTGGTTTAGATTTCTCTAAATCATCGGCCTCCTTATTTCTACCCATAGATCTCAGGATAGAAACATTCTGATTAATTTGCGCAATCGTTTGAGCGTCTTGACTACTTCTGTTCAAATAATCATCTGCAAGCGTCGCAAAATGTAATCTGAATTGAGAAGTATGTCGACGTGCATAATAATCCGTCAACACTTTTGGATTTTTCATTTCCCCGTAATGGTATACATTCATCAAATGATCGTACATACGGTCGTTATCTAAACGATTTGACATATTATTCAGCGGACTTAACACAAAAGCCAATCCATTTTGTTTGATGTATCCTTTTTTGTAAAGTGCCATCGAAACATCAGAACCTCCCGGGCTGGAGAAGTAGATTCCTCGTTTCCAATCGTTATTGGTTAAGATGTCTAACATCATGACTTGTTCTCTAGAAATTGCACGCGCCTCAAATGAAAAACGCAATTCGTCTAAACAAGCTGATTTTTCTGCTTTGGCAATCACCTTTGAAGCAACAGCATGATCAGCGTTGACAGGTAAGATAAACCCTGTAGAAGGGAAGATTCTTAAATTTCTTCCGTTGAACAAAATGATATTTTTATCATCCCTAACGAAGGCCATTGCATCCGCTAAATTGGTGAAATCCCAAGTTTTATCAAAATCCATCAATAACTTTTGGAATTCGCTCGCATCTTGTTCGGCTAATTTAACCACTCCATTCTGCAATGCTGAAAACAATTCTAGACCGCTTCTGTATTTCAAAGCAATTTCTTTCTCTAAAGTGCTTTGTGTTTGAGACGTTAGAGCAGTTCTTAATTGGTCAATTCGACCTTTCAAGTTATCGTTTTCAGTACTTAAACTGTTTAAGTGACGGGCAGCATTCGTTTGGAAATTGGTCAATGCCGCTAAAATTTCATTTTTATTTGAACGAACCCTCATTTTAAGAATATCTGAAATGGTTTGGTCGTTCGTATTCAAATAGAATAACTCAAATAAATTCGAGAATAACACTTGATCCGTAATTCCGGCATACATTAAGGTTTGATCCTCTCTAAATTTGATTGGCAATGGGTCTGATTCGTAAGCACGCATTTTCATTTGCTCCGTATACCAATCCGTTTGCATTAATGATAAATTACATACACGAACATCGGTTCTTTGTCCTTCCACTTCCTGCATGTACCATAAAGGGAAGGTATCATTGTCGCCATTGGTAAATAAAATGGCATTCGCTTCGCAAGAGTTCAAGTAATTGTATGCTAAGTCGTGGGCAGATGTTTTTAAACTTCGATCGTGATCATCCCAACCTTGAGAACCCATGATTAAAGGGGCCGTCAAACCTAAAACTACAGCTAAAACTGCACCTTGATTGGCTCCCAATGCTTTTCTCAAGCCCACCATCAATCCTAAAAGTCCAAATGAAGCGATACTGATAATCAACCAAGACAAGGTTTTAAATAACCCCGTATCAGAAGTAATATCGAACAACAAAAACAAGAATAATCCACCTGATGCGGTAATTAAAGCCTTCTTAAAGTGAACTTTGGTGAAATTCATAAACGCATGGTATAAGGCATAAACCCCAATTCCAATCCAAAAGGCAAAGAAGAAGAAGGATCCTGCATACGCATAATCTCTTTCACGAGGTTCAAAAGGTTTTTGATTCAAATAGACCACGATAGCAAGTCCTGTAAATAAGAACGCCAATAAGATCACGAAAGCATCCTTTGGAGCTTTGTAAAAATGAAAAATCAATCCTAACAATCCAAAAATCAGAGGTAGGAAAAAGAATTTATTGTAGGAAGCATTTTCCTTCGTATAAAAAGGAGCTTCATCCAGATTCCCTAATCGAGCGTGATCGATGAATGAAAAACCAGACAACCAGTTTCCTCGCATCTGATCTCCATGTCCTTGGATATCATTTTGGCGTCCTGCGAAGTTCCACATAAAATACCTCCAATACATCCAATTCACTTGATAATTGATGAAGTAAGTCATATTTTCTCCAAACGTAGGAAGTCGCATACCGTCTTTACCTAATTCAGTACCTTTTTTCTCAGTCGCATCATATCCTGACCAGTTTTTATAGCCATCGATTCGTTGTTGTTCCATCGACCAATACATCCTTGGGAAAAAAGTAGTTTGCGCATAAGTCGGAACTGCATTTTTACGATCATTGGCATTCGATTCGAAATATTTTTCTTCATACGTAGCGCCGTTTGCAGCTGCATATTTTTTAGCATCCTCTTCTTTTTTGAAGGCCTTTAATTCATTACCTCCTTTAGAGACTACAAATCTTCTTAGGTAGAATGCAGAACGGCTGTCGTACATACTTCCATCGTTTTCTTTACTATTCCAATATGGGCCTGTTAATAACGGTGCGGATCCATATTGCTCTCTTTTCAAGTAAGCATGCAAGGTAACAAGGTTTTCAGGATCATTTTCATCCAAAGGTGGATTTGCGTTGGATCGAATGACAATCACGGCAAAAGAACCGTATCCAATCAATAAGAAAATGAATCCCATTACCGCATTGTAAAGTATAGCTTTTTGATTTTTTCGAGCATATCGAATCAAGTAAATACATCCACCGATTAACAATCCAAAAAACAAGAAAGTTCCGGAGAAAAAAGGCATTCCAAAAGCATTCACCAAACCAACTTCGAACGAAGATGCCATAGAGATCGACCCAGGAATTACTACCTCTTGAATAAAACCAAGTACGAACACTGAAATGACTCCTGTTAACACAAATCCCTTAATGCTGATTTTCTCAGTATATCTGAAGTAAATTAAGAATCCAATAGCAGGAACGACAAGGATACCCAATAAATGGACCCCAATTGCCAATCCCAAAAGGAACATGATGAGCAACAACCAACGGTTTGGCGAGACAGAATTGTTTAACAAGCCTGTTTGTACTTCAGCCATTTCCTCATCCCATTTCAATATCGCCCAAAAAATGACAGCAGTAAACAACGATGACATCGCATAAACCTCACCTTCAACAGCAGAGAACCAGAATGAATCTGAGAATGTATAAGCTAATGAACCTACCAAAGCACTACCTAATATGGCAATTACATCGCTTGTAGCCAGTGTTTTTTTAGTTTGCAAAACCATTTTCTTGACAAAAATAGAAATCGACCAAAACATAAATAAAATCGTCAATGAACTTGATAAAGCCGATAGTCGATTGATCCAAACCGCTACATCTTCAGGGGCAGCAAAAAAGGAAAACAAACGACCAATCACCATAAATAATGGAGCCCCTGGAGGATGACCTACTTCTAACTTATAAGCAGCGGTAATGTACTCTCCACAATCCCATAAACTTACAGTATCTTCAAGGGTAAGGAAATATACTACGGTTGCAATAGCGAATGCAAACCAACCTAAATAAAGGTTCCATTTTTTAAAATCCATATCTTTTTATTTTAAAACAAATCGAACAAAACAATTCGAAAGGTATGCGAAGATAAAAATATTAAAATAGGAATGAAAAAATAAAAAGTGAAAATTCTATAAAAATTAAAAAGCAATTGAAAATCAGCTGCTTTTAGAAAACTTTGGAAATATTGAGAAAAAAAATAAAAAAACATATTGCAGAATAAAAAAATGTTCCTAAATTTGCACCCACATCAATGGCCTATGGTGTAACTGGCAACACGTCGGTTTTTGGTACCGAAGAGTCTAGGTTCGAGCCCTAGTGGGCCAACAAAAGGCAGAATGAAAGTTCTGCCTTTTTTTTGTACTTTTACATTTTGAATTTTATGAGCAACAAATCAACAAATATAGAAGAACTAGGGGAATTTGGACTTATTGATCATCTGACTAAAAAGTTTTCCATTCAGCAAAAATCTACCCTTTTAGGAATTGGTGATGATGCTGCTGTGATCGAGCTTTCCCATGATGAAGTACAATTGGTTTCTACCGACATGTTAGTAGAAGGCATTCACTTTAACCTGATGTATATGCCCTTGAAACATTTAGGCTACAAGGCAGTAGCTGTCAATGTTTCGGATATTTGTGCCATGAATGGAATACCTGAACAGATTACTGTATCTATCGGGGTCTCTAGTAAATTCCCAGTAGAAGCTTTAGAAGAATTGTACGAAGGAATTCATGCCGCTTGTGAAAATTACAAAATCGATTTAATCGGTGGCGACACAACAGCTTCATTTTCAGGATTAATCATCAGTATTACCGCTATTGGACGAGGCAAAAAAGATCAAATCACCTACCGATCAGGCGCAAAAGAATACGATTTACTTTGTGTTACTGGTGATTTAGGAGGAGCTTATATGGGACTTCAAGTTTTAGAACGAGAAAAAGAAGTTTTTAAAGCCAATCCGAATATTCAACCCGATTTAGATGGCCATGATTACATTATTGAAAAACAATTAAAACCAGAAGCGCGTTTAGATTTTATCCAGTATTTAAAGGAGCTTGAAATAGTTCCGACAAGTATGATTGACGTATCCGATGGTTTAGCGTCTGAAATACTGCATATCTGTAAAGCCAGCAAAGTGGGTTGTCATATTTACGACGAAAAACTCCCGATTGATGCCAAGACTTCGATGACTGCCATTGACTTCAACTTGGACCCTACAACCTGTGCGTTGAATGGTGGAGAGGATTATGAATTGCTCTTCACAATTGATCAAAAAGATTTTGATAAAATCAAAGGTAATCCGCATGTGAGTTTTATTGGTCACATGACCAACGAGCAAGACGGTAAATACTTTATCGACAAAAGTGGTTCCGCCATTACGTTAAAAGCTCAAGGTTGGAATCATTTCGATGAGCAATAAATCATTACAAACATAAAAAAAGCCCTTTAAAAGGGCTTTTTTTAGTATTATGATTAAAGATTATCTCTTTTTCTTTCTGGTTAAATCCGGATCTTTATTAGGATCTGTAATATTAAATACATTCGAGCCATCAATTCCTAAACCATCATCCTCAGTAGTAGATTTTTCAGTTCCGTTGGAGACGGGAGTTACCACTTGATCATTAGGAACAATCACTTCTTTTTTACAAGAAAAAAGCAACAAACTGACTACTAAAATTGAAAAAATATACTTCATGAATTCAAATAATAATCAAATATATGTAAAATACATCAATTTTCCAAATCATCGAGTTGTATTTTGATTAAAACCCTCGTCCCTTTGATTGAACGGTCTTTGTTATATATTTCTTCTGGTCCTTCTAATGAAAACTCTGTACCTTGCATTTTTTGCAACAATTCAATCCTTTTCTCGGTGATTTCCATACCTTTTGACTCATGATCTCCTGCGATATTTGTTTTTTTCGACAAGGATTGTTTGATCCCAACACCATTGTCTTCAATCAAAATGGTTAAGCGTTGAAATTCATCTATCCAAACTTTGATGTGAATTTCACCATGTTTTGTCTCGTTGGGCAAAATACCATGGATAATCGAGTTTTCTACGAAGGGTTGTAAAAGCATCGCCGGAATTTCAATGCTATCGGCATCTAATTTTTCGGTAGTGATCGAATAACTAAATCGGTCTTTAAAACGCATATGCTCCAATGATAAATACAATTCCAATCGTTCCAATTCTTGAGCTAACGTCACTTTATTTTCGTCTTCAACGGCTGAATCTAGGTTTTTTCGAATCAATTTGGCGAAATTGCTCAGAAAACGATTCGCAGAAAGTTTATCTTGCGTATTGATGAAATATTGAATAGCGTTCAAAGAATTGAAAATAAAATGCCGATTCATAGAGGCGTTTAAGGATTTTTGCTCTAAGGATAACAGTTTAGTTTTGAGTAATAAAGCCTCTTTTTCACTACGATTTTTTAGCAATCTAAATCGATATTGCATAAAACCATACACCATTAACCCTAACCCAAAAAGGACAAAGGCATAGAACCAATAGGTTTGGTAATACGCAGGAGTAACGGTAAGCTGTAAGGTTTTGATAGCGGATTTATTTCCTTTACCATCCATGCAACGCATTTTCAAGTAATAATCACCAGGAGGCAACTCATTGAAGGAAATAAATTTATTTGCATTAAAAGGAGACCAAGCGGCATCTTGACCTTCCAGAAAATAGGCGTATTTCATTCCTTGGTGAAATTTCAAAGAAACGGCATCCAATTCGATCAATAAATTTTTACGATTATATTGATACTTCAAAACTGCACCAGGAATTTCCACTTTTTTGAAATCAACGTGAATTTTATCAATGTATAATAAGGGAGATTCAAGGGGTTTTGAATTTTCAAAATTACTCCAACGAATCAAACCTGAAGCTGTTCCAAAATACAAATGATCACCTACAATTCCTGCAGCATTCAAATTACTTTCCAAATCAATAATTCCATCTTCTATCCCGTAATTGGCAATGGCGTATTTGTTTCTTTGATTTTTATACACCTTGAAAAGACCATTGTTTGTCCCTACGTATAGAATTGTACCATTTGATTTTAAAAAATTAATGAAATTGGAGGGCGTATTCTCATCTAATGAAAAAGGTTTAATTTTGTCATCCTCTACAAAGTACAAGCCTTCTTCTGTTCCTACCCAAATTCGTTGATCGGTGGATTTCACTATGCAATAGATACTTTTATCAAAACGATAAAGCGTGCTAATTTGCCCATTTTTAAATTGAAACAAACCTTTACTTGTCCCAAGAATATAACGGTCTTGATCTTTGCAAATCGAACGAACCACACCCAATCTGAAATCCTCGTAACGTTTAAATGTACCATTACGATACATCGAAATCGCATTAACTCCCCCAATTAAAAATGAATACTGATTTAATTTCAACAAACAAGATACTTTATCACTTGGTAGTCCATCTTCAATGTAAAATATTTTTTCAATTTTTCGATTGACAATTTTTAACAAACCAAATTCAGTGGCGAACCAATGGGCTTTATCAACATTTAAAATTCCAGCCCATACAGGGTCGTCATAAGGAATTTGAAAAAGAAGTTGCTTGTTTTTTAAACCCACAATTCCTTCATTGTAAGTACCTACCCAAACGGTTTGTTCATCATCTGAAAGAATGGATAAGGTTAAATTTGTAGCGGGAACTTTTATTTTTTCGAAATCAAAGCCTGTGAATTGAAATAATCCTTTTCCTTCAGACCCTAACCATAAATTATTTGATTTATCAAAAAATAGGCGATTATAATAATTGGTGGGCAAGCCAAAATTTTCATTTAAAACACCTATCACTTTGCCCTTATTTAATTCTAAAAGTCCTGCATTGGTTAAGGCCCAGATATTGCCTTCAAGATCCGTTTCAATATCGATGATGATTTCATTCTCTTTTAAGGCGTATAGTGAATGAATGGCTTGGTCAGTTATTTTTAAAATTCCTTTGTTGACACCAACGACATACAATTCATCACGGTTTACTAATAATTTTGAAACATTAATCGGATAAAACCTCGCATTTTCTGTTCTTTTTAGCGCTTGATTGACTCGATAGACCCCATTTTTTGCTCCGATATAGAGTTGCCCCCTAAAGGCGCATAAACTTCTGATTTTTTGTACCGAGTCCGGAATTAAATTCGATTTTTTCATAATGGAATCTTCCAAATAAAATAATCCTGCACCATTGGTCGCAATGTAAAGCCTTCCATTAAAATCAACAAAATCCGTAACTTTAATATTTTCGTTTAATTTCGGTAAAGAATAACTTTGAAAACGCTTGGCTTTTTTAACGGATATTCCACCACTGTGACCAATCCACAAATGATTATTTTCCCATTTCAATGCGGTAATCCGATTGTTGAGCAGACCACTTTCTCGACCAAATGAAACAAAATCAGCTCCATTGAATCGAGCCAATCCCCCAAGCGTACCCACCCACAAATAAGCTTCTTTATCTTGAACTATTGAGGTAACTTGACTCTGAGGTAAGCCCTCACGCGTGGAATAGGATACAAAGGAATAGGTTTGCGAAAACAGAATTACAGGAAAAAATAAACCAATAAAAATTAACCTTCCTGCCATAATTTCTATAAATCCTTGATCAAGCGCGTAAATTCTGTAACTCTATTTCGAGCGACTGGAATACGTAACCCATTTTTCAATACAGCAAAATGCCCATCATCATTCACATACTCTACCAATAAATTTAAATTAATGATGTGAGATTTGTGTGTGCGGTAAAACTTCTTTGGATTTAGAATTCCTTCATACACTTTTAAAGTGCGTGTGTCCAAATACCTCGTACCATCGTTAAAGTAAATCGTCGTACAATTTCCGCTGGCCTCTAGATGAACAATGGTGTCATCTTCAATAATTTTCAATCCTTTTGTATGGCTGATTGCAATTCGTCCATTGGGCTTATTGCGTAACAATTGATCAGCCAAATTCCTTAAGGTATGGTAATAGACCGGAAGATTTTCAGGAGATTCGGTAAATAATTTTTTTGTTTCTTTAAGTCGTTCAACCGCTATTAACAAATCGTCGATATCAATCGGCTTAAGTAGGTAATAAACCGCATTGGCATTAAATGCTTGAATGGCATAATCCTTAAAAGCGGTCACAAAAACGACCAAGAAATTTTTATGCTCTACTTCGTCTAATAGCTCAAATCCTTCTGCACCAGAAGGCATTCGAATATCTAAGAAGACCACATCTGGACTACTCGATTCAATGATATCAATCGCTTGTTGCTTTCCCGAGGCTTCACCAATCAATTCAACATCCGGACAAAACTCCTCAATTAACATCGCAAGGTTTTTTCTCGCGAATTCTTCGTCATCAACAATAAGTGCTTTTAGTTTCATAAGGCAGAACTTAAATTGGTTTTACTAATTTACGTATTTCTAATATAACACGAATTAATTTAATCGTTGGATTTTTAGAAACCGTTAACCTGTTCTAAAGTCCTTTTAAATTGAATTTTTTCACCCATCAATCAGTGGTTTGGATAGATAGCATACTTAATACCTGCTTCCTTGTCTCAAAAGTATTTTCAATGTGCGCCATATGCCCAGCGTTTTCAATGATTTGGTAATTCAAATTGAGCCCTTCGTTTTCGTGAATAAAAAGATCTATAGGAATCAAGGTGTCTAATTCTCCCAAAATACAAGCAACCTTATGAGGTCTAGTTTGTAAAAAAGACTTCATGTTTTCCCTGTTTCGCATGGCCAAAGCGGCGTAAGCAATTGCTTCGGGAGACATCATACTTGCCTCTTGAATTAAGTCGTCGATTTGTACTGTAAACTGATTTCTATCGAAAAATAAATTCGGCAACATCTCTCTAATCAGTTGATTTTTATGGGTAAAAACGATATCTGCAATGCGTACACGATCTTTTTTCTTTGAAGGTGAATCTTCCCAAAAATTTGAATTTAATAAGATCACTTTTTCAACAGAAGCAGATTTTTTTAGCATCGATAGCGCTACATAACCTCCCATGGAATGTCCTACAATGGAAAAATTTTCGATGTTTAAATGCGTTAATAGGGACATGACGTCATCTGCCATTTGATCCATAGCGGGCTCTTCTTTCCAATTTAAATCAGATTGTCCATGACCGGGTAAATCGATAAAAAGAGCATGAAAATTAAGCGGGAAATCAAAGTAATTCCACATGGATTTTGATTCCATATACCCGTGTAAAAAAACCACTACTTTACCAGCACCTTGACTCGTAAAATTTAAAAATGCAGCCATTTTATCGATTCATCAAATCTTCGATTTCATCTGCTTCAATGGGAATATGAGCCATTAAATTAAATGGTTTTCCACTGGATTGAACCACCAAATCATCTTCTAAGCGAATCCCTAAACCTTCCTCCGGAATATAAATTCCAGGTTCACACGTGAAGACCATATTTTCTTTGATGGGATAATCCCAGAGTCCTACATCATGCGTATCAAGGCCAAGAAAATGGGAAGTACCGTGCATAAAATATTTTTTATAGGCAGGCCAATTGGGATCTTGGTTTTTAATATCGTCCATGGAAATTAATTTCAAGTTCACCAATTGTTCCTCCATGATCAATCCCACTTTTTGATGGTATTCTTTCATGATGGTTCCAGGAATTAAAAGTTTTTCAGCTTCTTTTTTAACATGCAATACCGCATTATACACCTCTTTTTGACGAGTCGTAAAACGACCATTAACAGGAATACATCTCGTCATATCGGATGAATAATTGGCATATTCTGCTCCAACGTCAAGTAAAATGACATCTCCATCTTTGCAAGCTTGATTGTTTTCAATGTAGTGAAGCACACAAGCGTTTTTACCTGAAGCAATGATTGGCGTATAGGCAAATCCTTTTGATCTTTGACGCGTAAATTCATGGATAAATTCAGCTTCGATTTCGTATTCAAACACACCTGGTTTCACGAAATTTAATACACGTCGAAAACCCGCATTAGTGATATCACAAGCTTTTTGCATTAACTCAATTTCTAGGGCATCTTTAATCGACCTGAGTTCATGTAAAATCGGAGCACTTTTACGCACTTGATGCGCAGGAAACTTCGGTAAAAAAGACTTAATAAAACGATCTTCTCTCGTCTCTACTTCCGTATTGGCACGCAAATGTTCGTTCGTATTGATGTAGATTATTTCGGCCTCAGCCATCACGGATTTCATAATCGTATCGAACTGCTGTAACCAATATACTGTTTTGATACCTGAGGTTTCAAAAGCAGCAGCTTTCGTCAATTTCTCTCCTTCCCATACTGCGATGTGGTCATTGGTTTCTTTCAAAAACAACATTTCTCGATGCGCTTCTTGATTACAAGTTGGAAATAAAACTAAAATCGACTCTTCTTGATCAACGCCCGACAAAAAGAAAATATCGCGATGTTGTTGAAAGGGCATTGTGGCATCAGCAGAAATGGGATAGATGTCGTTTGAATTAAAAATGGCAACCGACTTCCCTTCCATTCGCACTGCAAAATGCTTTCTATTCTTGATAAATAAGTCTTTTTTAACTTTTTCGTATTTCATTTTTTTCTAAATTTTTATACATCGTAAATACTTTACGTTGTGCTAGCCGAAATTTGTACTATCATCTTAAAATAATGAATATGAAAACGATAGAAATTGAACAAATTATTATTGACACACAACATGAAGAAATGTCAATACACGTTGAAATCAAAGATAATAATTTATCTTATTCAAGTGTCATTAATTATCCGAAGAAATTAATCAATCGCATTCTGAATCAACTTCAAAAAGAAAATCAAGAGGAGGATATTTACAAATACATGCAAAGTTTTTCCATCAATGAATTTAGAACACTAATTGATTTTCAACTTAAAATGTTAAAAAACAGACGTATCGATTTCTTTGAAATGGAGCAAATGCCCTTGCTTAAGCAAATAAGAGCGTAAAAAAACACCATTATTGAAATAATTTATTATATTTGTTACATTAGACTAAATTCATAGTTATGAAACGTAATAAATTAATCATCGCTACTATTGTTGTTTTATCCGGAATCATTCATTCTTGTATCAAACACGAAATTATTCCAGCTCCTGAAAAAAAGGCAGATTTATCTTGTCATTTTTTAGGGACGATTAACGGTACACCTATTGAATTCACTCAAGATGTGAATGCCTACACTTGCGTTCCAACTCAAGCCAAGACGATTTTACCTAGTCCTAGCCCGTCCTCTGCTACATATTACGCTGATATTGCGTCGACAAGCAATAACGTTTCTATTAAAGTAGCTTTAGGAAGTGCAAATTGGGACAATGGAGTTACTTCTGTTATTTCATTGGCTTCATTTAATGCATTCTTCACCTCTAATTTAAGTCCAGCAAACCCAACTTACCAACCTGGTGCATTAAATGGATTCGCCGTAATTTACAAAGATGCATCGAACAATGTTTGGACTTCAAAAGACACTTCACCAAATCCTCAAGATGTTGCCTTTACAAGTTTTGTGCAAGAAAGTGATGGTACAGGAGATTACATGAAATTCAATTGCAACTTCAATTGTTATGTATACCGTCAAGTTCAAACAACACCGACGGTACTTTGGGATTCGCT
This sequence comes from Crocinitomicaceae bacterium, assembly GCA_023255275.1. Classification (GTDB taxonomy): domain Bacteria; phylum Bacteroidota; class Bacteroidia; order Flavobacteriales_D; family Crocinitomicaceae; genus JALRIV01. The sequence goes on along the minus strand of JALRIV010000015.1, from coordinate 4,038 downwards.
TAAAATTCAAAATGCACAGTTTAGAGGGTGGTTTAAAAGATAATTTTATTCTCACGGATACTCATCCATGTCTCAACCCATAAAAATAGCAATCATAGGCGATTATAATTTCACTTATAATTCCCATCAAGCTACGAATTTATCCATTGATCATTCATCAAGATTCCTTGATATTGAAGTCAATTATTATTGGATCAAAATTACTGAGGCAGCCGCGTTCAAACCCCAACAATGGAGTCAATATGATGGCGTTTGGATTTCTCCAGGACCTTATCAGAGTGCGTTTTATTTAAGTGGTGTTTTAAAAACCATCAAACAGCTATCAATCCCAACTTTAATTACCGGTGAAGCCTACAAAATATTTGTAGAAACCTTGATCAATAGTTATCAATTAAATCCTAACGGCGAAAAACTAATTTCTGATAATTTAGTCGAGGGCAACCAATTTGAGCGCGTAACCATCGTTCCTGCTTCAAAAGTGTTTCGTCATCTTTATGAAAACCATCCAGCAGTCGAACTAACCTCATCGCGATTTAGTTTATACCCTCAACTGATTGACGCCCTTACTGAAGAATTAATTGACATCGAGGCGTATAATGATTTTGAAGACCCCGAAGTGATCAGTTTGAAAAAACATCCGTTCTTCGTGGCTTGTGGCTATTGTCCTCAGATTTCATCCACCCGAGAGATACCTCATCCGTTAATTTATACTTTTTTCAAAGGTTGCACGCAATTAGCTGAACAAAATCAATAAGTTAGTTCTCCAATTTTTCGTAAACCTCATCCACTAGAAAAGGACCATGATCTGCAGCAACAGTTGCAAGTAAATCGCATCGTTCATTTTCTTCATGACCATTATGTCCTTTCACCCAATGGTAATGGATCTTAAAATCTTTTTCAATCTTTAAAAATCGCTCCCATAAATCGGCATTTTTCTTGCCTTTATATCCCTTCTGTTGCCAAGACCAAACCCACCGATTCACAATGGAATCAATCACATATTTTGAATCAGAATAAATATGAACTTCTAAATCTTTTCTTTTGAGAGATTCCAAAGCAACAATGATTGCCAATAATTCCATACGGTTATTCGTAGTCAATCGATAGCCTTGCGCCATTTCTTTCCGTTGTTGATTAAATTTCAACACAATACCATAACCGCCGGGGCCTGGATTTCCTCTAGAGGAGCCATCAGTATAAACTTGAATCATTGACATGAAACAAAAGTAAACATATTATTCTTTCGTTTTCGAGTTTGTGAAGTTAGCAATACGATCTTTAATGGCATCCACCACATAATACATCATAGGAACCACTAAAATGGTTAAGAACATCGAACTGGTTAAACCTCCAATTAAAACCCACGCCAAACCATTTTTCCATTCCGCTCCTGTCCCTTTACCGATTGCAATAGGAATCATCCCAATAACCATAGCAATAGTGGTCATTAAAATCGGACGCATACGCTCTCTTACCGCCTCTAAAAGTGCATCGTATGTCTTCATGCCTTGTTCCTTTAAGTGATTCGCAAAATCGACAATTAAGATGGCATTTTTAGCCACCAATCCAAGAAGCATAATCATTCCCAATCCAGTAAAGATCCCCACATTGGAACTCGAGAAATTCAACGCCAATAAAGCACCGATTAAAGCGACAGGAATGGAAAATAATACGACAAATGGATACACAAAATTATCATACAAAGCGACCATGATAAGGTACACCAAAATCAAACCTACCAACATCGCTAAACCAAGTGCTCCAAAAGATTCATTTTGTCTTTTTACTTCACCTCCCCACGTCATGGTCACCTCTTCATCAATTGGATTTTTTTTCAAATATTCATCAATTTGAATCGCCAAGGTTCCAGCTGCAGTCCCCATTACATAAGCCCTTAAAGTCGTACTACGTTTTCGATTTTTACGTTCTAACGATCCATTTGCATTGTCTACATAAACAGAAGCAAATTCCCCTAAACGGAGCATTTTACCTTCATTGTTGATAAAAGTCATTGACTCAATATCTTTAGGATTTTGACGATCCCCTTGATCCAACATAACTCTTATCTTATATTCCGTCCCCTTTTCATCAAATTTGGACGCATCATTTCCAGCTAAAGCATTTTGCAATTGCATCCCTACTATAGCTACATTTAAGCCCAATTGACCCATTTTTTCTCGATCTAAATCGATTTTAACTTCTGGAGAAATGTCATCCGTAGAAATGACAGGATCTTTTGCTCCAGGCAACATTTGAATGGCTTTTTTCAAGCGGTGTGCTTCTTGCATCAACTTTTCTTCATTATCCGAAGAGAAAAACATTTCAATGGGCGCCTCTTCAGATTCCACCATACCAATATTAATGGTTTTAATTTCAATTCCTGAAAACTTACTTTCAATCTTCTTGCGAATCGCTTCCATGTATTCTTCCGTTGGAATGGTATCTTGAACTTTATCCTTTAATTGAACCGTCAATTCAGATCTAGATTCGTTTCCGAAGGTAGCAGCACCCATACCTGCAGATGGACCTCCTACATTGGAAAATACCATTTTTACTTGTGGCTGACTTAAGATTAACTTTTCAATTTGATAGGTCGTACTGTTATTTTCATTGAAAGGAACCGATTTATCGTATTTCAATTTGACCATAAATTTTCCTTGGTCTCCCTGCGCCACAAATTCCGAACCAACAATTCCCATAGACATGACCAATCCGGTAACCACAAACAATACCAAAACCCCCACTGAAGTGACAATTTTATGTCGAAGTACCCAAGCTACAAACAACACATAATTACTCGTAAATTTATCGAGTCTTCGTTCAAACCACAATAGGAAGGCTTGAAAAGGATTTTTCGGATTTAATACGGTTTGCTTTGCCATTCTAGACGCCAACCAAGGAGTCAAGGTGAAACATACAAATAAGGACATCAGTGTAGAAACTACCACAACTACTGAAAACTGATTCAAGATATCAGAAATGGTACCTTCGATAAAAATCACCGGAGAAAATACCACCACGTCCACTAAAGTAATGGCTAAGGCAGTGAAGCCAATCTCATTTCTACCTTCTAAAGCAGCAACCCTTCTATTTTTCCCCATCTCTAAGTGACGGTAGATGTTTTCCAAAACTACGATTGAGTCATCCACTAAAATTCCAATCACCAAGGACATCGCTAACAAGGTCATCAAATTCAACGTATAGCCCAAGGCAAACATGACGATAAAGGTTGAAATCAATGCAGTTGGAATCGATATCAATACGATGAAAGCATTTCTTAAACTGTGTAAAAACAATAACATCACCGATGCCACCAATAAAACCGCAAGCTCAAGATCGTGAATTACTGCATCAACAGCCTGAACAGTTGGAATGGAAGTATCCGTAGCAATGGTAAACTTCACCCCTTCTTTTTGGTATTTTTTCTCCAATTCAGCAAATCGATTTTTCACTTCATTGGACATATTCACTGCATTCGCATCGGATTGCTTTTTGATTCGAAGCCCGATACCATTCACTCCATTAAAACGAGAAATGGTTGAAAAATCTTCTCGTGCATCGATCACCTCTGCCACTTCTTTCAATTTGATCACAGAACCTTGATTATTGGCAACCACTAGGTTCTTCAAATCCTCTAGCGACTTATATTTTCCAGCCAAACGAACGGTTAATTGCTCCTCTTGACTTTTCACTTTTCCAGTAGGAAAATCTACATTTGCTTGGGCAATGGCTTGTGTAACATTCAATAAAGGAATTTGGTTTAATTTCAATTTTTCCTTATCGATATTTACCCGGAACTCCCTTTTTTCACCACCCAAAACGATGATTTCAGCAACTCCTTTGGTCTGTTTAATTTGAGGTAAAATTTCATCATCCATTAATTGACGAAAAGCGCGATCCTCTAAATTTTTAGAAACTACTGAAACTTGTAGCACAGGCGCAGCATTGGGTTCAATTTTAGCAATGGATGGACTTTTAATATCATCTGGTAATGTAGAGATGATGTTATCGATCTTACGCTGAACATCATCCATGGCA
>JALRIV010000159.1 GCA_023255275.1 Crocinitomicaceae bacterium | reverse complement strand
CTTGCCTTGTTCATCTTCTTTAAGTTTAGAAAATTTAGGCATCAAATTCCAAACCAAAAAACCTTGTATTTGATTCTTTTTACGGGATTTGTGGTAGCCATACATTGGATCACTTTTTATTATTCCATTCAAAAATCAACAGCTTCTTTGGGCATTCTGTGTCTTTCTACCGCAACACTTCACGTAAGTTGGTTAGAACCATTGATCAACAAACGAAAATTTAACCCGATTGAGTTGGTGTTGGGCATCTTGATCATTATCGGCATTTATTTTATCGCCTTTGTTTCCGATTTAAGTTTGTGGTTGGCCGTTATATTGGGACTCATTTCAGCCTTCTCTGCTGCCTTGTTTTCCGTGTTAAATGCAAGATTGGTTAAAACCGTAAGTTCTTATACCATGACTTTTTATGAAATGATCTCTGCCTTAGCGCTTGTCACCTTGAGTATTTTTTGGACGAACGGAATGGACTTCACCGGATTTAAAATGGTATGGTCGGATTTTTATTGGTTGTTATTCTTGGGTGTCATCTGCACCGCTTTTGCATTTCTGGCAACCATCGAAGTGGTCAAGCGATTAGGGGCATTCACGGTCACATTGAGCATTAATTTAGAACCCGTTTATACCATTCTTTTGGCTATTTTCATGCTCCATGAAAACAAGCAGCTCAGTAAAAAATTTTACTTGGGCGCTGTATTTATTGTAGGAATCGTCATCTTAAATGCCGTTATCAAAGGTTATCAATCTGCTAAAAAAGACCCTGCTCTTTCAAAAAATTAAGCCATTGCTCCTCTTGATGTTTGTTCAATACACGAGGAAATTTCGATTGAGAACCAAATTTTCCGATTGATTTCATAAAATCATAAAATACTTCTGTAGGATACTTTTTTATCGTTGGGTGATTCAAAGTGTATTTTCGAACAGAAGCATAATCATCATTGTTGATTGCCAAATGTTGGTCCAATTCTTTTAATAATTCCTCTGGATTAACCTCATCATTTGTTCCAATAAACCATTCGTGGCGCATTTCTTTTGGATTGGCATACACGCAAAATTCTGAAATATTTATGTTGTATTTGTGGCATAAATATTCAATACCAACATTGATATTATCAAGTGAAATATGCTCACCAACAAGGCTCATGAATTGTTTGATTCTTCCGGTGATTCGCATTTCGTATGTTTCTACGTTGTAGAATTGAATGACATCCCCCAGTACATAACGGTACAATCCGGAATTGGTTGTAATGACCATCGCGTAGGGTTTGTTAGCTTCTACTTGATTTAATAGAAGTGCTTTATGCGGATCAATGATATTTCCTTGAGGATCAAAATGTTGTTCATCAAAGGGAATAAACTCAAAGAAAATTCCATTATCCAACAACAACTTCATGCCTTTGTCCGACGAAGAAAACTGATAAGCAAAATAGCCCTCACTGGCCAAATAAGTATCTAATAAATGAACTTTTTTTCCGGTTATTTTTTCAAAACGACTTAAATAAGGAGTCATAAAAACACCCCCATGCACATAGACTTCGAAATTTGGCCAAATATCATGAATCGAATTTAATTGGTAGCGTTCAACAATTTTTTCAATTAACATGATGCACCAACTGGGAACTCCTGCCATGATGCCAATGTTCCATTCAGGAGCTTTTTCGACCATTTTTTCCAGTTTTTCATTCCAGTTTTTTATGCCCGCAATTTTTCTCCCTGGTTTGGTAAAAGGTGCTGCTAAAACAGTAGTATACTTCTTCAAAATACCACTCAAATCGCCCTCATAATGGGTAGGCATTTTAACTAATTTAGAACTACCACCCACCACTAAAATTTGAGCATTGTAAAACGAAGCTGAAAGATTAAGTTCATGTAGGGTAGAAAGTTGACGAACAGATGTTTTTTGAAAATACTTAATCATCTCATGGGATACAGGAATCTTCTTGCTCGGAGCACCTGTTGTTCCTGAAGTTAACGCGAAATGATTGATTTTTCCGGGTAAAATAACATTTGGTTCGCCGTTTAAACTTCTTGCCAACCATTGATCGTGAAAGGTGTTGTAATCAAATAAAGGAACCTTTTTTTGGAAGGATGCTACAAAGTCCTCTTGATTTAAAATTGCAGGAAAGTCGTACGTCTTACCAAATGCCGTAGCTTGTGACTGATAAACCAATTTAGACAAACAATCTAAATTATCCATAAATTTAGGTGAATTATTGGTTTGTCGGTTATAGGTAATCTCAGTGGTTTTTTTAATAAGTTTTCCTCTAAGTTGCATTTATTTTCCTTTGTACAAATCTAATAAATTCCACTCATTTTTAAAACATATATTATTTTTTTGTTTTGCACTTGTATTTGATTTCATTTATTGTTAGTTTTAACCTATTAAATTAGGGGATTAAACCATTTCTATGAGAACAAAAACCTTTATTGTACCGCATGACTTTTCAGAAGTTGCGGACATTGCACTAGAACATGCTATTGCTACTGCTAAACCTTTGGCGGCTGAAATTTGTTTGTTGCATGTTGTAGCTAAAGACAAGCAAATAAAAGAAGCAGAAGAAAAACTTGCTGCGATTATTACTAAATTCAATGATGCTGGAGTAAAAATTGTTCCGGCTG
>JALRIV010000158.1 GCA_023255275.1 Crocinitomicaceae bacterium | reverse complement strand
GAGGATATCAAAGAGGGTTGTACGATCATGCGCAGTTATGCAGAGAAATTGAAAGTGAAATTTGGTTCAGCGTTGGCTTCGGAATGTCAAGACAATGAATCGGTTTGTATTCCTGGATTACGAGGTAGGGAGCCGAAGGAAATTACCATTCGCAACCTTGCGAGTATTATTCAAGCTCGTATGGAAGAGATCATTGAATTGGTGCATTATGAAATCATCAACTCTGGATATTCTAAAAAATTAATCGCTGGAATTGTGGTTACCGGAGGTGGTTCTCAATTGAAACATATCCGTCAATTATTTGAGTTTATGACGGGAATGGAAACGCGAATTGGTTATCCAAACGAGCATTTAGCAAATACAAATACCATTGAAAATTTGGCGTCGCCTATGTATGCAACAGGTATTGGTTTGGTATTGAAAGGATTTAATGATCTTGCCCTGGAAGATGAAGAGGAAGGAGCTTCTGCTGTAGGAGAAGTGAAAACCAACACAGGATCGAAACGAGGAAGTTTCTTCGAATCAATCATTAAAAAAAGTAAAGAATTCTTCACAGAAGAAGACTAACAAAAAACTAACAACAACAATAAAACAATAAATATGGAGTTCGATTTACCAAGAGAAACATCATCAATCATTAAGGTGATTGGTGTTGGTGGAGGAGGCAGCAATGCAGTCAACCACATGTACAATCAAGGAATTATTGGAGTAGATTTCATCGTTTGTAACACCGATCGACAAGCGTTGGATATATCTCCAGTGCCGTTAAAAATTCAATTGGGACCATCCCTAACTGAAGGAAGAGGTGCAGGTGCTATTCCTGAAATTGGGATGAATGCTGCAATTGAAAATATTGAAGAAATTAGAGAGTTGTTAAGTAACAACACGAAAATGGTATTCGTTACCGCTGGTCTTGGTGGTGGTACAGGTACAGGTGCGGCTCCAGTAATCGCTCAAGTAGCTAAGGAGTTAGGAATTTTAACGGTTGGTATTGTTACTGTTCCGTTTAATTTTGAAGGAAGAAAAAGAAGACAACAAGCCGAAGATGGATTAGAGAAAATTCGTGAGTCTGTCGATACTTTGTTGATCATCAATAATGAAAAATTACGTGAAATCACGGGTAATTTAAGTATCTCTAACGCATTCTCGCAAGCAGACGACGTATTGTCTGTAGCGGCAAAAGGAATTGCTGAAGTAATTTCTGTTACCGGAGCCATCAACGTTGACTTTAACGATGTGAACACGGTAATGAAAAATAGTGGTGTTGCAATTATGGGTAGTGCATCTGCAGCTGGAGAAGATCGTGCATTGACTGTGGTTCAAGAAGCATTAAATTCACCATTATTAAATGATAATGACATTAAAGGAGCGAAATACGTTCTATTAAATATTACTTACGGTGATGCTGAAGTAACCATGGATGAGATTGCTGAAATCACGGATTATATTCAAGATGAAGCAGGATCAACAGCTGACGTTATTTGGGGGCACGGATACGATGCCACTTTAGGCGATAAATTAAGTGTTACGATCATCGCAACAGGTTTTAAATCAAATCCAATTACAGGATTTGAAAAGGCGCCAGAAAAGAAGGTGACAACCTTAGATGAAGAACCTAAAAAAGAAATTGTTGCACCTTTAGCATCTCCAACACAAGAGAGTGTCGTGCAAGTAGTGGATACGGCTGCTGATGAGCCTTTTTTGGTAACTAAAGAATTGACTTTAGATTCCATTGCACCAGCTGTAGTTCATGATTTAAACGAAGAAGTTGTCTTTGAAAATGTGGAGGAAAATGAAGCGGTTGCTTCTGTACAGTCTGAAATCGAATTGACTTGGGATTTACAACAAGAGGGTTCTGCAGTTGAAGAAAAGGTGGAAGTTAAAAAGTTCTTTTTAGAGGACGATACTCAAATGGAGTTAACAGATTTGTCAAACACACGTACTGTTTTATCTCCAGAGGATCAACAAAAAAGAGCGCAAGAGCGTATTGCAAAGATTCAAGAATATACCATGAAGTTGAAAAAGGCTGATGGTATTGCAGAATTTGAAAATGAGCCTGCTTTTGTACGTCGTAATGTACAATTAGACGAAACCAAATTGAGTGAACAAAATGATGTAAGTCGTTTTAGTTTGAATAAATCGGGTTTGGGAAATAATTCTTTTTTACATGATAACGTTGACTAACTAATGAGTTTTACAGATCAAATAAATGCAGATATTAAAAGCGCAATGCTTGCTAAAGAAAAAGAAAAATTAGCTGCATTGCGTGATATCAAATCAAAATTGCTCTTAGAAGCTACGTCAGGTTCTGGTGAAGTTTCTGAAGAAGCAGCGCTTAAAATTGTCATGAAATTGCATAAACAACGCATGGAAACATACGCGTTATATGTTGAGCAAAATCGACAAGATTTAGCGGATGAGGAACTGGCACAAGCGAAAGTAATTGAAGCTTACTTGCCTAAGATGCTATCAGAAGATGAAATTAAAGAAATCGTGCTACAAACCATTCAAGAAGTCGGAGCAAATGGTCCGCAAGACATGGGTAAAGTGATGGGTGTGTTAACGCCTAAATTAGCAGGAAAAGCAGACGGTAAAATCATTGCTGGAATTGTTAAAACTACACTAGCGCAATAGTTTTCTCCTAACTAGTCGTGATGACTCGTTTTATTGTTGAAAGTCGTTCTACTACAGGAGAACGACTTTTTTTTGTCTATTTAAAATGATTTGATTTATACGAATTCACTCAATTCCAACCACCTCAATTCTTTCTCTTCCAAGCTGGCAACGACTGCAGCGAGTTTTTCACCCGTACGAATGATTTCATCAGCAGCTAAAGATCCATCTGAAAGTGCTAAAGTCAAGGCTTCTTTTTCCTGCTCCAATTGCGGGATTTCTTTTTCAATAGCTTCAAATTCTTGTTTTTCCTTAAAACTCAATTTTCGTTTCGGTTCACTTGAACTGGCATTTGAAATTTGAGTCACTTTTACTTCCTTTTTAGGCTCGTCTGATTTTGTTTCCTCTTTGTCTTTTTTGTAATCTACCGCAGTTTGTTTTCGATACTCTGTATAGTTTCCAATGATGTCTTTTATGGCTCCCTTCCCTTCGAAAACGAACAGGTGGTCAACCATTTTATCCATGAAATAACGGTCGTGTGACACCACAATCAAGCACCCTTCAAAGGTACGCAGGTAATCTTCCAACACGCTCATTACAAA
>JALRIV010000157.1 GCA_023255275.1 Crocinitomicaceae bacterium | reverse complement strand
GATTATCCGTTCAATTTGACAGGTATTCTCTATTTTCCAAAAATTAAGGAGAATGTTGAGGTTCAGCGCAATAAAATTAATTTGTATTCGAATCAAGTGTTCATTACTGATTCAGTAGCAGAAATTGTACCTGAATTTTTAACTTTATTACACGGGGTAATCGACTCTCCAGATATTCCATTGAATGTTTCAAGATCGTATTTACAAAGCGACGGAAATGTGAAGAAAATTTCAGCGCACATTACCAAAAAAGTAGCGGATAAATTGGCAGAAATGTTCAGAAAAGATCGTAAAGATTTTGAAGAAAAATGGAATGACCTCCAAGTTTTTGTTCAATATGGCGCCTTGTCTGATGAGAAGTTCGATGAAAAAGCAAAATCCTTTAGTTTACTAAAAGATACGGAAGGCACCTATTATACTTTAGAAGAATTCAAAGAAAAAGTCGCTCCAAATCAAACCGATAAAGATGGAAAAACCGTTTTCTTATATACGAATCATGTAGAGGAACAATTTGCTTTAGTCAAAAGAGCGAAAGATCGAGGGTATGCTGTTCTAGAATTGGACGGACCATTGGCTCCACATTGGATTGCAAAATTAGAGCAATCTATGGAGAATGTATCTTTTGCGCGAGTGGATGCTGATACCTTGGATAAGTTGATCAAGAAAACTGATGAAATCGTTTCTAAATTGTCTAAAGAGGATGAAGAAAAGTTAAAGCCAGTTTTTGAATCTACCGTAAACAAAGAAAAATTTACCATTCAATTTGAAGCAATGGATTCTACCGAAGCGCCGATTGTCATCACGCAACCTGAGTTCATTAGAAGAATGATGGAACAGCAAAAACTTGGTGGAGGTAATGGTTTTTATGGAGCCTTTCCAGAAATGTATCAAATGAATGTCAATGGGAATCATCCAAAAATTGAAGCTTTGTTGAAGTTGGAAGGTAAAGAGCAGGAAAATAAGGTGAAGCAATTAGCTGATTTAGCCCTTCTCGCTCAAGGAATGTTAAAAGGACAAGCCTTAAGTTCATTCATTGATCGAAGCATTGAATTAGTATAATCAAATCAAACAGGGAGGATTTTTTCCTCCCTTAATTTTTTTTATTTTGTTTAAATATATTTTAGCAGTAGGTGGCTTTTTCTTATTTGGAAGGAGTTTTTTCGGAGGATTTATCGGATTTATTGTCGGTTCATTTATTGATAATTACCAAGGCGTAATGGCAAAATTGAAGGACCAAGCACACCAAGAAGGTCGAACGTTTTCTCCTGAAGATGTTTTTAATTTTTATCAGCAAAGGTCTTCCTCCAACGATGTACCTACGATGTTAATGGTCTTATCTGCCGCTGTAATGAAAGCAGATGGAAAAGTATTAAAAGCAGAATTGGATTATGTAAAATCGTTTTTTAACCAACAATTCGGACCACAATTTTCGACCCAACATTTACAAACGCTTAAACGATTCTTAGACTCAGGACAAATACCAGTTCAGCAAATTTGTCAAGATATTCGTTTGCGTATGCAACCCGAAGTGCGCATTCAATTGGTACATTATCTTTTTGGAATTGCCAAAGCGGATGGTGATGTCTCTCCTATAGAATTAAGCGTCATTCAAGATATTGCATCGTGGATGGGTGTTTCTTCGGCTGATTTTGAATCGGTAAAAAACATGTTTTACCGCAATGTTGATTCTGATTACAAGGTGTTAGGCCTTGATGCATCTGCTTCCGACGATGAAATCAAGAAAGCGTATCGCAAAATGGCCATTAAATTTCACCCTGACAAAGTGGCTAGTATGGGGCCTGAATATGAAAAAGGCGCGAAAGAGAAGTTCCAACAAATTCAGGACGCTTACGAAGCGATTAAAAAACGGAGAGGAATTAAATAATTCTTATTTTCCAATTAAAAACATCGTAGGCTTTTTGGAAAGATCATACGCATGTTCTCTCCAATCCTTAACACTCATCGATTGAATCGATTCATCGGGCAGGGTAATATTGGAAGCGATGCATATTTTTGTTTGATCGGTTAATTCGTTTAATAAATCATCCAACACATTCATGTTTCTGAAAGGGGTGTCCATAAAAATATGTGTTGTGCCATTTCTTCGGCAATCAGCTTCAAAATCTTTTAGTTTTTTAATGCGTTCTTTTCGCTCTTTTGGCAAATACCCATGAAAGGCAAATTGTTGTCCCGAGAAACCACTTCCCATCAGTGCAAGAAAGATAGAAGATGGACCTACCATCGGATGAATTGCATAACCTTTTTCGTGCGCCAGGGCAACCAGTTCCGCGCCAGGATCAGCAATACCTGGACAACCAGCTTCTGAAATTACACCCAATGAAAAACCATCTTTTAACACCCCAATTTGCTGATAAAGCTCCTCAATGGAGGTTTTCTTATTGAGGATATAGAACGTGCATTCATCAATTGGAAAAGAGCGATCCATTTTACGTAGTAATCTTCGTGCAGATTTTATTTCTTCCACAGCAAAGTGACGTAAAGTCACGGCAACTTCTTTCACTCCAACAGGAAGAATATCGTCGGTAGATTCTCCGCCAAGCGTATTAGGGATTAAGTATATTGTTGGTTTATCCATCATTTTTTTCTAATTGTTTTATTAATACATCAGTAGCCTCATCTACCATTTTATATACAGCATGAAATCCTTCATCTCCTCCATAGTAGGGGTCAGGAACCTCTAAATTTTCACCAGGATGCGATAAGTTTAATAATAGGTCTACTTTTTTTCGGTCTGCTTCGGTTCTTGCTAATTTTAGGACATTTTGCAAATTACTTTTATCCATGACAAAAATTCGATCAAAAAGATCGAAATCCTTTGCTTCAAAACCTCGAGCTCTTAAATGACTTAACGATACACCATAGGAATTAGCGGTAGCAATCATTCGAGCATCTGGTTTTTCTCCAGCATGGAAGGATGAGGTTCCTGCAGAATCTACAGAATCAGTTAACTGTCGAGCTTCAATTTTTGCTTTGAGCAAACCATCTGCAAGCGGTGATCTGCATATATTTCCTAAACAAACCATTAAAATTTTCATCCTACAAAGATACAAAAGAAAGTAGATATTCATTTTGAAAGCATGAACTTTCAGTGTGACTTCTAATTTGTTCATTATCAATGAAAAAAAACAATTTTTTTGTTGCTTTTTTAAATCATTATAGTTACATTAGAATTAACCACAACTTAACAACTGAAAAAATG
>JALRIV010000156.1 GCA_023255275.1 Crocinitomicaceae bacterium | reverse complement strand
CTTGATCGTATTGTTTTTGATCCCTCAAAGCATCGGCTTCTTTAATCTTGTTGTTGTAGGCCGCGTTGGCTTGTTCTGCAGCTAAGGCATCTTTTTTACGTTGAAGAAGAATTTTTTCAATGGCATCTATTTTGTCGATTGGCTCCTCTTCTCTAGGAAGCAATTGAGAGGCTTGCTCGTATTTAGGTAATGCTTCTTCAAATTTACTCGAATTGAATAGGGCATTTGCTTCTGCCATGACCTTTTGGTATTCCTTCTTATTATTCTTTTCCTGATCCTCAACCTGTTTCAATAAAGCATCAATCTTCTTCTTGGTAGCTTTGAATTGTCCTTGATCTAATTCAGGTTCTCCGGAAGATTCTACGGTCCAATTCATAATCGGCTCGGTGTCTAAAAACGAAAAATCGATACCCGGCTTATTGGCGAAAATGGATCCATTTAACGGGAAATTCACCTCATTCCCTCCTTGTCGTGCCTCTCCATTCAGTTTAGAGAAATCGCACTGAATAAATTTGGACACAAACTGAGGCTTGGAAATGACAATTTTAAACGGACTTTTTACATCGATAGATTTCACCAAGGAAAAACTTCCATTGGAAGCTGTGGTGGTGGTGGCAATGGTGTTCCCATTTTGAATGATGGAAATGACTACCCCAGGCTCATTACGACCGTTATCTGCATTCGAAATACTTCCAACTAATGAAAATTTAAACGTTTGCGAAAGTCCTAAAAAAGGCAAGAATAATAAAGAAATATATAAAAAAAGCTTCATATCGTTTACTTAGTAACAAAATGTTGTACAACCGTACATCATTTTCGTTTAATTTTGAACTCAATCTTTTACAAAGATGTACAAAAAAGTTGAAATATAAATATAGAAAAAATATGCTTAATATCCATCAATTGAGTTTTTGGGAAAAACAACAATACTTTGAAAAGATCGATTTTTTAATTGTAGGAAGCGGAATTGTTGGAAATAGTGCTGCGTATCATCTTAGGCAAAAATATCCAAATGCAAAAATAGTGATGATTGAACGAGGATTTCTTCCATCTGGAGCAAGTACAAAAAATGCCGGTTTTGCTTGTTTTGGGAGTCCTACTGAATTGTACGCTGATTACCAAACTTACGGAGAAGGTATTTTTCAAACCGTCTTAAAAAGACACGAAGGATTGTCCTATTTGAAATCGATCATTGGCGAAGAAGAAATGGATTTTCAACCCAATGGCTCTTGGGATTTAATTGCGGAAAAGGATGTTCAAACCACGAAAACCATTCAAGATTTCCTACCTTACCTGAATGAGAAGATCGCTCAAGTTTTAGGCGAAGAAAAAGTTTATACTGAAGATCAAGCGGCTTTGCAGAATTTTGGATTTAAAGGATTTAATACCGCTTTTAAAAATCGTTTAGAAGGACAAATAGATACCGGTAAAATGATGGTTAAATTTAATCATCTGTTGCACCAATTAGGCATTCTTCAACTCAACGGAATCGAAGTACAAGCAGTACATGCCTCCGATGGAATTTTAGAAACCCATGTTGGCACCCTTAAAGCAGAACATATTTTGATTTGCACCAATGGATTTGTTCGCCAATTGTTACCCGAACTACAGGTAGAGCCAGCGAGGGCGCAAGTCGTTGTCACCTCACCCATAGCCGATTTAAAGCTAAAAGGCACCTTTCATTACGATGATGGCTATTATTATTTCAGAAACATTCAAAATCGGATTTTATTGGGCGGTGGAAGAAATTTGGATTTTGCAGGAGAAACAACCACCGAAATGACCAATACGAACCAAATTCTTGAAAAACTGACGACCTTGTTACGAACCCAAATCATACCAGGGCAAGCATTCAACATCGATTACCAATGGGCTGGAATCATGGGAATTGGGGGCGATAAAAATCCAATCATCCAAAAAATCAGTGATCGAAGTGCTATTGGAGTTAAAATGGGGGGAATGGGCGTGGCCATTGGAAGTTTAGTTGGAAAAGAACTGGCCGATTTATTTTAGAAATTATCTTAACTTTGCATCGAATTTTAAATCATTACATGAAAAATACAGCTTTAACAGAGGTACATATCGGATTAGGAGCCAAGATGGTACCTTTTGCAGGATATAATATGCCGGTTCAATATGAAGGCGTAAATATAGAACATGAAACGGTACGCAATGGTGTTGGCGTTTTTGACGTTTCACACATGGGAGAGTTTATCCTGAAAGGAGAAAATGCGTTGGCATTGATTCAAAAAGTTTGTTCCAACGATGCATCTGTTTTAGTGGATGGCAAGGCTCAATATTCATGTTTACCCAATGGAAAGGGCGGAATCGTTGACGATTTAATCATTTATCGCGTAGCTCAAGATGAGTATTTCCTAGTGGTTAATGCCTCAAATATCGAAAAAGATTGGAATTGGATTTCTTCACACAATGATTTAGGTGTAGAAATGACCAATGTATCTGATGCTTATTCATTATTAGCTATTCAAGGTCCGAAAGCAGCAGAAGCGATGCAATCGTTAACAGATATTTCCTTGAGTGATATGGTGTATTACACTTTCCAAAAAGGAAAATTTGCAGGAAAAGAAGAGGTCATGATTTCAGCAACAGGATACACCGGTTCTGGAGGATTTGAAATTTATGTCAAAAATGAAGATGTTCAAGAAGTTTGGGATGCCGTTTTTGCAGCAGGTGCTTCATTTGGAATTAAACCCATTGGATTAGCTGCCCGTGATACCTTGCGTTTGGAAATGGGATTCTGTTTGTACGGGAATGACATCGACGACACCACTTCACCGATTGAAGCAGGACTTGGATGGATTACTAAATTCACCAAAGATTTTATCGATGCTGACGTCTTGAAAGCACAAAAAGAAAATGGCGTAAGTCGTAAATTAGTTGCTTTTGAAATGATTGACCGTGGAATTCCAAGACACGACTACCCAATTGTAGATGCCGCAGGAAATGTGATTGGAAAAGTAACTTCAGGAACCATGTCGCCATCAATGAAAGTTGGAATTGGACTTGGGTACGTAACCACAGAACACGCCGCTTTAGAAAGCGAGATTTATATCTCGATCCGCGACAAAGGCGTAAAAGCGAAAGTAGTGAAATTGCCTTTTTACAAAAAATAATTTTGTTTAATATAGCGTTAAAAGCCACCTTTTTAGGTGGCTTTTTTATTGCGCTTTCAAATGGGATTTGAAAAAAATTACTACTTTTAAATCCGATGAACTCCACTGCCAGAATAGATTCCTGTAATCCACATTTTTTTGTCACATCAAAAAAAGACACTTCTCGAATGCCTTATCGCAAAAGGCATGCAGAAAGCCAGGCGTACCGATATTCCTTCAAAAGGATTCACAGCTATTAATTTTCCGAAGCTAAATTGATTTCATTTTTACATCTCACCCCTGCCCGGGCGCAGGCGACTTACCTTGTAACAGTCGAAGACCGAAATG
>JALRIV010000155.1 GCA_023255275.1 Crocinitomicaceae bacterium | reverse complement strand
AGATGCGCCACCTAGAATTGGTATGGATGAAGCAACAATCATCGAGAACTTTTCTAAACTCCAAGCATTTAAAGTGCATGAGTTTATAGAGAAAGATGATTTAGGTGATGATGTAATCTTTAACTTTAATAAGTTTGCAACACCTGTAAATCAGTTCTTTCCTGCAATGTATAAAACAGGAATTGGTGGTTCAACATATGACAAACCTAAACCATCTATTTATGATATTTTCGTAGATGATGAGTATTTACCAAACTTTATTAAACAGATGAGAAGATTGACTCGTCAGGATGGTATGTATCGTTTTACAAAAACTTATTTAAATCATGTCGTTAACCTACCGAAAAGCAACATTAGCAGATTTAAATCAATACTTGATCTGGGCGAATGACCCATTAGTGAGATCAAATGCCATCCATCAAGAATCCATCTCTTTGGATGACCACACCGCTTGGTTTAAAAATAAACTACAACACCCTCAAACTGAACTTTTTGTCTTTGAACAAGAGGGCAGCTTGGTCGGTCAAATTCGATTGGATCAGGAGCCTGATGGTTTTTGGTTGATTGATTATTCTGTCGATCCAAATTACAGAGGTAAAGGTCTAGGTACAGAAATGATGCAAATGATCATGCTACAAAAAAAACTTAAATTTAGAGCATTGGTCAAGGAGAACAACCATTCATCGAGACGTGTTTTTGAAAAATTAAATTTTACTTGGATCCAAACAATTACCCTTCACCATCAACAATTCGATCAATATGAAAAAGGATAGTATCATTTTTCTCAGTGAAAAAAGCTGGCATAGCAGCATGTTCGAAAATTTAATAAAATCATTTATCGATTTTGAGTGGCATGCTATCTGTCAAAAAACTGACTTTAATTTGGTCAATGTGCAAAAAATAAATCCAAGCTATATTTTTATCCCACATTGGTCTTACATGATCCCAAGTGAAATCTACGAAAATTACACTTGTATAGTATTTCACATGACGGATTTACCTTATGGAAGAGGAGGTAGTCCGCTACAAAATTTAATTGTACGTAAACATCAAAACACAAAGATTAGCGCCCTAAAAGTAGAAAAAGAGATAGATGCAGGACCGATTTATTTGAAAAGGGAACTTGATTTAACGGGTACTGCTCAAGCAATCTTTGAAAGAATGAACCCGATCATCGAAGGAATGATACGCGAAATCATTTTGGATAAAATCATACCTCAACGTCAAGAGGGAGAGATTACCACCTTCAAACGTAGAACACCTGAAGAGGGGAATTTAAGCCAATTGCAAAGCATCGAGGAAATTTATGATTATATTCGAATGCTTGATGCAGAGGGATACCCCTCAGCATTTTTGGAAACCGATTATTTTAAATTTGAATTTACCAAAGCCAATCCAATTGGTGAAAATGAGTTAGAAGCTTATGTTAGGATTATTAAAAAATAAAAAAATATTAGTGGTTGTTGCCCACCCGGATGATGAGGTATTGGGATTAGGAGCTACTATGTACGACTTAATCCATTATCATGGATGTGAAGTGCGTTGCATTATTTTAGGAGAAGGAATTACTTCTCGTGCCGATCAGCGCGATCAACAACTTTGGGAAACCGAATTAGCAACGCATCGCAAAAATATTTACGAAGCGCAAAAATCAATTGGTTATCAATCCGTTGGCATTTACAGCCTTCCCGATAATCGTTTCGACAGTGTGGCCTTATTAGACATCATAAAAATTATCGAAAAAGAAAAGGTCGATTTTAAGCCTGAGGTCATTTTCACCCATCACGGAGGGGATGTGAACATCGATCACCAACGTACTTTTGAAAGTGTAATCACCGCCACAAGACCCTTGGAACATGAAGGTGTGAAATGCATCATCACTTTTGAAACCTTTTCGGGAACAGAATGGAGGGCATCAACAGACCCAAAACATTTTATTCCAAATATTTATCACGAGATCAGTCAAGAAGGGCTAGCTGCAAAGATAAAGGCAATGGAACAATATGAATTTGAAAAAAGAAACTTCCCACACCCAAGATCTCCAGAAGCATTGAAAATTGCAGCACAACGATGGGGAATCGTTATCGGAAAACCAATGGCTGAAGTATTTCATTTAGTTCGATCAATTAGTTAAGTATGCAAATTGGAAAGCAAATCATCGATACACACCACCATTGCTTCATCATCGCAGAATTATCTGCTAATCACAACGGAAGCTTGGAAACCGCTTTAGAAACCATTAGAGCAGCCAAACGAGCAGGTGCAGATGCAATAAAACTTCAAACCTACACGGCAGATACCATGACTTTAGATTGTGATCGCGACGATTTTAAAATCAAAGGCACTATTTGGGATGGCGAAATTTTACATCAACTCTATCAGAAAGCTTATACACCCTGGGATTGGCACCAAGCTTTATTTGACGAAGCTCAAAAAGAGGGACTCATTTGCTTTTCTACACCGTTCGATAAAAGCTCTGTCGATTTTCTGGAAACCCTCGACGTACCTGCATATAAAATCGCATCTTTTGAGATCACCGATATTCCTTTAATCGAATACGTAGCTTCAAAAGGAAAACCGATGATTTTGTCGACGGGAATTGCCACCTTGCAAGACATCGAATTAGCATTAGATGCTTGTCACCGCATGAACAACCACCAAATTGCCCTTTTGAAATGCACTTCCTCCTACCCTGCCCCAATAGAGGAAGCAAATATGGTCATGGTAAAAGATTTAGCGGAACGATTTCAAGTCATTACTGGTCTATCAGACCACACGATGGGATCTACGGTTCCTGTTGTATCGGTTTGTTTTGGTGCCAAAATTATTGAAAAACATTTTATTCTTGACCGTTCTATTGGTGGACCTGACGCTTCATTTTCCATGAATGAAAAAGAATTTACAGAAATGGTTAAAGCCGTCAGAGAGGCAGAATCTGCCATCGGAAAGGTGGATTATACGCTAACAGAAAAACAAACATCAGGCAGAGTGTTCTCGCGTTCCATTTATGTTTCCAAAACAATTCAAAAAGGAGAAAAATTTACAGCAGAGAATTTACGCATTGTTCGTCCAGCATACAGTTTAGCACCAATTTATTGGAAAGATTTGATAGGCAAAACCGCTAAAAAAGATTTTAAAATTGGTGATAGAATTGAAGAAGTAGACTTTTGAAAAAAAATACAAGCAAACGCTTTCACCCTTAAGATGTTAATAAATTCACAATTATAAAAAGCGATGAATTCATTCCTTTTTCTTAATTTTGCAAAGTAATTAGTTAACACCTGCTATAGCAGTTTAAAAAAAGGACAAAAAAAAACCATTAAGCGAAATGGAAAAGTCTATGAAAAACTTTCCGAACATTTAGGATTAATTCCGTTAGTAATCATTTCTCCTTCTGATGCCGATTTGATTGTGGAAGGAAGTGAAACCAGAAGAAAATTTATTGATAGTGTAATTGGAACTTTGGATAATCAATACCTACAAATATTGATTCAATACCAAAAAACGTTAGCACAACGAAATGCTTTATTGAAATATTTCGCTTTAAACCAGACTTTTGATGCAGATAACTTAGCAATT
>JALRIV010000154.1 GCA_023255275.1 Crocinitomicaceae bacterium | reverse complement strand
CCTGTTTTTGTGTATTGCTTAAGTGGCGGACGAAGTTCTTCTGCGGCAAGTGATTTGCGAGGTGCTGGTTTTGAACAAGTCTTTGAACTCGAAGGAGGTTTGATGAATTGGAATGCAAAAGAACTTCCTGTCGTGCTCACAAATGAATCCAGCGCAGCTTCTGGAATGCGTTTAGAAGATTATGAAAAAGCCATTCAAGGGGATTTGGTTTTAGTAGATTTTCATGCTGAATGGTGTGCTCCATGTAAAAAATTGGCGCCTATCATTGAAGAATTAGAGCTTGAAATGAAGGGAAAACTAAAAGTCTTACGTGTTGACGTTGATGAAAATAGTCAACTTGCAAAACAAATGAAAATTGAATCAATTCCGTTAATCGTAGTGTATAAAGCAGGTAAAATGCATTGGTCTGGATTAGGACTCGTTGAAAAAGAAGAGCTTAGAACCCATTTAAACTAGAAAATAACTAATCGTCTTCGGACGATTTTTTTATACTCAATAAAATACCGTGTAAATAAATACCAAGGTAAATAAAAAAGTTGTATATTTGTCCAAAATCGATATTATGGAAAAAACAATTTGGAATTTAGACCCGATGCACTCCGAAGTGCAATTTAAAGTGAAGCACTTGGTGATTTCTACGGTAACCGGTGAGTTTGGCGTTTTTAACGCAAGTTTACAATCGAATGGTTTGGACTTTTCACAAGCAAGTGCGCAGTTCGAAGCAGATGTGGATAGTATCAATACCCGTCAATCTGATCGTGATAACCATTTGAAATCAGCTGACTTTTTTGATGCTGCTCAATTTCCAAAATTAACGTTTGAAACGACTTCTTTTGAACATATAGGAGGAGATCGTTATACCATTCATGGAAATATTACAATCAAAGGAGTAACTAAACCGATTGCTTTGAGCGCTGTTTACGGTGGAAACATGACTGATTTTTATGGAAATGATAAAGTTGGTTTTGAAATGGAAGGAAAAATCAATCGTCAAGATTTTGGTTTGACTTGGTCTGCAGTAACCGAGGCGGGTGGTATTGTCGTAAGTGATGAGGTAAAATTAATTTTGAATTTACAATTCGCGAAACAGCAATAAATGATTTAGAATGAGAGGGCAGTCTTCTGTCTTCTCATTCATTTTCGTCTTCATCCCAATCAAAATCTGGATCGTGCGTCTTTGAAGAGTCTGCAATTAAACCGTGAAGTGTTGACATTTCTTCTTCGGTTAAATAACGCCAAGCACCAGCCGGCAAGTCCAGATGCACATTCATAATGCGCACCCTTTTTAATTTAAGTACTTCGTAACCTAGATACTCGCACATTCTTCGAATTTGTCGATTTAACCCTTGCGTTAAAACGATACGAAACTCAAAATTATTGATGCGTTCCACTTTACATTTTCGAGTTACAGTATCTAGTATAGGAACCCCTTCGCTCATCTGCTCAATAAAGGACTTACTAATTGATCGATTTACCCGTACTTCGTATTCTTTTTCGTGATTATTTTTAGCGCGTAATATTTTATTGACAATATCTCCATCATTGGTCAAAAAGATCAAACCTTCGCTGGGTTTGTCAAGTCTCCCGATAGGAAATATCCTACTTGGATAATTGATATAATCAATAATATTGTTTTTTTCAACCCTACGGTCTGTTGTACAAACTATCCCAACGGGTTTGTTGAAAGCGATGTAGACGTTTTTTTCCGTTCGCTCTTGGATTAACTTGCCATCCACTCGAATTTCGTCTGATGCACAAACTTTTGTCCCCATCTCCGGAATTTTACCATTAATGGTTACCTTTCCTTCTTCAATTAATTTATCGGCAGCCCTGCGGGAACAGAAACCAACCTCACTTAAATATTTGTTTATTCGGGTATAAGAAGTATCACTCATTGTACTGCAAAATTAAGGATAATTTTCTGCTTGAAACATCTTGATTTGTCGATTGTCGGAGGAAATTAATACTCATTTACGTAATACTACTTAATTGAAACTAAGTTTTTCAAATGATTTTGTTCTCAAAATTGGAAAAAGTAGTTTCAAAATAGGAAAATAGATATACATTTGAATCATAGCGAAAGCAAAAGATATTACACCTAATAAACTTACCTTAACTCACTAAAGACGCATAGTAATAGTCGTTTCAATTTAGGTACAAGCCGGTCCAGAAGGGTCGGCTTTTTTCGTGGGATTTCTTTTTTGTTTTCTCGATTAAATTTATTTCTG
Source organism: Crocinitomicaceae bacterium (assembly GCA_023255275.1). Classification (GTDB taxonomy): domain Bacteria; phylum Bacteroidota; class Bacteroidia; order Flavobacteriales_D; family Crocinitomicaceae; genus JALRIV01. Next base: position 1,373 of record JALRIV010000154.1, on the reverse strand, counting down.
TGTATCTTTGTCATGTATTTCATATTATGACAAAATCTAAGTATACCGTTACTGCCGCTTTGCCCTATGCAAACGGCCCTTTGCACCTTGGACATGTTGCCGGTGTTTATTTACCTGCAGATATTTTTGTGCGTTTTTTGAGAATGAATCATCACGATGTTGCATTCATTTGTGGATCTGACGAACACGGTGCAGCCATTACGCTTCGTGCTAAAAAAGAGGGAATTAGTCCTCAAGAGATTGTAGATAAATACCATCAGATGATCGGAGATTCTTTTAAAAAATTCAATATTTCTTTTGATATTTTTCACCGGACATCTGCACCAATTCATCACCAAACGTCGCAGGAATTTTTCTTGAAATTACACGAAAATGGTCACTTTACGGAAGAAACTTCTGAACAATATTTTGATGAGGATTTTCAACAATTTTTAGCAGATCGCTACATTACAGGTGAATGTCCAAAATGCAGTAACCCTAATGCCTACGGGGATCAATGTGAAAAATGCGGTTCCGATTTAAGCCCAACAGAACTTAAGCACCCAAAATCAACCTTGAGTGGTAAAACACCGATCATGAAATCAACCTCTCATTGGTACTTGCCTATGGAACGTCATGAGGAATGGTTAAGAACTTGGATTAAAGAAGGCATACTGGATGGACATCAACAACACGACCCAAAACTATGGCGAAATCAAGTTGTTGGTCAATGCATGTCGTGGATTGATGGCGGATTAAAACCAAGAGCAATGACCCGTGATTTGGATTGGGGGGTTAAAGTGCCTTTAGCAGGTGCAGATGGCAAAGTACTTTACGTATGGTTGGATGCGCCAATAGGTTATATCTCTGCAACAAAAGCATGGGCTGAAGCACAAGGTAAAAATTGGGAAGACTATTGGGTAAAGAATGATCAAGATGAAAACCCAAGAAAATTGGTTCATTTTATTGGAAAAGATAACATTGTTTTTCATGCTATTATTTTCCCTATTCTTTTAAAGGATCACGGTGATTTTATTTTGCCCGACAATGTGCCTGCGTATGAATTTTTAAACTTGGAAGGCGATAAGTTTTCTACATCTAGAAATTGGGCGGTTTGGTTGCACGAATATTTAGAATCGTATCCTGACCGAGAGGATGAATTAAAATATGTGTTAACTTCCATTGCCCCTGAAACCAAGGATGCGGAGTTCACTTGGAAAGAATTTCAAACGCGCGTTAATTCAGAATTAGCAGATATTTTTGGAAATTTTGTTAATCGTGCTTTGGTGCTCACTCAAAAATATTACGATGGTATAGTGCCTGCTTTAGGTCAACTGACAACTGAAGATAAGGAGGTGCTTGCTGAAATGGAAGCAATTCCAAAACGAATTGCC
>JALRIV010000153.1 GCA_023255275.1 Crocinitomicaceae bacterium | reverse complement strand
AATCATTTCCCTTAACTTTTTTCTTATCTCTAATCGATAAAGAGCATCATCCTCAAAACTCTTAACATTATAAACATCCTCAGCTGAAGGTATTATATTGAAATCACCTGCAAGAATAATATTTTCATTTTTTTTTGATAAATTTTGAATCCTAAACTAGAAACGATAAAAAAAAATTGGTGCTAGGAATTCTTAAAGAATTCTTCAATTTGAGGCTAACTTAGGTCGCGATTTACATACGTATTATCGTATTAATCAAGTAGATTTTAATGGTAATGAAACGGTGTTTAATCCCATTTCTGTAGATTGTTTAGTTGAAGGTCATCATTTTGAAGTAATTCCAAACCCTTTTTCTATCAATTGTGATTTGAAATTTTCCATTGAAAAATCTTCTAACTTGAACATTCAAATTTTAAATCAACAAGGACAAATCATTCAACAAATGGATAAACAATTTGAAAAAGGAGTCCATACGCTAGTTGATTTTATGGAACCCTCCATTTCCTCAGGTATCTATTTTGTAACACTGATCGATGAAGTGAATCATATTCACCAAACCTTAAAGGTGATAAAAAAGTAAATTTGAACGAAAATAAAGGTAGACTGTACTTTCATCAAATTAGTAAAGATGAAGTACAGTTTTTTTTTGTTCGGAAGTATTTTTCTTTCGAGTTTGGTTTTGGGACAAACCAAGAGTATTGCGATTAAAAGCCATAGTGGTAAGTATTCAAATTTTAAAGTTGAAAATAGATCAGCAGATGTTGGCCTTTCTAATTTTGGAGTGGCGCCGAATATTGAGGTCAGGCATGCTCGACTTGACAGTGTAATTTGGCTATCCGATACCACCGTCGTGATGGTCACCAGCAATGTATGTACGTTTCGTTATGATCGAGTAACTACAATTTGGAAAGAAGGTAAGGATACAATAGTAAATCATCCCTTATTCAATAAAAGTCAAAATTTAGATTCCATTCGTACCGTTTTAGATCAGCGTTATTTTTTCGAAAATGAAGGAAAAAGTGTGGTTTTGATTCCGGTGAAAAAATCAATGTTGAGAGCGGCCAAAAAAATGAAATCAAATCGAACACATGTTTATGATTCACCTGCTCCGTCAGATAAATTTCCTTTTGTTTTAGGGGTAATCATGGCTACTTTGTTCGTTAATCTACTTTATTGGATTTGGAATCGCAAGCAAAAATTAAAAGCACATGTGGCATAGGGGATTGGTTTCAGGGTTGTCGGTTTTTCTGGTTTTCGTCTGTTTTTTATTTCCTTTTCCTTATCGTTTTTTTCAGTTTTATTCAGATTGGGTTTTATCATTTTGGAATGCTGTTTTAGGTCTATTCCTTCCTGATGCGGATAACTTATCTATTTACAGCGATTCCAGTGCTTTAGGTTTTGTTATGTTGATCGTATTAGGGTTCAGTTTTGGGCTTGTGCTGGTTTTAACTTGGATGAGAAAAGAGAGCACCCTGCTATGGATACATGAAAAAGTTAGTTACCAAATATTAACTTACTTTCTTGCGCTGATCCTTTTGATTTATGGGTTTGATAAAATATTTAAAACACAGTTTTATCTTCCGGAACCGAACATCATGTATACCCCATTTGGGTTATTGGATCGTGACATTTTATATTGGTCCACCATAGGGACTTCATATTCTTACAACGTGTTTTTAGGCTTTTGTGAAGTGGTTCCCGCATTGCTTATCCTATTTAGGCGTACACGAGTTCTGGGTTTGATACTTTCCATGCTGGTATTGATTCATGTAATGGCTGTGAATTTTGGTTTTCAAATTCATGTGAAAGGACTCATTGCGATTTTGATATCGATTAATGTATTTCTTTTAATGCCATACTTAGTTCCAGTTTATCGTTTTTTTATACTGCATCAACAGGTGAGGCTTGTGAAGGTCAAAGAGAAGGGTCAACCTCGACCTTTTATCTCTTTTTTTAAAACCTTGGTCATTGGATTTATCTTTTTAGAAGTGCTATATCCTTATGTCTTACAGGGAAATTTTCAAGACGATCTCATGAAGAGACCTCCCTTTCATGGAGCTTATGCAATCCGTCAACCCAATAGTACATGGAAACGAGTTTTTATACATCGACGGGATTATGTAATTTTTCAGGACAATCAAGAACACTTTTATCCTATTCGAGTAAGGTTGAATTATTTGGATAATACCTTTATCTGTGATGACAATGATTTAAAGATTAAAACGTTCTCATTGATGCACACTCACTCACTTGAATTGTATTATACAGATCAATCAAAAGTGTTATTACCCATTCAGAAATTACCCTATTGGAATTTACCGGTCCTTCATTAAAAAATAAAATCGTAACGGTTAATTTTTATATTAGCCCACCATTAATAATTTAAGGTGGCTGCAATCACTTGTTGAACTTTGTTCGCATTGGTCAATAAGGCCGCTTCCAATTCTGAATTTAATGGAATGGCAGGAGTGTCGATCGATCCTACAATACCAATTGGGGCATCTAAGGACTGAAAATGATCCCGTTGAATTCTTCCTGCTAACCCTAAGGTGAAACTCGCTTCTTCACTTTCTTCGGTCACCAACACCACTTTATTATGTTTTTTAACCGATGCTGCGATTAAATCAAAATCTAAAGGATGCAAGGTTCTTAAATCGAGGATTTCCACTTGTCCTTCAAATGCTTTACTAGCTTCTAAAGTCCAATAAATACCTCGTCCATAAGTAATGACTGTGCAAGATTTACCTGCTTTGATGCTTTCTTCACTTGCCTCTTGAACGATTCTTCCTTTCCCCAATGGAATGATGTAATCTTCGTCTGGCTCAATGGACATTGCTCCTTCGGTTCCTTTGATTTTCGACCAATACAAGCCCTTATGCTCTAACATCACTACGGGATTTGGGTCGTAAAATGCAGCCTTCATCAATCCTTTTAAATCGGCTCCTGTTGATGGGTAAACGACTTTGATGCCTCTAATGTTGGTCAATACCGACTCTACACTGGAAGAATGGTATGGACCACCACTTCCGTAAGCACCAATCGGAACTCGAATCACGCAACTTACCGGCCATTTTCCATTTGATAAATAATTCGATCTTGAAACTTCTGTAAATAACTGATTCAATCCAGGCCAAATGTAATCGGCAAATTGAACTTCCACCAACGGTTTTAGGCCAACTGCAGACATACCTACGGTAGAACCAATGATGAATGCTTCTTGGATTGGAGTATTGAAGACGCGATTATCGCCGAAAGTTTGTGCCAATGTAGCCGCTTCTCTAAAAACTCCACCTAATCGTCCTCCTACATCTTGTCCATAAAGCAGGGCTTCAGGATGCTTCTCCATCAATTCACGTACTGCAAACAAAGCGCTATCGACCATCACGGTTTTTTTCTTTCCTTGAGGCTCTCTTTCTCCTTTTTCTTCCAAAACAGGGGTAGGAGCGAAAATATGATCGGTTACCGTTTTTGGATCCGGATCTTCTGCGTTTAAGGCCAGCTCGTATTCTTGGTCAACCAATTGGCGACATTCACTTTCTATATTGATGATGTCTGCAATGCCTACTTGATGAGCCTCTAACGCTTGTTTTAATTTTGGATAAGGATCGTT
>JALRIV010000152.1 GCA_023255275.1 Crocinitomicaceae bacterium | reverse complement strand
TCTAAAAGATGGATTTACGAGCAATACGATTCAATGGTGGGAACAAAAACCATGACAACGAATCGTCCTTCGGATGCAGGTATCTCTAATATTAAGGGATCAAATAGAGCATTAGCTATGACGGTGGATTGCAATTCACGTTATGTAAATGCAGATCCTGAAATTGGAACGCAGATTGCGGTTTCGGAAGCAGCTCGTAATATTGTTGTTTCGGGTGGTATTCCGAGTGCTGTTACCAATTGTTTGAATTTCGGAAATCCATATAATCCAGAATGTTATTGGCAATTTGTTGGTGCGATTAAAGGAATGTCAGCTGCATGTCTGAAATTCAAAACTCCTGTTACCGGCGGAAACGTTTCATTTTACAACCAAACGGTAATCAATGGGGTAGAGGTTCCTGTATTTCCAACTCCTACTATTGGTATGATTGGTATATTGGAGGACAAAGACAAATTAATGTCGCTTGATTTCAAACAAAAAGGAGATTTGATTTTCTTACTTGGAAATTACACGGAAGACATTGCATCTTCTGAATACTTAGCTTCTTACCACAAGGTGAAAGCATCTCCAGCGCCTTATTTTAATTTGGAAGAGGAATTTGCAGTTCAACAAGCGGTTAAAGGATTGATCCAAAACGAATTGGTGAATGCGGTACACGATGTTTCCGATGGTGGTTTGTTCATTGCGTTAACAGAAATGGCGATCCCAAGAGATTTAGGTTTCGATATTGTGTCTGATTCTGAAATTAGAGAGGATGCATTCTTGTTTGGAGAAGGTCAAGGAAGAGTCTTGGTTACTGTGAATGAAGATCATGAAGAGGCATTTATTGAGTACATGATTCAATCTGGAGTGAAATCTACCTTGTTAGGTCACGTGACCAAAGGTAAATTGATGGTAGATGACGAACACTATGGTTTCATCGCGGAGGCGAAGGAATTATACAACAATGCACTTGGAAAACATTTAGAAAATTAGTAGTTTAGGGAAGGATTTATCTTTCCCTTTTTTTTAACACTATGGAATATAACACGACAAGAGGTAAATTAATTTTGCCAGAGTACGGAAGAAATGTACAAAATATGATTTCTCACGCACTTGAAATCGAAGATCGAACCATCCGAAATAAAGCTGCGGTAGCCATCATTGAGGTGATGGGACAGTTAAATCCGCATTTAAGAGATGTGGATGATTATCGCCACAAATTGTGGACGCACCTTTTTGTTATGTCAGATTTCAAATTAGATGTCGATTCTCCTTATGAAATTCCATTACCGGAAGTGTTGAATGAAAAGCCTCAACGGATGATTTATCCTAAAAGTAGAATTCGATATGGCCATTATGGACAATATACTCAGAAAATTCTTGAACAAGCAGGTGAAGTTAAAGATGGCGGTGAAAAAGAATACCTGAAGAAAAAGATGGCTAATTTCATGAAAAAACAATTCCTTGCGTACAACAACGACGCGGTTGAAAATCATGTTATTACCGATCAATTGAAAGAATTATCAAGAGGAGAACTGGTATTAGAAAATCCAGATGATTTAATGAATACGAATTCTTTACTTCGTTCTATGGGGATCATGAATAATCAGAATCAGAATCGCCACAAAAAGAACAATAATTTCAAGCAAAAAAATCAAAAAAAGAAATTTAAAAAATAAACGACTATGGCTTCATTTGAAATACATGGAGGAAAACCGCTTAAGGGAGAATTAATACCGCAAGGTGCAAAGAATGAAGCTTTACAAGTTCTATGCGCTCCTTTGTTAACTTCAGAAAAAGTGACGATTTCAAATATTCCGGATATTGTGGATGTCAACAAACTCATTAGTTTATTGCAAACCATGGGGGTGAAGGTGGAAAAAGTGGAAAAAGGAACTTTTATATTTCAAGCCAAAGACATTGATTTAGATTACTTAACTACAGAAGATTTTAAAAAGAGAGCTTCTGCTTTAAGAGGCTCAATTATGATTGTAGGTCCGCTTTTAGCTCGTTTTGGAAAGGGATTTATTCCTAAACCAGGAGGAGATAAAATTGGAAGAAGAAGATTAGATACCCATTTTGAAGGATTCACCCTTTTAGGTGCGAAATTCAATTACGATGCAGGAGAACATTTTTATTCGATCGAAGCAAAGAAATTGAAAGGATGCTACATGCATTTGGAAGAAGCATCGGTGACGGGAACGGCGAACGTTTTAATGGCTGCTGTTTTAGCTGAAGGTAAGACTACTTTCTACAATGCGGCATGTGAACCCTATTTGCAACAATTGTGTAAGATGCTCAATTCCATGGGTGCTAAGATTTCAGGAATCGGCTCTAATTTACTCGAAATTGAAGGAGTGAAATCCTTGAATGGATGTTTCCACCGTATTTTACCGGATATGATTGAAATTGGTAGTTTCATCGGATTGGCTGCCATGACAAAGTCCGAAATTACCATTAAAGATGTAAGTTGGGAAAATTTAGGAATTATTCCGAATGTGTTCCGTCGTTTAGGAATTAAATTAGAAAGACGTGGGGATGATATCTATGTCCCTGCTCAAGAATCATACGAAATTGATACGTTTATTGATGGATCCATCTTAACCATTGCAGATGCACCTTGGCCAGGATTTACGCCGGATTTACTTTCTATCGTTTTGGTCGTAGCTACGCAGGCAAAAGGATCGGTTTTAATTCATCAAAAGATGTTCGAATCGCGACTTTTTTTCGTGGATAAATTAATCGATATGGGTGCTCAAATCATCTTGTGTGATCCGCACCGGGCTACGGTTATTGGATTGAATCGTGAGTTTGACCTTAAAGGAATTCAGATGACTTCTCCAGATATTCGTGCGGGTGTATCTTTGTTAATTGCTGCGCTTTCTGCTAAAGGAAAATCGGTCATTCACAATATCGAACAAATTGATCGCGGATACCAAGACATTGAAATCCGTTTGAATAATATTGGTGCAGATATTCGAAGAATTGGATGATGAAAGTACTTTACCTCTTCGTTTTAGCTTCCGTTTTATTAGGTTTTACCCCTTCTGACAACGAGCAAAATCTTGCCCCAGAAATAACATTGAAAGATCCCAAAGGGAAGACGATTAAACTGTCTAGCTTGAAAGGGAAGATGGTATTAATTGATTTTTGGGCTTCTTGGTGTGGTCCGTGCAGGGGCGAAAACCCAAATGTGGTCGAAGCCTATCAGAAGTATAAAAAAACGAAGTTCAAGAATGCTAAAGGCTTCGAAGTTTTTAGTGTCTCTTTAGATCGAAACGAAGCATCTTGGGTCAAAGCAATTAAAGATGATCAATTGTCGTGGTCAAATCACGGCTGGGACAAGGATGGTGCGGTCGCGAAATTGTATCAAGTCAATTCTATTCCTTCAGGTTTTTTAATCGATGGAAAAGGTCACATCATTGCAAAAGGTCAGTCTTTAAGAGGTTTAGGGTTACACACTACCCTTGATGCGGCTAAAAAATAAAGCCTTTTTTTCTGAATGATTTTAATGTATCCCATTTAATCTTTACTTGTCATGCGTGTCTTTTTACCGAAATCATACTTGTTGTTGCTTAAAATCGCTTTGTTATCCTTAATCATTGGTGCATTGATGCGATTGGTGATG
>JALRIV010000151.1:249-3638 GCA_023255275.1 Crocinitomicaceae bacterium | reverse complement strand
TAAGGTTGAAAATATTTACATGTACGACTCCAAAGGACTTTTATGGGCAGGAAGAACCAATCTTGATGACATGAAAGAGGAGTATGCAAAAGCGCATAAAAAGGATATTCCTTTTGAAAAGTCCCTCAAAAATGCTGATGTATTTTTAGGTTTATCGAAAGGTGGACTGGTCTCCAAAGAAATGATTCAACAGATGGCATCGGATCCCATTGTGTTCGCTCTAGCAAATCCAGATCCTGAAATTTCCTATAAAGATGCGACAGCTGTTCGAAAAGATATCATCATGGCGACAGGTAGGTCAGATCATCCTAATCAAGTGAACAATGTATTGGGCTTTCCATTCATTTTTAGAGGTGCTTTGGATGTGCGAGCAACCACCATCAATGAAGAAATGAAATTGGCTGCAGTAAAAGCGATTGCATCTTTAGCGAAAGAGACCATTCCAGAGGAGGTGATTGAAGCGTATGGTGAAAAAAACATTTCGTTTGGTCGGGATCAAATCATTCCAAAACCGCTAGATCCACGTTTGATTTATTATGTGGCTCCTGCAGTAGCAAAAGCAGCTATCGATTCTGGTGTGGCTAAAAATCCAATTACGGATTGGGATGCCTATGAACAAGAATTAAAAAACCGACTTGGTTTAGATAATAAGTTGATCCGTAACATTACTGAAAAAGCGCAAGCGAATCCGAAAAGGGTCGTTTTTGCAGAAGCCGATAATATTAAAATTCTGAAAGCAGCACAATCCGCTTTCGAAGAGGGTGTCGCTTTTCCAATTCTATTAGGAAAAAGAAAAAAAATCAATGCATTAATTGAAGAATACAACATTGAATTTCCAGAAGTAATAATTATTGATCCGAAAGAAGAGGAAGAAGAAGAGCGCAGAATTGCTTTTGGAAAGGTGTTTTTTGAGCAGCGTAAACGAAAAGGATTTACCGAGTTTGAAGCCATCCAAATGATGCGTGAACGTAACCACTTTGGAGCCATGATGGTTCAAATGGGTGAAGCAGATGCAATGATTTCGGGTATCACGCGAAATTATCGCGAAGTGGTGCGTCCAGTTATTCAAACTATTGGATTGCAAAAAGATGCTTCTATTTTAGCCGGGCTTTATATTTTAATTACCAAAAGAGGCCCATTGTTCTTGGCCGATACCACCATCAACCTAAATCCGACCGCCGAGGAAATTGCTGAAATTACCAACAGTGTGGCAAAAATGATCCGCAAATTTAAAGTGGCTCCGAAAATTGCCTTGTTAAGTTACTCGAATTTTGGATCGGCTCCTGGGGCTGATTCCGAAAAAATGGCAAAAGCGGTGGAAATTCTTCACGAACAATACCCAAGTTTAGTGGTAGACGGTGAGTTGCAAGCCAATTTTGCGTTAAATAATGAGCTGATGATGGAAAAATTTGCCTTTTCCAATCTTGCCAACAAAAATGTAAATACCCTTATTTTCCCAAATCTTAGTTCAGGAAATATAGCTTACAAATTGTTGCAAGAAATGGTAGAAGGAGATGCGGTTGGTCCTATTTTAGTAGGATTGAAAAAATCCGTTCACGTATTACAAATGGGATCTTCTGTGCGTGAAATTGTGAATATGGTAAAAATTGCAGTCATCGACGCGCAAAATAAATAAAGCATGATTTATCAACTGTCTGGAAGATTAGTTCTAAAAAACCCCACGTTTGTTGTGATTGATTGCAACGGTGTAGGGTATGAATTGAAGATTTCTTTGTATTCTTTTTCTGCTATAGGAAACGATGAACACGTAACGTTGTTCACCAAACTCATCGTGCGGGAAGATGCCCATATCCTGTATGGATTTTGCACCCTCGAAGAAAAAGAAATGTTTCAACATTTGATCTCTATTTCAGGAATTGGTCCGAATACGGCCATGATTATGCTATCCTCGTTAGTTCCTGATGAAATCGCTCATGCCATTGTATCTGAGGATGTGAAAACCATTCAATCCATCAAAGGTATTGGGGCAAAAACGGCGCAAAGGGTGATCATTGAATTGAAGGACAAGATGCAAAAATTGACATTTTCTTCAGAAAATATTTTTAATTCAAACAATACATCTAAATTTGATGCGTTAAATGCATTGATTTCGCTTGGATTTGATAAAAAACTGGCAGAGAAAGCGTTGGATAGAATTGCTCAAGATGATTACAGCGTAGAAGAATTAATTAAACATGCGTTGAAAGTATTATAGAAATTGGTTAAACGACTTACATATCGCTTTTTAAAGGCGAGTATCTACTTAGGAATATTACTACACACTCCACTTGTAATAGGACAAGATACTACACTTATTTTTCCGATCACCAACAGTACGGATCCTACCCAAACTACGCCCACTAGTTTTGATTTAGGCGATCCTAGCTCCGTGAAACAAACCATTGTGTACGACCCCGTTTTAGGTCGTTATGTGTTTAAAGAAACCATCGGAAGTACTGAATTGAATTATCGAAATCCTTCGATGATGACCCTCGAAGAATACCTAGAATACGAGCGTAAAAAAACACAGCAAGCGAATTGGCAAGAAAAAATCGATGAGCAAACCGAAAAAAATCGTTCCTTCGAATTACCCATTAAAATCAAAAGCAAAGCCTTTGAAAACTTTTTTGGCTCAGATCAAATTACCATTCGTCCGCAAGGAAATGTGGAATTGTCTTTTGGGGTAAATTCGTCGCGCTACGATAATCCCATTTTGCCGGTTAAACAACGGCGCATTACCCGTTTTGATTTCCAACAACAAATTCAAATGAATATCGTTGGACAAATCGGAACAAAACTGAAGTTGGGAGCTTCATACAATACGCAAGCAGCTTTTGATTTTGACAATGTCACGAAATTAGAGTACACCGGAGACGAAGACCAAATCGTGCAAAAAATCGAATTGGGTAATGTATCTATGACCCTGCCGACGACATTAATTCAAGGATCGCAAACCTTGTTCGGTGCCAAAACTCAGTTGAAATTTGGACGAGCAACAGTAGATTTAATTGCTGCTTCCTCCAAAGGGAAAAAACAAGAAATTAACATTACCGGTAAGGCTCAAATACAAAAATTTGAAATTTCTGGAGATAACTACGAGGCGAACCGTCATTACTTCGTGAATTTATACCATCATGACAATTATGATCAAGCGATGTCTACCTTGCCTATTGTCAATTCTGGGGTCAACATTACCAGAATGGAGGTGTGGTTGACGAACCGAACCAACAATACTGAAAACACCCGTAACATTATTGCATTCTCAGATTTAGGGGAAGCAAAATCGACGAATTGTCAAGGTGACCCAGGAGGTTATGCCGCTTCAGAACTTCCAGATAATGAGGCGAACAATTTGTACAATTGGGCAGCAAATCAACCTACAATCCGTG
>JALRIV010000151.1:0-239 GCA_023255275.1 Crocinitomicaceae bacterium | reverse complement strand
TCACGCAAGCGATCCATTACGAAAAAGTGGAGAATGCTAAAAAATTAACGGAACAAGAATATTCCTACAATGCTTTGTTGGGTTATATTTCCTTGAATCAACCTTTGAATAACGATGAAGTTTTAGCGGTAGCTTACGAATATACCTATCGAGGTGAAACTTTCCAAGTGGGTGAATTCTCAACCGATGGAATCGCTGGTCAACAAGCCTTGATTCTAAAATTAATTAAACCGACGATT
>JALRIV010000150.1 GCA_023255275.1 Crocinitomicaceae bacterium | reverse complement strand
AATGATTTAATGCAAATTGATAGGTGAGCAAAGCATTTAAACCCGTTCCAAATCCCATTTCAAATACTTGAAAGGAAGATTTTCGGACACATTTCAACCCATGTTCCACAAAGACATGCATTGCTTCGTTCAATGCGCCATGACTTGAATGATAAACTTCATCCCATTCCGGAAGATAGATGGTTTTTGATCCATCGCCGGTTATTTTCACTTCCTTGTACATGCAGCAAAGATAGATATTAACAATTGTTAATAACATCTATTAACATCTTTTTAATGAATTAAGTAGTTACTTTTTTACTTTGTGGCAAGTCTTTACTATCTTTGTTTCAGTATGGAAAATGGTAGTTTAGAGAATAAAAAACAAGTAGGAAGACCGAGAACTGCAGCAAACTTAATGCAAGAGTTAGGTAAAATACCACCACAATCGGTGGATATTGAGCAAGCGGTTTTGGGGGCAATGATGCTAGAGAAGAATGCGGTAACAGATACCATCGACATGCTTCATCCTCAAAGTTTTTACGATCCAAAACATCAATACATTTATAACGCTATTCGAGAACTTTTCGGATCTTCCAGTCCTATTGATTTAATTACCGTAAGTGAAAAGCTTCGACAAAAAGGTGAATTGGAAGCTTCAGGAGGGGCTGCCTATTTGTCCTTATTAACAGGAAGGGTTTCGTCAACTGCGCATATCGAATACCATGCAAGAATCATTTCAGAAAAATTCATTAAGCGAGAATTAATACGCATGAGCAGCGAAGTTATTCGTGAAGCTTATGATGAAACCAATGACGTGTTTGATGTATTAAATAAAGCCGAGGGAGAACTTTTCAAAATCGCTGAAAAAAATATGGGTAAAAATGTCGACACCATGCAAAATGTGGTTCGACAAGCCATCGAAGAAATTGAAAAAGCTTCTCAAAATACAGATGGTATATCTGGAGTACCGACCGGGTTTTTTGAATTAGACAAGGTAACTGCCGGATGGCAACGTTCCGACATGATCGTTATTGCGGCTCGTCCTGCGATGGGTAAAACGGCGTTTGTTTTATCGATGGCGAGAAATACAGCAGTGGATCACGGAATGGGTGTGGCAGTTTTCTCGCTCGAGATGTCTTCTGTGCAACTTGTTAAACGTTTAATTGCCAGTGAAGCCAGACTCAGTGCTGAAAAGTTGAGAAAAGGAGATTTAAAAGACCATGAATTTCAACAATTGCATTCTAGAATCACCAAACTTTCAACAGCACCTATCTATATAGATGATACCCCTGGGATAAGCATCTTTGATTTAAGAGCCAAGTGTCGCCGATTAAAATTACAGTACGATATTCAAATGGTGATTATCGACTACCTTCAATTGATGACTGCTGGAGGTTCAAAAGGTTCAGGAAACAGAGAGCAAGAAATCTCCTCCATTTCAAGATCCATTAAAGAAATTGCAAAAGAACTTAATGTTCCGATTATTGCATTGTCACAGTTGAGTCGTTCAGTTGAAACTAGAGGAGGCGATAAACGTCCAATGCTATCCGATTTAAGGGAATCAGGAGCAATTGAGCAAGATGCAGATATTGTTTCCTTTATTTATCGCCCAGAATATTATGGATTTCTTCAGGATGAAGATGGGAATTCGAATCAAGGTGTGGGCGAAATCATCATCGCAAAACATCGAAATGGTTCATTGGAAAATGTAAAACTTCGATTTGTAGGTGAATTTGCTCGCTTTGAAAACATGGATAACTATCAAAATGACCAACATATTCCTGCTCACCAACACATGGCAACCAACCATGAGTTTGAATCAGATATAAACTCATATACCTTACAGAGTAAAATGAATGACTCCAACGATTTGGATGAATTTAACGACAATTATCAAGATACACCACCATTCTAACTATGTCTAAAAAAATCTTTTTTTTAATGGTTTTGTTGTCATTGGTGAAAATGGCCAATGCATCTCAATTGTTAATTCCAATGGATGAGACACAAAAAAATCATTTGAAAGCTTATGGGATTGCTTTTTGGGTGTTAGAAGAGGAAATTTCTATTGAATGGCTATTAAACTATCGTGGTGGTTCATTTTTAATGCCACAAATGGCACTCATCGAAGAAGAATTAAAAATAAGAGGGGTTAGCTATCAAGTAATTAGTAATGGACAATCCAATGCGATTAAAACTGAAATTGCACAACCAGAAACCAATATGGAAACGCTGCAATTGGATAAAGTGCCTAAAATGGCGGTATATACTCCACCTAATAAATTACCTTGGGATGATGCGGTAACTTTAGTCTTGGAATACGCAGAAATTCCTTACGATAAAATATACGATTCAGCAATCATCATGGGGGTATTACCTAAATACGATTGGCTGCATTTACACCACGAGGACTTTACGGGGCAATATGGAAAATTTTATGCAAATTACAGATCTTACCCTTGGTATAAAGAACAAGTGCAACAATCGGAATTGGCAGCAAAATCGCTCGGGTTTGAAAAGGTTTCTCAACTGAAACTTGCAGTCGCTCAAAACATCAAGTCATTTGTGCTAGGAGGAGGTTTTTTATTTACCATGTGTAGCGGAACCGATTCATTTGACATCGCACTTGCCGCTCAAAAAACAGACATTTGCGAATCGATGTTTGATGGGGATCCAATGCGTTCGAATTGTCAAGAAATGCTTGATTTTTCGCAGACCTTTGCATTTGAAAATTTTCAATTGGAAAAAAATCCAATGATTTACGAATATTCCGATATTGATGGAACAAATTTACATCGTCAAAATAATCTAAATGAAAAAAATGACCAGTTCACCTTATTCGAATTTTCTGCGAAATGGGATGTAGTGCCCACAATTCTTACTCAAAATCATACGCAAACCATCAATGGTTTTATGGGGCAAACCACTGACTTCAAAAAAGAAACCATTAAACCCGGCGTTTTAATTTTAGGGGAAAATAAAAGAATCAATACCGCTAGATACATTCATGGCGAACTTGGACAAGGAACATGGACTTTCTATGGAGGTCATGACCCTGAAGATTACGAACACAAAGTGAGCGATCCACCCACAGATTTAGAATTACACCCTAATTCCCCAGGTTATCGATTAATTCTAAACAACGTTTTATTTCCTGCTGCAAAAAAGAAGAAAAAGAAGACGTAAAAATTATTGGCATATATTGTTGACTTCCAATTTTTTATGTACTTTAGTTGTGAAAACACTAAAACTATTAAAATGAAACGAAGTTCTACTTTGCTTATGGCAGTTTTTACTGCTTTTTCATTTTTTGGTCAGCAATTAAGTGGCTCGCAACATGTATCTGTTCAAAAGAACACATTCAAAACTGCAACATTAAATGGCTCTCCTTCGAATGAAACCAAAACAGTTACCTTTTCTGGTTCTGGATTAACCAATTGTAAATCGCATGATTTCACAACCCAACATTACCTAGAAAGAGGCGTATTAGAAGATTTTAACTCCTCCTATCTGCATGGAGCGGCACACCCAAGTGTTCCGGCAACAGCAAAAACTCCAGGAGTAAATACTATTCCAATTATTTTTCATGTCGTATATAACCCGAACAATCCTGCTGAAAATGTTTCGAATGCATTAATCATGCAAGTTTATAATGACATTGTTGAAGATTATCAATTACTGAACGCCGATGCGGCAAACGCAAGAACCGGCTTCGGATTTAATC
>JALRIV010000014.1 GCA_023255275.1 Crocinitomicaceae bacterium | reverse complement strand
CGGGAGCCGGTAAATCCATGTTAGCAAAACGATTAGCAACCATTTTACCCAATCTCACGATGGAGGAGGCGTTGGAAACTACCAAGATTTATTCCGTTTCGGGTAAATTGAAAAATGCAAAGGGGTTGATTGCCCAAAGGCCTTTTCGTACCCCACATCATACGATTTCAGATGTAGCTTTAGTAGGGGGAGGCAGCTATCCGCAGCCCGGAGAGATTTCGTTGGCGCATAATGGGGTTTTGTTTCTAGATGAATTACCTGAATATAAACGACAAGTATTAGAAGTGATGCGACAACCCTTAGAAGATCGAGTGGTTTCCATCTCCAGAGCAAAATTTTCGGTGGATTATCCCGCTAGCTTTATGTTGGTGGCAGCCATGAATCCTTGTCCGTGTGGTTTTTTCAATCATCCTGAAAAGGAGTGTGTTTGTGGTCCTGGCGTTGTTCAGCGATATAAGAATAAAATCTCGGGTCCCCTATTAGATCGCATCGATATTCATATTGAAGTTACTCCTGTTTCATTCGATGAACTGGCGCACGACATACCTTCAGAAGGAAGTGAACAGATTAGAAGACGTGTCATTAAGGCACGTGATGTTCAATTACAGCGTTATGATCAGCATCCTTCTACACGTTGTAATGCCCAAATGACTAAAAAGGAGTTAAATCAATATTGTCAATTAGACGAAAATGCGACACAATTACTCAAGGTTGCAATGGAAAAATTAGGGTTTTCAGCAAGGGCTTATGATCGGATCATTAAAGTTGCTCGAACTATTGCTGATATTGAACATGCAGCAACCATTCAAGCGAATCATATTTCCGAAGCCATTCAGTACCGAAGTTTGGATCGTGTGCACTAATTACGTATTTGTCAATTCATCAAATTACAAGGAAACACTTAATTTATAAATAGAAGCTTCCATGTTTGGGAAATTTCATTCTCAAAATTATAATTTTAGTTTATAACTATTCAACAATGGAAAAGATAACTATATATATTGTAGAGGATGATCCATTCTTCTCAAAGCTAGTAGAACATAAGTTAAGTTTAAACCCAGACTATGAGGTTCATTTGTTTTCAAATGAGAAGGATTTTTTGGCAAAATATACTGCTCCCTATAGCATCGTACTTCTAGATTACCATTTACCAGACTCAAACGGATTTCAATTGCTTCAAAAAATCAAGAAGAAACTTTCTTATTCAGAGGTCATCATCATGTCCAATCAACAAGAAATTCAGTTGGCGATTGATGTCTTGAAAGCAGGTGCATTTGATTATATCGAAAAAAATGAAGATGTTCACAAATTAATTCAATTTACCGTGATGAAGGCGGTAGATAAATTAAAATTGTATGGGCAATTGAATTCCATGCAAAACCAATTGGATGAAAAATACGCCTTTAAAAATTTCATCAAAGGAAATTCAAAATCCATTGTTCATGTGCATGATTTATTGGAAAAAACATCCAATAACAATTTAACGGTTTCGATTACCGGTGAAACGGGAACTGGAAAAGAATTAATTGCAAAATCCATTCATTATAACTCCAATCGAAAATCCAAAAAATTTATTCCAATCAATGTGGCAGCTATTCCTAAAGAGCTTATTGAAAGTGAGTTGTTTGGCTATGAAAAGGGAGCTTTCACAGGGGCTGATAAAACTAAAATTGGAAAATTTGAAGAGGCTGATGGTGGAACTTTATTTTTGGATGAGATTGGCGAAATGGATTTAATCATGCAATCCAAATTACTACGTGTGCTTCAAGAACGAGAGTTATTCCGATTAGGGTCAAATACGCCCATTCCAATCGATGTACGTTTGGTTGTCGCTACGCACAAAAACCTTTTGAAAGAAGTGCATCAAGGAAATTTCCGAGAAGATTTATTTTATCGTTTAATGGGAATTAAAATTGAGTTACCAAGATTGATTGATCGAGGAGATGATATCGTTTTACTTTCTAAATATTTTATCATTGAATTTTGTAAGGCAAATAAACTACCGATGAAAACCCTTTCAGATGGTGCCGTAGAAAAATTATACAGCTACCACTATCCAGGAAATATTAGAGAGTTAAAGTCCATTATTGAAATTGCAGTAGTCATGTCGAACGATATGCAAATTCAAGATGAAGACATTCAGTTCGTCACTGAACTTCGTTTTGACCCCAAATTAATGCATGGAAACAAAACATTAAAAGAATACGAAATTGAAATTATCACACATTATCTCGAAAAAAATGATAAAAATGTAGTTAATGTGGCAAAAATTTTAGATATTGGTAAGAGTACAATTTATCGAATGATAAAGGAAGGACTAATAACCATTTAACTATGATTGAAAATGTACGGAATTGTTAACCAAGCTATTCAAGGGCTTATCTCAGAAAATTTTGGAAAAGAAAAATGGGAAGAAGTTAAAAGAGTAGGGCATGTAACCCACGACTTTTTTCTTAGCAATGAATCCTACGATGATGATATTACCTATGACCTAGTTGGAGCAGCTAGCGAAGTGTTGAAAATGCCTGCATCAGACGTTTTATTTGCCTTTGGAGAATATTGGGTGCTTAATACTGGGCATAAAAAATACGGAGACCTCATGAAGAGTGGAGGGAATAGTTTTTATGATTTTGTTAAAAATTTACCCAATTTTCACGGACGCATCATGCTCATTTACCCGAAATTAAGTCCTCCTGAATTTAAAGTGGAAGAAGTGAGTGATAATGAATTAATACTGCATTACTTTTCTTCAAGGCAAGGTTTGACAGATTTCGTTCGTGGATTAGTCAATGGTCTCGGTAAATTGTTTGATACTCAGGTTGAAATTACGTTAACGGATTCTTCTCACCAAGAGGTGTGGCATGATGTGTTTCATGTAAAAATTGTATAGCGTGATCTTATTTGAAGAAGATATTTTTGATCGGATTTTTCCGTTTTATGTTCAATTTGATGATCAATTGAAGGTCAGAAAGTTGGGGCATTCCTTGCGTAAAATTCTAGGAGATATTGAATCAAAACATTTTTCTGAAGTATTTAAGTTTGTTCGTCCCCGATTATCGATTGAAGCTAAATTTAATTCTTTTTTAGAAAATCAAAATACAATTGTTATTTTAGAGTCTATCGATTATCCAATTGTGACTCGATTTCGTGGGCAATTGGTATATGAAAACAATTCCAATACCATTTTATACCTTAACTCACCATGGATTACAGAAACCGTTGATTTAGGCCTGCATAATTTATTGATTTCTGATTTTGCATTGCACGATACCATGACCGATGTCTTACAAGTACTTCGTTCTAAAGAAATTGTGAATGAGGACTTGATGACTCTGAATGAAGAATTGTTAGATCAACGCGATGAATTGATTAAGAAAAATGATGAAATTGTTGAATTATCTAAATTTCCAGAACAAAACCCCTATGGTGTTTTACGCATTTCTTTTAAGAGACAAATTCTTTATGCCAATCCTTCTGCAGATGATTTAATTGAAAATCATCATTTGATGGAGCACCAAGTGTGGGATGAAATAGAGTCAAAAATCTTCCAAAAAGAGTTTCAGAAAAGCGAGATAACAATTCAATTAGGCGACTTCTTTTATCTAGTAACCATTGTTCCTTTCCAAGAGAAAAAATATTTTAACATCTATTTTTCAAATATAACGGAATTAATTAATTCTAGAAGATCTTTTGAAGAAACCTCCTCTAGGTTATTTACGCTCATTGAGAGTATGAATTCAGGGATTTTAGCTGAAGATGTAAATCGAAAAATTTTAGTGACCAATCAAATGTTTTGTCAGCTTTTTAATATCCCAGTACAAGCAGAGCATTTGGTGGGTGCTGATTGTTCTGAGAGCGCCGAACAATCGAAACATTTATTTAAAAACCCTGAGGGTTTTGTAGCAAGTATAGATCAAATTTTAAAGAACAAAAAGCCAGTTTTTGGAGAAATCCTTTATATGGCCAATGGGATTATTCTAGAAAGAGATTATATTCCTGTTTTTGAAAAGGGAAAATATAATGGACATATTTGGAAGTATCAAGATGTGACGAATATTGTTCAAAGTAAAATTTCACTTCAAAGAACAGAAGAGAAATACCGTAAAATCATAGAAAATTTAAAGTTTGGTTTAATTGAAGTAGACAATGATGAAAATATCACCAAAGTCTATCCTGCATTTTGCGAATTAATAGGATATTCAGAAGAAGAATTGCTGGGAAAAAATGCTTCTGAACTATTTTCTGAGGAGGAAGACCTTGAGCTTTCTAGAAAAGAATTGGAAGCAAGATTAGGCGGTAAATCAAATGTATATGAACGAAAAATCCGAACCAAAGAAGGTGAATTAAAATACTTTATCATTTCGGGAGCCCCCATTTACAATGATCGAAACGAAGTCGTAGGCTCGTTAGGTATACATTTAGATATTTCTGAGCGTAAAAAATTAGAAGACGAGTTGATTAAAGCAAAAGAATTGGCTATTGATTCCATGAAAATGAAAGAACTATTCCTAGCGAACATTAGTCATGAAATTAGAACTCCGATGAATGCCATTATAGGTTTATCGGAGGTGTTATTGGAGACAAACTTAGATTTGGAACAAAATAAATTTGTCCATGCCATCAAAGTCTCTTCGAACAATTTACTTTCCTTGATCAATGACATTCTTGATTTTTCAAAAATTGAGAGTGGGAAATTGGAATTGGATGCAGTTAATTTTTCGGTCAAAGATCTCGTACAAAATTTAAAAGAAATTCTTGGCTTAAAGGCTCGACAAAAAAGTCTTGATTTAATTTTTGAACTTGACCCAAAGTTGAACCTTGTTTTTGTTTTCGATAGTTTAAAAATTTCTCAAGTACTGATTAATCTCATCAACAATAGCTTGAAATTTACTGAAAAAGGATCGGTAAAATTGGAAATAATTGCGCTAAGAACGGATGAGCGTGAGCAATTGGTTCGGTTTGCAGTAACAGATACAGGTATTGGTATTGATGAAGATAAAATTGAAAGTATCTTCGATGATTTCAGTCAAGAAGATGTTACGATTAGTCGTAAATACGGAGGGACAGGACTAGGATTGTCTATTTCTAAAGGGATTGTAACAGCTTTTAAAAGTAAAATTATTGTCGAAAGTAAAAAGAATGTTGGGTCAACTTTTTATTTTGATTTGTTATTACCCTTCGGAACTCAAGATTTACCAGGAAATGATGATAAAACCTATTCAGAGGTAGATTTTCAGGATTTAAAATTATTAATAGCAGAAGATAATAAATTTAATCAAATGTTGATTAAAGCCATTTTAGATAAATTGAAGATCAACTATGTGATTGTCGAAAATGGCTTACAAGCCTTAGATGAAGTGCGAAAAAATGAATATGATTTAATTTTAATGGATATTCAAATGCCCGAAATGGATGGACTTACGGCTTCAGAAAAGATTCGAAATGATTTAAATATTCACATCCCAATTATTGCCCTTACAGCTAATGCAGGAAAGGAGGATGAACGAATTTATTTAAAATCTGGAATGAATGGGTATTTATCAAAACCATTTAAAAAAGAAGAATTATTTGAAAAATTATATATCTTGTATAAAAAATAACTGACCTATGAATGAAAAAAGCTATCAATTGAATGTATTGAAGGAAATCGCAGGAGATGACGATTCTTTTATATTAGAAATGATCAACACCTTTAGAAGTACACTTCCCGAATTGATAGAAAAAATGAAAATAGGCTTCGAAGAAGGTGATTATATCGTCGTGAAAAATATTGCACATCAAATTAAACCTTCCGTTGAACTATTGCAAATAAATGCACTTCAAAACAAGTTGAAGCCTTTGGAGTTACATTGCGCCGGAGCAGAAATTGATCGACATTACGTAATGGATGAAATCAAAGTGATTGATGAAACTATTCAATTGGTCATTAGTGAAATGAACCAAGATTTCGATTAAACGCTTTTTCTAAAATAGCATCTTTATTGAGGGAAATATTCCCTTTAATTAACTTATTTTCTGTAACATCGATATACAATACTTCTTGGAATTCTCGATCAATGAGATCAATGTCGTGCGTAGAGAAAATAAACAATTTGTTTTCTTGCTTGGCTAAATTTTTAAAGAGTTCCACAATACGATTTCGGTTTGCGTAGTCAAGGAAAGCACTGGGTTCGTCAAGTAGAATGACCGGAGCATCTTGAACCAGCGCTTTTGCTAACGTGCATAATTGTTTCTCGCCATCTGAAAGTTCATGAATAAATCGTTCCTTATAAGGAGTCAAACCAAGTTTTAAGATTGCCTGCTCAATTATCTCCTCGTCTTTTTGTTGCAAATTTCCAAAGAGGCCCAAAAAAGGGGTTCTACCCAAAGCGATGTACTCGTTGACGCGCATTTGATCAATGAGCGGTGGAGTAGAGGGAACATATGCAATTTTTTTTGATCGTTCTTGAAGGCTTAATTTTGTTAAGGATTGATTTTCTATAATGATCTCCCCTTTCGAATGAGGAATTAAGCCTGCAATGGTTTTTAAAAACGTTGATTTTCCTGCTCCATTCGCGCCAATTAAAGGTATCGCTTGACCCAAGTTAAATTCTAAAAAATCACTTGTTAAGTAGGGGACTTGATAACCAAATTGTAGATTATTAAGAATCATATTCTTCCATTTTTTAAGATGAATAATATCACCATGGGAGCACCAATAAGGGATGTGATTCCGTTGATGGGTATTGCTGTATACGGTTCAAGAAGGAGAATAATACTATCGCAGAGTAACAAGAAAAAAGAACCGATCAAAAGGTTTGCAAAAAATAACACTTGGTGATTTTGTGTCTTAAAAAGTATTCTAGCCAAATTGGGTACGGTAAGTCCAACAAAGGCAATCGGTCCGCAATAGGCTGTAATTAAACCAATAAAAAGTGATGAAATTACAATGATTTTTTGTCTTTCTCTTTTTACGGAAATCCCAAGAGCACTCGCTGAAGTTTCACCCAAAACTAAAGCGTTTAAAGCTTTCATCAAGGTTAAACTAAATAGAGTGAGGATGAGGAAAGTAATGGTGATAAATCCAATTTGAGCAAATTCTACTTTTTGTAAACTCCCCATTCCCCAAATAACAAAAGATTTTAAATTATTGGCCGAACTTGAGCTTTCAAGAATACTCAAAATGGCGCTGGTGAAGGAACTGATCATTAATCCAATGAGTAGTAAGGATATCGATTTTTTAATAAATGTAGAAAATAAAAGGATTAAAAGTCCAAAAAGTAATGCTCCAATAAATGCGGTTAATACCATACCATATTCACTCATGAGAAAAGGAATTCCTGTTAACAAAGAGATGCCTATGAATAAATTAGAACCTGAATTAATTCCTAAAACATAAGGACCAGCCAACGGATTTTGAAAGAGGGTTTGCATCAGCATTCCAGTGATTGCTAATCCACCGCCCGCAATGATGGAAATGAAAACCCTTGGTAATCTGAATTCTTTTAATAAGATAAATCCTTCATTGACCTGCTCACCTTGATTGTTTTCCCATAACCATCTTAG
The DNA here is from genome assembly GCA_023255275.1 of Crocinitomicaceae bacterium. Lineage (GTDB taxonomy): Bacteria > Bacteroidota > Bacteroidia > Flavobacteriales_D > Crocinitomicaceae > JALRIV01. The sequence goes on along the minus strand of JALRIV010000014.1, from coordinate 17,552 downwards.
TTCGGTTAAATGATAGGTTAAATTAAAATAAGCAATGATGCCGATTGCAATGAGGAGAAAAATGAAAATGGGCATTCTTAAAGATGGATTCACGGCTTTATTTTTTTATAAAAGTATAAAACTTTGTTTCCGCGACCATGGCATATTTCAATATAATCGGAAAGAATGCGATCCGGCATTAGTGAAGCGTTTTCCCAATAAAAATTCATGCGATGAGAATAACAGTAAATTTGATTGTTTTGAAACGCCTTCAAATGCTTCAGTTTGGGATTTATTAAAGCTAATGCTTTTTTGGATGCTACTCCAGGATTGAGCCAAATGTTTGTATGACGATGGTTTTTAAGTATTTCTTCTAAACTTAAAGCAATGCTTCCGGTACCTTTTTTTTTCTCATATCGATACCTGATTTGCGCATCCTTAAAAAGTTGTGCCGCATACGATTGTCCTGCTGGAAGGTACCAGACATCGCCCACCAAGTTACCACTGATGACTTCTTTTTTGTAACGGTATCGCTTTGCTCGTTTTACTTGATGTAAATAATTTCGTTCAATGTGTTGAAATTCATTTTTAGCCTCATTTAGTTTTCCAGTTAACGCTCCAAAAAACAGAATCCATTCTGCTCTTCCAAGTGGATTCAATTCTTCCCAATCGTAGTTTTGTATCGTGAGAACGCCCAATTTTTTAAGTTTTGATTCTTGTGGAAATTCGGTTCCAAAACCGCTGTAGCTAATTAAGTTAGTATTGGATCGCAATAACTTTTCCAATTGCAGTTGATTTTCAAATCCCACTTCTAAAATTTTTCCGTGCTGAATTGCTTTTTTAAGGATCACATTGTCTAAATAATTTTGAGAGGGTAGGGCACTTACCCGATCTAATACTTCGATACGATTTAACATGCCAATATGTGAGCTAGCCATGGGGCAAAGTTTTACCTGATGCGGTTGAATGTAAATGTAGGATTCGTTGGTTGATTGAGGTAAGTGGTCCGAAATCCATATTTTTTTTTCAAGTTTGTTCGTTTTTGGATTCAGTACATGAATGATTTGATGGTTTTGGTATTCAAACAATTGGAAATGTTTCGCGTATCGCGTAGTTGATTTGATGTGCTCTCTGGTTTGGTTGTCGTTCGATTGACATGCAAAAAGCCATATACATAAAAGAATACTCCAAAATTTCATAGTGCAAAAATGCAAAGAATAATTCACAAAAAAAAAGCCTCAACAAGTGAGGCTTTTAAATATTGATTTTTTGGATTATTCTCCAACAACTTCAAATTTGAAAGTAGGCTTAACCCCTTTATGTAAATTTGCTTCTGCTTCGAATGTACCCACTTCTTTGATTGGCTCGTCTTTGATTTTTAAAGATTTACGATCGATATCAAAACCTTCTTTTTTCAATGCTTCAGCCAATTGAACTGTGTTTACAGAACCAAATATTTTACCATTTTCACCAGCTTTAGTAGCAATAGTAACGGTAATGTTTTCTAATTTTGCAGCAATTGCTTCCGCCTCAGCAAGCACTTTAGATTCTTTGTGCGCTTTTTGACGCATCACTTCTTCGTGCGCTTTTTTAGCAGAAGCAGTAGCTAATACTGCGTATCCTTGAGGAATTAAGAAGTTACGACCGTAACCAGGTTTTACCGTAACCACTTCATTCGCGTATCCAAGTTTGTCTACGTTTTTCTTTAGAATTACTTCCATTGTATAATGTTTTTTCTATTTAACAAATTATTTCAACATATCTGCAAGGTATGGCATCAAAGCAATGTGTCTTGCTCTTTTGATCGCCTTGTTTACCTTTCCTTGATATTTAGCTGATGTACCTGTAATACGACGAGGTAAAATTTTACCTTGCTCGTTTACTAACTTTAATAAGAAGTTAGCGTCTTTGTAATCAATGAATTTAATACCACTTTTTTTGAAACGGCAGTATTTGTCTTTTCTGATCTCAATATTAATTGGAGTCAAATAACGGATATCATTTTGTGACATAATTTTAGTCTTTTAATGTGAATGATTATGCTTCAGTAGAAACAACTTTTTTATCTCCTGCTTTAGAACGACGTCTTTCTGCGTATGCAACGTGGTCTTTATCCATTCTAACGGTTAAGAAACGCAATACACGCTCGTCACGTTTTAGATAAATTTCTAAATCAGCAACTGCAGATCCTTCTGCTTGGAATTCTACCAAAAAGTAGAAACCTGTTGATTTTTTTTGAATTGGGTATGCTAATTTGCGTAAGCCCCAATTTTCTGAGTGCACAATTTTTCCGCTTAATTTTGAAATTTCAGCTTCGAATTTTTGCGCTGCTTCCTTTGCCTGTTCATCAGACAAAACGGGAGTTAAAATGAAAACAGTCTCGTAAGAATTCATAAATAAAAAATTAATTAATAAAATTTAAGGGTGCAAAGATAACTAAAAAATAATTAATTACCAGCTTTTTTGAATATTTTAATCGGCTATTGTCTGAAAATCATTCTTCTGAATACTATGGTAATCAAGATAGCGTTCAAGGTCGACCAAAGTAGCAAAGCGAGCATTGAAATGGTCATGGTAGAGCCCGGTGCAAAAAAGGATTTCGGACCACTCATCATTTGATTTTTCATTTGAGCTAAAGAAAGTACTTCGTATCCCTCATTCGACTTTCTGATTTTTGCAACTTCAGCCGGATCAGCAAGTGCCTCATCAATCTTCAATTCAATTTCTGCTAACTTCGTTTTAATGTATCCCGGATTGATGGATTGGTAGTAGAAATAAATGAAGATACTCACTAAAAAAGCATAAACGACACCAGCTTTCATTCCGTTTTTGATATCTAACATCGTATTGGTTTCGCTTCCATCTTTTTTCTTTTGGTAGTATAATCCAAAAGTAATCGCCAAAGTCACGCCGAGCATGTTCAGAAAAACAAAAGGTTCCACTTCATTTTGGAAAACACCTAGATAATAGGCCGATAAACGAATCACGATCCAAAGGATAGCGCCAATGATTCCTGACTTTAAAGTAATGCTCATAAAAAATCCCGATTTGAATTGACAAACCGGGACAAAAATACGGGAAAGATTTTGATTAACTATTCATTGAAACTAAAAATTCTTCATTTGATTTAGTTCCTTCCATTTGTTGTTTTAAGAATTCCATAGCTTCAACAGGGTTCATATCTGCAATGAATTTTCGCAGTAACCAAACACGCTGAAGAATGTCTTTGTTCACTAATAGATCTTCTCTTCTTGTTCCTGAAGAAAGGATGTCAATAGCAGGATATATTCTTCGGTTGGAGATTTTACGATCTAATTGTAACTCCATATTTCCAGTTCCTTTGAACTCCTCGAAAATAACTTCATCCATTTTAGATCCTGTTTCTGTTAAGGCAGTAGCGATAATGGATAATGAGCCTCCATTTTCTATTTTACGTGCCGATCCGAAGAATCGTTTTGGTTTGTGTAAGGCATTTGCATCCACACCTCCCGACAATACTTTTCCTGAAGCTGGAGAAACGGTGTTGTATGCTCTAGCTAATCTCGTGATGGAGTCTAATAGAATACAAACATCGTGACCACATTCAACCATTCGTTTTGCCTTTTCTAAGACCATGTTGGCCACTTTAACGTGACGATCTGCTGGCTCATCGAAAGTGGAGGCAATAACTTCTGCTTTTACACTTCTAGCCATATCGGTTACCTCTTCCGGACGTTCATCGATTAGAAGCACGATTAAATAAGTTTCTGGATGATTGGCTGCGATGGCATTTGCAACATCCTTCAACAACATCGTCTTACCTGTTTTGGGCTGTGCTACGATCATTCCACGTTGTCCTTTTCCAATCGGCGCAAATAAATCCATCACACGAGTCGACATGGTCTCCTGAGCGTGGCCGGTTAATTTGAACTTCTCGTCTGGGAATAAAGGAGTAAGGTATTGAAAAGGAACACGGTCGCGAATGTACGATGGATGCCTTCCGTTGATCGATTCTACTTTCACTAATGGGAAAAACTTTTCTCCTTCTCTTGGAGGTCGAATACTTCCTTTTACGGTATCTCCTGTCTTTAAACCAAATAATTTAATTTGACTTTGAGAAACATAAATATCATCTGGAGAGGGTAAGTAATTGTAATCAGAAGAACGTAAAAAGCCGTAACCATCTTGGATGACCTCAAGCACACCTTCAGCAGATACAATTCCTACTAAATCGTACATTTCTTCTTCTTTCTCAACTTGAGAAGGTTGTTGATGTTGATTTTTAGGAGGATTAGGTCTGTTTTGCGGTTGTTTTTCTTCAGATTGTGTTTGAATGTCAACGTTTTCTTCGGTTGAACTATTTGGTTCTGATTCGCTCGGTTTTTTCGCTAATTCTAATAAGTTACGCCCTTTTTGTTGGTTATGATCAGCCTTTTTATGACCTTCAGATTTCTGCTGTGGAGCCTCTTTTTCAGGGCTGTCCAAAGTTTCATTTTTAGGTGTAGTTTTCGCTTTTTGCGCAGGCTTTTCTTGTTTATTTTGAGGTGTCTTAGTTTCCGGAATTGAAGGAGCTGTATTCGAATTGACAACTTCTTCAGGGGTAGCTACAAATAAACTAGCTTGGGCTTCTTCGGCAACTACCGTTTTGATAACCCTTTTTCGTTTTGGTTTGGTCATTTCTGAAGCTACAGGTTCAGCATTTTCAAAAGTTGGATTGATAATGGCTTCGATTAATTCAGGTTTTTTTAAGGTTGCGAAATTGGCTACTCCTAATGTTTCTGCGATTGCTTTTAAATCAGAAAGTTTTTTACCTTCTAGTTCTTTAATATCCATAAAATAATTGAGAAATTATTGTTTGTGAAAATACTTGAAAAAAATTTGGTGATTATGATCAATTGATAAGAATTGATGGAACAATATTACACATTATTCTTTAAATAACCATAAACATTTCCTTAAATATTTTCAATATTCAATTTCTTATTTGCTTTCTTGGGTTCATTCCTTTACTTTTGTTCGCATTCAAACGATAATAAACGTTCATATGAAAAGTATTTTTTCTTTGTTTTGGTACATTACAAGTTTCTTCTTTGTAGGCTTCACGTTCTATTTGCAAAGTATATTGCCTTCTGTTCACGAGATGGTTTTCGAAGTGATTCGCTATTTGGTGATTGGCTTTTTGTTTTTTATCTCATTTAAAAGAAAAAAATTATCGCTTTGGATTTTTACGGCCATGCTGTTTGGCGTTGAAGTTGGAATGGATTTCCCTGATTTTGCCCTTGAAATGGAGCGTTTTGGTAAAATCTTCCTCAGAATGGTAAAAACTTTAGTAGCTCCTTTAATTTTTGCAACACTTGTAATTGGTATTGCCGGACACAGTAATCTGAAGCAAGTCGGTAGAATTGGATTGAAAAGTATCATTTATTTTGAAGCGGTGACTACCGTTGCGTTGTTTGTTGGACTTTTGGCTATTAATATTTCTCAGGCTGGTGTAGGTGTTAAGGTGGAAGCGAGCGAACAAGATAAAAGTAAATCTACTGAATTATTAGATCAAAAAAAGGAACATAAGGACCATTTGGTTGAAGTTTTTCCTGAAAATATCGCCAAAGCGGTTTATGAGAATCAAGTGCTTCAGGTTGTGGTTTTTTCAGTGGTTTTCGCTATTGGATTGGGCATGGTGAAAGATCAAAAACATAAAGGAACCATGTTGAATTTTTCCGAAAGTTTAGCTGAGGTCATGTTTAAGTTTACGGATATTGTGATGTATTTGGCTCCTTTAGCGGTATTTGGCGCATTAGCAAGTACAGTTGCCAAGTCGGGTGTCGATATTTTATTTAACCTGATGAAATTAGTTGGAACGCTTTATGTCGCTCTTTTAGTCTTTATTTTTATGGTTTTGGTACCAATAGCTTATGCCGCTAAAATTCCATTGAAGAAGTTTGCCTTTGCGATTGCAGAACCGGTATCTCTTGCCTTTGCTACGGCAAGTTCTGAGGCAGCTTTGCCAAAGGCACTTGAAAACATGGAAAAGTTTGGTGTACCCAAGAAAATCGTGGGCTTTGTGATTCCTACAGGTTATAGTTTCAACCTCGATGGGACCACCCTTTATTTATCGTTGGCTTCCGTATTCGTGGCACAAATGTCAGGCATTGATTTAAGTATTGGGGAACAAATCACCATTTGTTTGACGTTGATGTTAACCAGTAAAGGGGTAGCGGGTGTTCGTGGAGCCTCTTTTGTGATTCTCGCAGGTACAGTGGCATCCATGGGACTAGACCCTGAAAAAGCCAGTGTTATTCTTGCTGTTGATGCCTTAATGGATATGGGAAGAACTTCCGTTAATGTGATTGGGAATTGCCTTGCTTCTGCCGTTATTGCGCGTTCTGAAGGGGAGTTGGTGTTGGTTCAAGAAATGCAGCAAGAAGCTCATTTATAGGTACTGATCCAATCGTAGTTTTATATGCTGGAAGCTATCTCTTAGTTGTTGTTCATCAGCTGTCGAAAGCCCCATTCCGAATTGTAAGGCGTCGATTTGTTCCATCAAAGCACTTATTTCATGAAGTTCTTCGGAACTTAACTTTAATTTTTCTTGAGCAATTTTTAAGGTTTCCAATCCCATATAAACGGGTTGATTGGTGATTTGTGCAAAATGTACCTTGAGGTATTTTTCTATTTCTTTCATCGTTGGATGATCACCCAATACCACAGTCGTTTTTGGTACAATTTCCTCTTGAATCGTTTTCAATTGAGGTTCAACATGGGGCTTTCTATTTTTAAACAGCAAAAACAACAATCCGAATCCTAAGACGATCACGGTGGCACCTAAATAATAGGTTAAATGAAGATTTTTATCGTCCTTTGGATTTGAAGCTTGAATAATGGTGTTCTTTTCTTGCTGAATAGCTGTCAAATCATTGTTTTCTTGAGCAGATACTTGTCCATTAATTTGAAAGGGATTCGTTTTTAATACTTGGTATTTTTCTTTTTCAATGGAAAAGTAGGACCAAGAGATAACTGGAAATTGAATCGATTTTTCATCTTGAACAAGCAGGTGATAGGTGTAAGTTATAGAACCATCCGCCCCTTCTGTGGTAAACGTATAATCCTCTTTTACTTTTGGATCACCGTATGATTTAATACCTATAGGAAGGTGTAATTTCGGAACATCAATCTGATGCAGATTACCAATTCCCTTTAAGGTCAGGGTAAAAACTATGGCTTCTCCTTTTTTCGGATTTTCATTGGAAACTTTCGAGGATATCGAATATTCACCAACTCCGCCATAAAAAGATTGCGGTAATGGTTTCGGTAAGGGTTGCACTTCGATACTCGCTTTATTTGAAATTATTCCCACCGACTGAAAACCTTGCTTTAAATACAGTTTGAAGGGTTCGATGATCATTTTACCCACACCATTTGGAAAGAAAAGTTTCTTGTCATGTTCAAAAGAATATAAATCAACGCCTTTGTATTGATCCTCTTCTACAATTATCCGAGCGTTGGAGTTGATGGGATAATCTTTAATATGATTTGGAAAGAGGTAACTTTGATAATTTTCAAAATTCGTTGGATTGAAATGAGCGTAAACTTTAGCACTAATCAATACACTTTGGCCTTCGTAAATTTTACTCTTACTTTTTTTAATGACTCCAAATGCTGGATTTTTCAATTGGGCATCGGTAATTTCTTCTGGTACTGATTTACTCGTTTTACCAATTTTAACCACTACCGTATTGGATTTATAGGTTCGATTTCCTTTTTTGATGTATGCTGGTCCGAAGGTGTATGTTCCTTCTTTGTTGATGACTCCTGTTTGCGACAAGTAGTAAATCGTGTTTACTTGTCCTGTATTATAATCCATTTCTTGCTCCATGCCACTCATCAAGTTGTAACCTTGAATATATGCACTTGGATAATCGATGTCAATTTCTCCTTGAACATTTGATTTTACCACAATGGTCAAAAGTTCTCCCGTTTGAGCTTGTTTGGGATCAATCGATAAACTGACAAAGCCTTTTTGTCCAAAAGCTTGTGGCAGAATATGTAAAACCACTAAAAACAATATAACCTTTCTTGCCAGCATAACTAATTCTTTTACCAATCTTTTTTTGAATCTTTATTTCCTTCTTCCCCTTTCTGACCGCTCACTTTTCGTTTTGTTTTAGCCTCAGATTTTGAAATTTCATCAAGCATTCGTTCAATTTCCTTGTTCGACTTCTTGTTTTGACCTCCAGGTGCTTGATCACCGGGTTTGTTTTTTTGACTGTTTTGTTGATTTTCGTTCTCTTTTTGATTTGATTTGGATTGATTTTTCTTCGAGTTTTCGTTTTTCGCGTCTTGATTTTTTTTCATTCGAATCGCTTCCGATAAATTATAACGAGTCTGTTCTTGATTTGGATTTAATTTTAACGCTTGTTTGTAGGAGGCAATCGCTTCATCGTATTTTTGTTGCTTAAACTGCGTATTACCTAGATTGTGGTAGGACTTCGATTTATCAAAGTTGTTTTTTTTATTGGAAATACTCTTTTGATAATAATCTTCAGCACTTTTAAAATCTCTGTTTTTATAGGCGGTTTGTCCTTTTTCCTCGTTTAGATCAACGCCTTTGTTTTCTTGTTTTACTAAATTTTCAGCCTCATGGTATTGTTTCAATGCCCTTTCAGAATTGCCTTTTTGGTAGGCTTTTCGGGCTGAAACAATGGTGTCTTTCCAATTTTGTGCATTGGCTAAATTTGAAACAAGAAGTAGGACAAATGTTAACTTATACATGGAATTTAGATTTAAAAAAGGGTAGCATAATGAGAGCAAACAAGATCAGAATTCCCAAACTTAAAGGTATCGAATAGATTTGTTTTTTTGAATGGGAAGAAATACTCGTTTCGGTATTCGATTTCAAAACTTGGATGTGTTGAAGAACGTATTTCAAATCAGGGAATGCTGAATTACTGATTTGTGCAAAAGATCCTGTTTGGGTTGCAATTTCTTTGATGAAAGAGGGATTGATTTTTGAGATGATGGTTTGTCCTGAAGCGTCGGTTTTACTACCAAGTTCTAGTCTTTTCGGATGAATAGGGATGGTTCCTCCGCTTTCAGTACCTAGACCTAAAATGGCCAATTGAATTTCATTTTCTTTTAACAGTTCGTAAGCTTCATCCGGATTTTCTTCGTGATTTTCGCCGTCGGTAATTAAAAGAATGGCTTTGGTCAGTTTTCCTTTTGAAAACATCTTTGAACTGGTCATTAATGCTTGTTTGATATTGGTTCCTTGATTTGAAATCACGTCGGTTTCAATCGATTCTAAGAATAATTTAACGGTATGGTAATCGGCTGTAAGTGGCAATTGAACATAGGCACTACCCGCAAAGACACATATACCCATTTTTTCGCCCGTGTTTTGATTGACAAAATCCATCAAGGCCCTTTTCGCGATTTCTAATCGGGATTCATCGGAGTTAATATCCCTCACGTTCATGGAATTAGAAACATCCAAGGCAATGACAATTTCTGTATTGTTTTGGTAAGCAAGCGCCTTTTCATTTCCCATTTGTGGGTTAGAAAGTGTTAGGATTATAGAATCGAAGAATAGGATTAGCAAGCCAGTTTTTAGCACAAAGTAAGGCATCGAAATCGGTTGAAGAAAAGACTTTTTACTTAAAGTCCCGAAATAGGAAACCAGTTTTTCATAGCGACGTACCCATACATAAGCCAAGAGAATCAGAGCAACATGAATTCCTAGTCCAATCCCGAACATTGGGTTGGCAAAATAAATACCATCCGATTTAGGATCATCATCCAAAAGGAGAACCATACCATATCCCACAGAAAGGAATAAAGTCCAGACGATATGTAAATACAACATATATTTGGTAAAAAGCGAACGATATGTCTTTGGATTAGGCATCTGTTTTTACAAAATAAAAGTTGATGAAATGAATAATTAGTACGATTAATATGGACCAATTGATAAATGCCCATGGGGTAGACTTGGGAGGAGTGCTGTAGTTTTTGTCCAATAGTTTGCGTTTTTCGAGTTGGTTGATGTCATCGTAAATTTTAGATAGACTTTCTTCGTCGGTGGCTCTGAAGTATTTTCCTCCGGTAATTCGTGCAATTTGCGATAAGGTTACTTCATCAATTTCAACCGGCATGGTTTGCATTTCAATTCCAAATGGGGTGATGATCGGAGTGGGTGCATTACCGTTTGAACCAACTCCAATTGTATATACACAGATGTTTTTTGCTTTGGCTAATTCTGCAGCTGTTTCCGGACTGATATCTCCAAAATTATTGCTGCCATCCGTTAAAAGAATGATCACTTTAGAAACTAAACTATCGGAGCGCAATTTTGAAACTGCTGTTCCTAATCCGACCCCAATAGCGGTTCCTTGTTCTAATTCTTCTCCGTTTAGCGATGTGATTTGTTCTGTCAGCACTTCACGATCTAAGGTGAGGGGACATGCACCATAGGCTTCTCCAGAAAAGGCTACTAATCCAATCCGATCGGCAGGTCTATCTTCTACGAATTCAATAGCCACCTTTTTTGCGGCTTCTAATCGGTTTGGAGTGAAATCTTGAGCGTACATCGAAAAAGAAACATCCATCGCTAAGATAATGTCAATCCCATTTTTATATTGCGGTTGTGCATCATCTGCCAAATTAAAATGAAAAGGCTTGGCTAATGCAAGAACAAGCAGGGTATAACTTAATAATAAAAGTAAGTTTCGGAAAATGAAAAAACGAAAAATTCTAGGTTGACCCATTTGTTTTTGTTCCGTGAGGGTACCTGTAAATTTAAAATTTCCTTTGTTTTTTGTATTTTTTTTGAATAGTAACCACCACAAAACAGGCAATAGCAGTAACAGCCACAACCTCGAAGGCGCGTAAAAGGTATATTCCCAAAATGCTATGTTCCAACTGTTATACATCGAGATGATCTAATGGACTTGTACTGATTACAATTTCTTCACAATGCTGATAGGATGTTTCAATTTCATCTCCTTGTGGATTCATTTTTGCAAATTTGACTAAATCGGAAACCGACAATTGATTCATGATTAATTGAATGAGATTCTTGTCTAGGTTTAATTGGTTCAATAAAATGAGGGTTTCTTGAGATGTTGCTTCTAGAAAATTCACATGAAATCGTGCAGCTAAATAGGATTTCAAGAGGTAAGTTTGTTCAGAAAAGTGACTTTTAAAATCGCCTTTTTTCCATCGCTGTTCTTTTTCAAGTGCCCTCAAAGAGATCAAGGTACGTTCTTTTAAATTCACCGATTTTTTAGTGGGTTTCGATTGTTTTTTCCTTTTCCAGAGGTAGAATATAAGTAAAGCAATCCCAACTGGAACCCAGAAAAAATACTTTAACAAAAACCAAAAGATGGATGGGTCAGAGGGCAAGGCAACAAATTGCTCTTCAATTCCATTGATTTCTTGTCCAGGTTGATTGGGTACTAATTCGCTACGCAATTCAATCAAAGGCACTTGGATCGAATCATCAAAAACTGCCAGTGGAAGTCTGAAGGTTCCGCTATCCCAAGCAGTAAAGTGATACCTGTAAAAATGTAAATATTGATTTTTTTGATAGTAAGTAGTATCTTCGATTGGCTGTAATAATTCAAAAATTTCTTCTTCGATTGCTTCTAGGGTTGCACCTTTTTGAATACGTTTCGATTGGATAAAAGTGATTCCCTTTCCTTTAAGTGGAAGCTTTTCATTGCTTTTGAATTGAATAATCAACTGGTTAGCTTCACCGACCAACATAGTGTCTTTCAATAGCGAAACTGCTATTTCTTGAGAAAATCCTTTTCCAACGAGAAAACATAGAAGTAAAAAGCCAACTATTCTCATCCTCTGCGTTTAAAAAATGAAATTAAAGGTCTTACGTAATCCTCATTCGTTTGAATGGGAATATAATCGATACCCATCTTAGCGAATTGATGCTTTAAATCCTCTTTTGCGTGTTGATGGAATTTTTCAAAATGATCCCTGGTTTGGGTGTGGTTAGTATCGATCCAGGTTTGTGCTCCCGATTCGGCATTTTCCAATGCTAGCCATCCCAAATTTGGCATTTTCGCTTCCATAACATCACTTAAGTCAATGGCAATCGTGTCGTGCTTTTTACCCGTATAGCGCAATCCTTCCATGAATTCATGTTCGTCTTTAAAATCGGAAATGATAAACGTGATGCATCTTTTTTTCGCAACAGCATGGAAAAATTTCAAGCCTTCATCAATTTTTGTATGTTGACTTTTAGGTGGCGTTGTCATCATTTTTGAAAGCAAGTGTAACAGGTGTTTTTTCCCTTTATTGGGAGCCAGGTAAAGCTCTACTTGATCAGAGACAAGTAAAAGTCCTATTTTATCTTTGTTTTCAAGAGCTGAAAATCCCAGTAAAGCACATAATTCAATGGCGATGTCTTTTTTGGTTTTAAGATGTGAACCGTAGTTTTGAGATCCTGAAACATCGACAATGAACATTAAAGTAAGTTCTCTTTCCTCCTGAAACACCTTCACGTAGGGCTCTTGATAACGCGCAGTGACATTCCAATCGATGGTTCGAATTTCATCTCCAATTTGGTAGCTTCTTACTTCGCTAAAAGACATACCTCTACCTTTAAAGGCAGATTGATATTCCCCTGAAAACAGGTGTTTGGTTAATCCTTTAGCCTTTAGTTCAAGTTTTTTAATTTTGGCGATATGTTCATGGATATCCTCCATTTATGGTACTTCAACGTGTTGTATGATGGCAGCAATGATTTTTTGCGCATCCATATTTTCAGCTTCGGCTTCATAGGTTAATCCGATTCGATGCCCCATTACGTCAAAGGCAATGGCTCTAACATCTTCAGGAATGACAAAAGCTCTACCTTGCAAGAATGCATATGCCTTAGCTGCGATCGCTAAATTTATGGAGGCTCTTGGTGAACAACCAAACGCAATCATATTGCTTAAATTATTTAGATGGTATTTTTGAGGTTCTCTTGTCGCAAAGACCAAATCAACGATGTAATTTTCAATTTTTTCATCCAAATAAATTTCTTTCACCAAAAGCCTTGCTTTTTCAATGTCAGCAATGGACATCATTTTAGAAGGTTTTTGAATGCCCTCTGGTCTTACATGTGCTCGTAAAATTTCTTTTTCTTCCTCTTTATTTGGATATCCTAAAACAATTTTCATTAAAAAACGATCCACCTGAGCTTCTGGTAATGGATAAGTTCCTTCCTGTTCAATCGGATTTTGAGTAGCAAGTACCAAGAAGGGTTTCGGTAAGGCATAACTTTCATCACCGATGGTAATTTGTCTTTCCTGCATGGCTTCTAATAAAGCAGACTGCACTTTAGCAGGAGCTCGGTTAATCTCGTCTGCTAAGACAAAATTGGAGAAAATAGGTCCTTTTTTAACACTGAATTGTTCTGTTTTCTGCTGGTAAATCATGGTGCCGGTAATATCGGCTGGTAATAAATCTGGGGTAAATTGAATACGACTAAACGAAACATCAATGGCTTCCGCTAAGGATTTTATCGTAAGTGTTTTTGCAAGTCCTGGAACCCCTTCTAATAAGATATGCCCATCAGAAAGTAAAGCAATTAACAAGCGGTCAACCATGTATTTTTGACCTATGATTACTTTTGAGAGCTCCTCCTTCAAGCGATCAAGGATTAAAACTTCCAATTTTATTTTTTCACTTAACAACCTTAATCGTTCTGCAGCACTGGTTACTTGTTCATTCTGTTCAGTCATCGGATTACCATTTATAGAATATGCAAAAATGAGAAAGATTGTGGCTACTAGGGTTGTTTTTGCTGTTAAATATTGTTAACATTGTCTCATATTTACGAGAAATGGAACCACGATTTTGCAAGGAATGTCAGGATGTTTTGAGAGGACGAAAAGATCAAAAATTTTGTTCAGATCATTGTCGAAACACCTTTAATAACCGTTTGAATGAAGATGCAAACGCTTACATCAGAAGAATCAATCATATTCTAAAGAAAAATAGACGGATTTTGAGCAGTTTGAATCCCGAAGGGAAACGTACGGTCGATGCCATTACCTTGGCAGAAGAGGGGTTTAATTTCCATTATTACACGAATACTTATACGACGCAAAAAGGTCAGATTTACTATTTTTGTTACGATGAAGGTTATCGTAAAATAGAAAACGATCAATACATTTTAGTGCAAAAGCAAGATTATGTGCGTTGATTAATCTTCCAGTTCCATTAGTTGCATGGCAAAATCCTCCCAAGAAGCTAGTTTTTCGTCAAGACTTTTTTTGCTGGTTTCGTATTCGGTCAGTTTTGCTTGCGAAAGCGCTTCATCTGAATAATCAAGTGTGGCTATATCGTGATCCAAAAGGGTGATCTTTTTTTCTAAAGACTCAATTTCTTCCTCTAGTTTTTTTAAGCCATTTTGCAAGCTGTTTTTCTTCTTTTTCCAATCCTTTTGTTCTTCAAAGGAACGCGACTTTTCTTTCTTCTCTTGAACAATTTCAACCGTTGGATTTTGCATTTTAGGAGTTTCCATTTGCATTTTTCGCGCTAAATATTCTTGCACACCAAAATGGTGTATTTTCAAGGTTTTATTTTCGATATCCCAGATTCGATTGGTCAAATCTTGCAAAAATTCACGATCGTGAGAAACTACCACGAAAGTCCCTTCGTATTGTTTCAAAGCATCTTTAAGTACTTCTTTTGATTGAATGTCTAAATGGTTTGTCGGCTCATCGAGAATTAAAAAGTTAGATGGACTTAGTAACAATTGACATAAAGCCAAACGTGTGCGCTCACCGCCTGATAATACTCCTACTTTTTTATCGACATCTTCACCAGTAAATAAAAAAGCTCCTAAAATACTGCGTAAATCTTTTCGGATTTCCCCTTTTGCGACTTCATCCACCGTTTCGTAAATGGTTTTATTGGGATCTAATGCTTCCGCTTGATTTTGCGCGAAATAGGTGATTTGGACATTGTGACCATAACTTACTGTTCCATCTCCGTCAATTTCGGACATGATGCGTTTCAGTAAAGTGGATTTACCAACGCCATTTGGACCAAGTAGGGCAATCTTTTCACCTCGTCCAACGGTAAGACTGATATTTTCAAATATGGTTTTCTGGTCGTACTTTTTTCCCATATTGTGCATTTCCAACACCCATTTCCCGGGTTGCACACTGAGTGGGAACGTGATTTTCATGCGTGCAACCGCATTAGATTCAACTTCTATACGTTCCGTTTTATCTAATTTTTTAATCAAGGATTGAGCAAAAGCCGCTTTGTTTTTTTTAGCACGAAATTTATTGATTAATTCTTCGGTATGTTTGATGTCTTTGTCCTGCTGTTTTTTCGCATCCTCTAATCGTTCTAATTCCTCTTCTCGAACTAGTTTGTATTTGGAATAGGGGTAAGGAAAATCAAATATTTTCCCCGAACTTATTTCCAATGTTCTTTTGGTGACATTATCCAAGAATAAACGGTCATGGGAGATGACTATGACCGCACCTTCAAATTTTTGCAAATAATTTTCTAACCAAGCAATGGAGATAATGTCCAAGTGGTTGGT
The DNA here is from genome assembly GCA_023255275.1 of Crocinitomicaceae bacterium. GTDB lineage: Bacteria > Bacteroidota > Bacteroidia > Flavobacteriales_D > Crocinitomicaceae > JALRIV01. The sequence continues at coordinate 2,035 of JALRIV010000014.1, read as the reverse complement.
GGGCTCATCCAATAGAATAACATCGGGTTTATTGACCAATATTTTTGCTAATTCTGCTCGCATTTTCCAGCCTCCAGAAAACGTTTTTAAGTCACGATGGATTTCTTCGTCGGAGAAACCTAGGCCTTTTAAGGTTGTTTCAATTTTTTCTTCCCAACTAAATCCTTCTAAAATGGTATATTGATGGTTGAGTTCATCTAATTCAGTGAGCAAGTTTAAATAGGTATCGGCTTCGTAATCAGTTCTTGTGACTAATTCGTGATTAATAACCTCCAATCGAAGTCTAATTTTTGTAAGATTTTCGTTTGAATCTTTTAAATAGTTGAAAACTGTTTTTTGGGTGTCGATTTTTATGTCCTGCGTTAAGAACCCAACACTCACATCCTTGGATTGATGAATTTTTCCTTCTGAAGGCGAATCCCAACCGGCAATTAATTTAAGTAAGGTAGACTTTCCAGCACCATTTTTTCCCACCAATCCAATTTTATCTCCTTTATTTATTTGGACACTGATGTTTTTGAAAAGGTATCCTTGCGGCAAATAAACGCCTAACTGCTCTAAATTAATCATGCCGCGAAATTACAATATTCTGCTAAAAAAGTAACCAATTATACAACACGATTGTCAGTAGCGCGATGATGTTGAGTAGAAAACCGATTTTAACCATTTGATTCATGTGGATATGTCCCGAGGAGAATACGATGGCATTGGGTGGTGTTCCAATCGGAAGCATGAAGGCACAACTTGCACCAAAGGTCAATGCCATGGTGATGGGAATGATCGGAAGGCCGGCTGAGATGGCAAAATTGGCAACTACGGGAATCAAAACGGTAACCAATGCCAAATTGGATAGCACCTCAGTCGCAAATATGGCAATAAAGACCACAATAAACATGATCCAAAAGACAGGGTAGTTCTGGAACTGAAGGAGTGAATTTGATATTTCGGTAATGATTCCGTTTGTTTCTAAAATTTGCGCTAAGGCAAGTCCTCCACCAAAAAGCAACAAAATTCCCCAGGGTAATTTTTCGGTATCTTTCCATTCTAGAAGATTTTTTTTACCCTTCACAGGAACAACGAAAAGCAATATTGCACCCAAAATGGCCACCATTTCATCGCCATATTTCACCCCTAATAATTCGCCAATTAAATCTTTGAAAACCCATAGTATTACTACAATTCCAAAAATTGCACTGACTTTCAACTGTTCCTTTGACCAAGCTTCTTTTTCCATCGAAAATTCATGGATGTTTTCGTGACGTTCCTTTCCCATTAAAAAATTAAACAAGAAAAAATTTGCCGTCAATAATAAAATACTGAGTGGAATCCCCATTTTCATCCATTCAGAGAAGGAAATGTAAATATCAAAATTCGATTGAAGTATCGAGGCCATTTGCACGTTCGGAGGGGAACCCACTAATGTGCCTAATCCGCCAATGGATGATGAGGTGGCAACAGAAAGTAGTAATAATAGCGGAAATTTACTTTTTTTGGAGTGTTCGGTACCGATAATCGCTAGGGCCATGGGAAGCATCATGAGCGCTGTTGCAGTATTTGAAATCCACATACTTAAAAGTCCAGTACTGAAAATAAACCCCAGTAAAATGCTTTTTTTACTTTTTCCAACTACAGCAATGATTCTTTTGGCCACTTGCTGATGCACATTCCATTTTTCAAGTCCCAAGGCAAGTACAAATCCACCCAAAAAAAGAAAAACAGAAGAATTTCCATACGCTGCAGCCAATTGTGATTTGTCTAACACCCCCAAAGGGATGGCAAGTACTACAGGAAATAAGGCGGTTAAATAAATGGGAATAACTTCAAAAATCCAGAAAAAAATCATGAGTCCTCCGAGTGCAATCGCATTCCAAAAGGAATCCTTTCCTCCGGTAAAAAGTAAGGTGATTAGGAATGAAAATAATCCAAACCCAATGATAAGAGTTTTCCAAGAATTTTGTAGCATACTGTAATTTGTTTTAGTAAAAATAAAAAAAGCGGAGATGAATCCGCTTTTCTATTAAAAATAATCAAAAAT
>JALRIV010000149.1 GCA_023255275.1 Crocinitomicaceae bacterium | reverse complement strand
AGGAATTACTGCCGTATGACGAATCAATCCTTCTTGAAAAATAGCTACATCAGTAGTTCCCCCACCAATATCAACTAAAACCACACCTGCTTCTTTTTCTTCTTCACTCAATACAGCTTCAGCAGAAGCAATAGGCTCTAATATGATGTTTTGCACTTCTAAACCTGCACGATTGACGCATTTATTGATGTTCAAACAAGCAGCGACATTCCCGGTGATGATATGACAATTTGCTTCCAAACGCACCCCATTCATTCCAATTGGATCTTTAATCCCTTTTTCGTAATCCACGATGTACTCTTGAGGGATTACCGTAATGATTTGTTCACCAGGATGCATCACTAATTTGTACATGTCTTCAATCAAGGCATCGATATCTTTTTGAGAAATTTCAGTTTCAACCGTAGATCGAGTATGTGTTCCGCGATGTTGAAGCGATTTGATATGCTGACCTGCAATACCCACGTTCACCACGCGAATGGCTAAATTTCCTTCCACTCTTTGTTGCGCTTCTTCCACTGCAGCTTTGATAGACTGAACTGTTTTTTCAATGTTGGAAACCATCCCACGGGTAACACCTAACGATTCACTTTTACCCATGGATAAAATTTCAATCTTTCCGTGATCTTTTTTCGCACCTACAAAACAAGCAATTTTGGTCGTTCCAATGTCTAATCCTACTACAATTTGCGTCATATTACTCTTTTTTTGTACAAACAATTTGTTTAGCATATTTCAGGTTAATCTCGCTGTACGTGTTCCAACCTTCGTATGGTATTCCTTCTTTGTAAAATATCTTTAACTTCTTAAACTTTTCCTCGATCTCTTCTTCAGTATTTGCACTTCCAAAGATGATTTGCTGTCCACCTACAACGGGTACTAGCACAAAATCACCATTTTTCCTTCGATAAACTTGACCTATCAAAGGTTGCAATAAGGGATCATTACAAACATACTTGGAAATATGAAACAAATTATCAATTTTATAAATAGTTTTCAAAGAATCGTTGTTAATAATTTCGTTGACATTTGGAGAGGCAATTCGGTCCTCGATATAGCCGTTTGCCACCAAGACGCGTGCTGGATGTAAGTAGTTGGCAGGCACAATATATCCACCCTCATCTAAATAGAAACTTTCGTTGAATTGATTGTACACATGAACAATTGGGTTTCGTAAGGTGACATCGATAAAAAGTGCTCCGTTAACACTTGAATAAACATTGACTGATTTGACTTCTGGAAGATCAACCAACACTTTTTCGATGGCATTAAAAAGGGTACTGCTGTAGTTTTGACCTAAACGAAATAATCCCTTTTCCTTTAAGAAAAGGATCAATTCCTCTTTGGTGATAAAAACATGTTCTCCGTCGGTGTGAATGGTGATTTTTGGATCTGTATTTTGATAATTTGCACGTTGCTTATTGGCATAAACAAAAACAGCAATAATACCTCCCAGCAGTAACACCCAAAATAAATAATTCATCCATTTTTTCATCATAAACTGGCTTTAATTTTTGGGACCCAACGATCGATATCACCTGCTCCTATGGTTACTAACACATCTTTTTCATGCAGTACCAAATGATCCAACAAACCATCGTAAGCAACGCATTTTTTAGACGTCAAGGTACACTTAGAAAGTAAGACTTCACTGGTCACATGCGGTATGGGTAATTCTCGCGCTGGATAAATGGGTAACAAAATCAATTCGTCAAAGCGACTAAGGGCTTTCGCAAAATCATCCATAAAATCTTGAGTCCTGGAAAACAAATGCGGCTGAAATACGCCTACTAATCTTCTGTTCGGAAATTGCAATTGAAGGGAATCCACCAACGCATTGATTTCTGTAGGATGATGAGCATAATCGTCTATATACGTTTTTTCAGGCGTATTCAAGATTACCTCATACCTTCTTTTTACGCCTTTAAATGTTTTTAACCCTGACTTGATTTCGGCTAAAGGCACTCCAATTTCTAAACACATGACAAAACAAGCCAGTGCATTCTCTGCATTGTGAATTCCAGGAAGACCCAATTCGATTGCGCTGTATTTTTCGCCTTGGTAATGGATATCCATGAGGAAATCCCCTTGATGAAATCTTAAGTTTTCAGCAAAAGCATCGGCTCGATCCTCATGAATCGCATACGAAATGGAGCGACATGGAGAAGGAATGGAAAGCCCATATTTTTGAACCACAAATCCATCTTTCGAAATGAGTTGTGCGTATGCTTCAAAACCTGACTTAAATGCTTCTTTAGAACCATAAATATCCAAATGATCAGGATCACAATTGGTGATGATTGACGCAAAAGGCTTGAGTTGTAAAAAAGAGCGGTCAAATTCATCCGCCTCAATAACCGTATAAGGTGAAGAAGTATCAACTAAATAATTACTACCAAAATTAGAGGAAATACCTCCTAAAAAGGCGTTGCATTTCACTGAAGATTGATGCAAAATATGCGCTAACAGGGTGCTTGTAGTCGTTTTTCCATGCGTGCCAGCCACCCCTAATCCTTTCGAGAATTGAGTAATCAACCCTAAAACTGCAGCGCGTTTTACGATCGTATAATCTTGATGTTGCAAGTACACCAATTCTTGAAAATCTTTTGGAATAGCCGGAGTATATACCACCACGGTATGCGCCTTGTCTAAGCCCAAATCCAAAACCTTTTCTTGTAAATCTTGGAAATGAATTTCGATGCCCTCTTTAAGAAGTTCATCGGTAAGCGGAGATGGTGTTTTGTCGTAACCACTTACTTTTTTACCTATCGAATGAAAGTACCTTGCCAAGGCTGACATACCGATACCTCCGATTCCAATAAAATAGACATGGGTGATATGATCTAACTTGATTTTCATAAGACCGATTCAATCACATCAACAATTTCTTCTGTCGCTCTTGGCTTCCCAAAAGCTACCAACGATTGCGCCAGATGTTGCGCGTTTTCTGGAGTTTTCAACAAACTAATAGCCGTTTGGATCAAGGTATTTCTAGCCTCCACATCTTTGACTAATAGCGCAGCTCCAGCGCTCACCAAAGCCATCGCATTTTTTGTTTGATGATCCTCTGAAACATTCGGAGAAGGAACCAATATCGTAGGTTTTGCAACTAAACTCAACTCTGAAACAGACATTGCGCCAGCTCTGGAAATAATAACATCTGCCGCGGCATAGGCCAAATCCATGCGAGCAACGAAATCCAAACACACAATAGCAGGATTAGGCGCATTCTTCATGGCTTCATCCATTGCTTCCTTATACCATTTTCCACACTGCCAGATGAGCTGTACTTCCTCTTGTTCAATAAGCTCCAACTGATCCAATACACTTTGATTGAGGGTTTTTGCCCCTAAACTGCCTCCTAAAATCAAGATCACTTTACGATCCGCTTTTAGGCCGAAAAAAGCCAATGCTTCCTCTCGCTTATTCGTAATTGCCACCGAGGTGGATCGCACTGGATTTCCAGTTTTAATGATTTTATCAGCAGGAAAAAAGGATTCTAAATGATCATAGGCAACACAAATTTTGTTGACTTTTTTAGCAAGAATTTTATTGGTCTTTCCTGGAAATGAATTTTGTTCTTGAATCACGGTTGGAAAACCAAGCATAGTAGCCATTTGTAAGGTAGGTCCAGATGCATAGCCGCCGACTCCAATGACCACATCAGGTTTGAAAGCCTTCATGATGGAGCGTGCTTTCCATAAGCTACCCAATACTTTAAATGGCAGAGCAAAGTTCGACCACGTAAATTT
>JALRIV010000148.1 GCA_023255275.1 Crocinitomicaceae bacterium | reverse complement strand
CCATCGATGTCGCTTTTATACTAAGGAATCAATACGGGAAGAAAAACGATACATTGGGCATGGGAAATCCAGCAGCCTTAAATCAATTGATAGCTCACCACAGTGTGATCATGCAACCGGAATCTTGTATTTTTTGGATCAGCACCCCTCCTTTTCAATTGGGCGCATTCAAAGGTTATCAACTTCGTGAATTCTTTAAAAATCCTAAAAACTATCATGCACAGTTCCGCATTGAAGAAGACCCTTTTGTCAAAACCGAGGCTTTTCAACAATTTTTAGCCTTCAAAAAAACCAAACAACGAATTTTTAAATTCGTCACCTTTGGAAAACCACTTGCATTAACTCCTGATGAAATTCAGGTGTTTATTTCCCAGAATGGTTCGTATTATCACACTTATGAATTGTTAGGCGATTACTTCTTGAAAAAACAACAAAAACAAATGGCGGGTTTCTATTACCAAAAAGCCCTCACGAAAGTTTTACCTTCCAAACAAGTTAAAAAGGAAATTGAACTTAAATTAAATCGTACGTATTAAATGCTAATCAAAAAAAATCAATCCGAAGCTCTTCAAAAAGCACTAAGCTATTGCGCTCAACACAGTCCCTTTTATCAAAATTGGACAGCATGGCAAGATGCAATCGCTACGAACGATTTTTTTCAAATACCCTTTACCACCAAACAGCAGTTTGCGGAACAAAATGAAGCCTTCAGAGCCATTCCCAAATCAAAAATTGCAGAATTTGTCACGACATCGGGTACAACAGGTAAACCGGTTACCCTATACTTGAGTAAACATGATCTTGAACGACTTGCTAAAAATGAAGCAGATTCGTTACAATTGACTGGAGCAACCTCAGAGGATGTGTTTCAATTGATGACAACCATCGATAAACAGTTCATGGCGGGATTAGCTTATTATTTGGGTGTGCAAAAAATGGACGCAGGTATGATTCGAGTTGGTCCTGGGGTGCTTAACATGCAGCTAAATGCAATCTTAAACTACCACCCTACTTATTTAATTGCCGTACCTTCCTTCATTCCTCGTTTAATCGAATACGCTGAAGCGAAAAACATCAACCTCAACGACACATCGATAAAAGCTATTGTTTGTATTGGAGAACCCATACGAGACCTTCATTTCGAATTAAATCAATTGGGCAAGAAAATTACCGATCGCTGGAACGTAGCATTGTTTTCAACCTATGCGTCTACCGAAATGGCTACTGCATTTACAGAATGTCCTCAGCATCAAGGTTACCATACCAATGAAGATTTAATTTACTTGGAAGTCATACTTGAGGACGATAAGCATGCCCAAGAAGGCGAATTAGGAGAAATTGTCGTAACTACCTTAGGGGTTGAAGGTACTCCGCTTGTACGTTTTAAAACCGGAGATTTAGCTCACGTATATTATGCCAAATGCAGTTGCGGAAGAGATACCACTAGACTAAGTTCTATTGTTGGAAGAAAGAATCAAATGATCAAATTTAAAGGAACTACCCTCTTCCCGAACAGTATTTTTGCTGCATTAAATTCCATTGAAGAAATAGGTTTGTACCAAGTTGAAGTGAATACCCAATCAACAGAACATCAATTAACCATTTTACTATCCGAAAAGAGCAGAAATGAAGACTTGATCGAAAAAATTAGAACAAGTTGCAAAGAAAATTTGAGGGTAATACCTGAAATTGAATTCATTGCCGACCATCAATTAAAATCGACCGTTTTCAATGAAGATAAAAGAAAGCCGGAATTGATTCGATTTATTTAGGTCCTTACAATGAAGCAATGACAATTGCACCGCGTTTAATTTGAATCTCCTTTTTCACTTCCAGTTGTTTCAATAACCTTGAGATCACCACACGAGAAGAATGTAAATCTTCAGCAATTTGCTGATGCGTATGTTTAATTTCTAGAGAACCTTGTAATTTTGCTTGGTCTTTAAGGTATTTGATTAATCGTTCATCCAACCGTTTAAATGCAATTTCATCAATGGTTTCCATCAACTCAATCATTCGAGTATGGTAACTTTGTAAAACATAATTACGCCAAGATTTGTAGCGATCTAACCAATTTTCAATAAAATCTGTTGGGATCATGAGTAATTCTCCATCTTCCACAACCGTCGCTTTCACTTCACTGGCTACTTTTCTCACACAACACTGCATCGACATGGCACAAGAATCTCCACCTTCAATATAATACATCAGTAATTCCTCACCATCTTCATTTTCACGAGAAATCTTTAGACTACCGCTAATAACAATTGGAATGAAAGGCAAACTTTCTCCCGGGGTTACAATCACTTCACCCTTTTCTACGGAACGAATTTGAGCTATTTTTTTTATTTCAGCAACTAACTCTTCTTCCAAAAAATAACCTATTGCTTCTTCAATCTTCTTTTCTCTTTCTTGCATTTGGATCGTATTTGATAAACATATTTGCCCAAATGATCTTGGACAAGGCAAATAAGTAAGGTGTTAATACAATTGATGCAAAAGAAATTGTTACAATTTGTATCCACACGTTCAAATTAACGAAAAATAAATTAAATGAAACCCATAAAGTGACAAATAATGCCACACCTAAGGCATATGAAACATACATGGCGCCGTAATAGAACCCAGGCTCTTTTTCATATTTTAAACCACAATGACTGCAATGTAAATGAATATCTCCCGTATGTTTTAAATCGTACGTTTTATGGGTGAAAAAATCTCCTTCGTGGCAACGCGGACATTTAAATTTAATGATGCTTTTTAATTTTTCGGTGAATGCTGACATAAGATCTAAAATTTAGGACAAAAATACGATTTTAACCAAATGTAAATGTAGCAAGAGTTACATAAATCAAATAATGACAATTATCAGTTTTTTTAGTTTTATCAGTCATATTTTATAGCTTTCCTCTTTTGTTACTTTGTTAGACAATTTTTTAATTGCATATAACGATAACAAAACTTCTATGATAAAAGAACAAGTCAAAACAGAACAAGAACTTCTTGAGATTTTTGAAGGAAAAATTGAACGAGAAGAAAAAATCGAACCAAGAGATTGGATGCCAGAAGCGTATCGCCAGAATTTAATTCGACAAATCTCACAACACGCCCATTCTGAGGTCATCGGCATGCAACCTGAAGGTAATTGGCTTTCTAGAACTCCTAGTATACGCGCAAAAAAAATATTATTGGCTAAAATTCAAGATGAAGGAGGACATGGATTATACCTTTATTCAGCAGCTGAAACATTGGGTGTTAGTCGAGATCAATTCATTGAAGCCTTGCACGCTGGGAAGGCAAAATATGCCTCCGTATTTAATTACCCTACCTTAAATTGGGCTGACATTGGTGCAATTGGTTGGTTAGTTGATGGTGCAGCCATCACCAATCAAGTCTCGCTTCAAAAAACCAGTTACGGTCCTTATGCTCGTGCGATGGTTCGAATTTGCAAAGAGGAATCTTTTCACCAACGTCAAGGGTATGAAATCATGGTTCGCATGATGAACGGCACTGAAGATCAACGAAAAATGGCACAGGATGCAATGAATCGTTGGTGGTGGCCAGCTTTAATGATGTTTGGTCCACACGATAGTGATTCGATGCACAGCAGTCAATCTATGAAATGGAAAATAAAGCGCGAAAGCAATGATGCACTTCGTGAAAAATTCATTCAAAAAACGATTCCACAAGCCACGTTTATTGGACTAACTGTACCTGATCCTGCTGTTAAGTTGGAAGCGGATGGGAAATACAGTCACAGCGACATCAATTGGGATGAATTTT
>JALRIV010000147.1 GCA_023255275.1 Crocinitomicaceae bacterium | reverse complement strand
TTTTATCCATGGTACCTTAGCTCAGTTGGTAGAGCAAAGGACTGAAAATCCTTGTGTCCCTGGTTCGATTCCTGGAGGCACCACAAAATGAAAAGGAAAGCAAAAGCTTTCCTTTTTTTTGTTTATTCGAACATTGCCCCCCCTTCACACATAAAAACACGTACGCTCAAATAGGTCTTATTTCGTAAAATGATTCCTTTCACCAACACATCCTTGAAAATGCATGATCCAAACGTGTAAGTTTGATTAAAAAACGATGCGATTTTTTTTAATAGCCTTAATAATTGGTTTTAAAGGATTTTCCCAAACTCCTGCTCAAATCTCATCTTGTCTTTCCGGAACGCAATTAAGCAACTACAACAGTGCAGTTAGCAATCAAATGATCGAAATTACAGCAAGTCAATTCCTCTGTATTTCAAATTTGAATGGCATAAATGCTATTGGTGCTCCAGTGGGTGAAATCGTTACCAACAATACTTTTGGCCCCTCTTTTACCGGAAATTATACAGAAATATACGAAAACACCAATGCGGAAGGTTATCTGGTAGAGATTCCTGTTGATCAAGTGATTCTTGCCTTTGCTTTTGTCAATAATACTACAGCTAATAATACGGTCGGACCACGACAAGCCTCTGGGAACTTACCTTGGCTTAACGTTACTCAACCTGCCACTGCTGATTTAACCATCACTGGAATCGGTTCGAAGTATTTCCTCATCAAACAGCCGACTAATTTTTACACCGTGGTCACGCGTCTTGGAATCCGCCGAACCAATTCGGTTTATTCTCCAAACCCTTTAGGAGGACTAAATTATGCATACGTAGAAGGAGGACCAACGGGTACGATTAATATGAAATCCTGCAATTGTGCCACTCCATTTATGGCTGCATTAATTGCTGATTACAATCAAATTTCCTTACCAATCGAATTGACTAGTTTTAGCGCTGAAGTACTTGAACATCATCAAATTCGTATCCAATGGACAACGGAATCTGAGCGAAACAATGCCTATTTTGAATTGGAAAAATCGATGAACAATCAGCAGTGGACGGTCATTGACACGCAAACGGGAGCGGGGAATTCGTCGGAAATCCTACACTATCAATTCATTGACACCCATCCTTTTCCCAACACCAATTACTACCGATTAAAACAAACTGATTTCAACGGCTCAACCACCTATTCAGAAGTAATTCATATGGAAGGAAGCGACAATCCCTTGATCTTCCCTAATCCAAGTGACCGATTCGTGTACGTGCATTTAAAAAATGAACCTTTTGATTTCAAACTTTTGAATGGCATTGGGAAAGAAGTGACTATACCTTTTGAATACCTTGAGCATGATTCAATTCTCGTATTGGATTTAAATGAATTAGCAGCAGGCTATTATTTCCTCAAGATTGCAGGTAACTGGCATGCATTCATTAAAAATTGATTTTTTCCACCAAACAATCCATTTTGTTGATAAAAGTATTTCAATTTGTTAGGGATAAATAAATCAAAACGTGTAAATTTGTTTTCATGAGTGATTATATTGTTTCTGCAAGAAAATACAGACCGCAAACGTTTGATACCGTTGTGGGACAGAAATCAATTACATCAACTTTAAAAAATGCTATTAAAAACGATCATTTAGCGCAAGCATTTTTATTTTGCGGGACAAGAGGTGTAGGAAAAACGACCACTGCGCGTATTTTAGCAAAAACCATCAATTGTACTTCTCGTTCTGAAGCTATTGAAGCATGTAATGCATGTGAATCTTGTAAATCTTTTAATGACAACGCTTCGTTAAATGTGTACGAACTTGATGCGGCATCAAACAATAGCGTAGATGATATTCGCGAATTAATACATCAAGTTTCCATTGCTCCTCAACTGGGAGATTTTAAAGTGTACATCGTGGATGAGGTGCACATGTTGTCTCAAAGTGCCTTCAATGCCTTTTTAAAAACGCTTGAAGAACCTCCTAAACATGCTATTTTCATCCTAGCAACCACTGAAAAGCACAAAATTATACCGACGATCTTATCGCGTTGTCAAATTTTTGATTTTAAACGAATCACACCAAACGATATCGCAGAACAGCTTACATTCGTTGCTACGCAAGAAGGAATATCTGCAGATCCAGAAGCCTTGTTTTTGATTGCGCAAAAGGCAGACGGTGCCATGCGTGACGCTTTATCCATTTTCGACCAAGTGGTTACTTTTGTAGGAAATTCGCTCACTTATAAATCGGTGGTAGAGAATTTAAACATTCTTGATTATGAATATTTTTTCAAAATCATCGAAGCGAGTCAAAAAGGAGAAGTACCTACTTGTTTGTTGTTATTGAATGACATCTACGAAAAAGGCTTCGATTTACATCATTTTCTACTCGGTTTATCCGAACATTTAAGAAATTTATTGATTGCTAAAGATATTCGTACGGCTTCCCTTTTAGAATTAGGTGCAGCCACCGAACAACGTTACGTGGAACAAGCAAAACAAATTCCGGACAATCATTTATTAACAGCTATTTCCATCATTTCCAAGGCAGATGTGGATTATAAATCCGCAAAAAACACACGACTTTTAGTCGAATTGACCCTCATTCAATTGTGTTCTCTGTCTGAAACGGATGAAAAAAAAAATGCCTAACGGGTAGAATTCCGTTCATTCCTTTTCCAAATCAATCGTTAAGAGAAAAAGTAGCTGCGAAACCTGCTGCCGTTGCTCCTGTAAAAATCGCTCCTCCTAAGGAAGAAAAAAGTGCTATCTTAACAGCACCGACTGGAACATTAAGATCAAATGGTTTATCTATTAAGGAAATGATGCGTCAATCAGAACCAACAGATGGACAAAGCTCCCACCATCTTGAGGATAAGCCTGCTGAACGGTATGAAATCGATGCGGTTAAAATGCTTTGGCGGCAATTCGCTTTTAAAGCACGAGAGAATGGATTGGAAACCATGTATCATGCTTTAGTAAAAAGAGATCCTATATTAAGATCAGAGGACTTGTTCATTTTACAAGTGGATAATGAAGTTCAGAAAGATTACATCCAACCGCATTTGCAGTCGATGATCAATTATATTCGAGAAAACATAAAGAATTACCATTTCCAAATTGAGATGGAAATGACTAAAGCAGAAGATCAAGAAAAAATACTCATTTCTGGTAAAGACAAGTTTGCAGCGATTGCTAAAAAACAACCTAATTTACAAACCTTAAAGGATGTCTTCAATTTAGATATTGAATACTAAATCTGAATTCGAATTTGTACGTGGATATCAGATCTGCGATTTCCTTTGATTTGCTCAGCTCCTGAACTGATCGTTTTTACCTGTTCAAATTGCGTTACCCCGTAACGAAGCCAAAGATCAATATGTCGTTTTAATTGGTAGCGAACCAGTGCATAAAATCGGCTACCTTTTCCGTAATAAGCTGGAACGCCAAATACGGTAGGCATGTTGGATTCAAAAGCATAAATTCGACTGTCGTAGCTGTCCGTATCAAAAAATGCATAACGTAAGGTAAAATCAACGGGGAATTTCTTCGATTTAAAGATAACATCTTGAAAAATCAAGCTCCCAAATTCTCGTTGATTGCTGGGGCGAAAAGAAGTCATTCCTTCAACTCTCGTGCGCAATTGAACAGCATCACTAATTTGATACTGAAAATGAACGCGAATATTTTGTTGTACCACATCTTCCAGTTCTTTAATGCTTGTTTCCAATTGTCGACTATTCAATTGTTTGTTTTGGAAACGGTATCGGACATATAATTCGACTTTTTTTGACCATGTATAATTTACTTGTTGAAGAATTTCCGCCCCATAGGAAGGAGCATTCACTTGATAT
>JALRIV010000146.1 GCA_023255275.1 Crocinitomicaceae bacterium | reverse complement strand
TTATAGGCCGCAGCGTGAAAAACAAATTCGGGCTGATAGTGTTTAAATACCTTAGTCATACGTTGCATCGATCGAATATCTGCAATCACCACCTCAAACGATAAATTAGGAAATTGATTATTCAGCTCCTGTTGAAAATCATACATAGGTGATTCTGCTTGATCTAATAAGATGATTTTTTTAGGTGCGTACTTGGCAATTTGAAGTACCATTCCCGATCCAATGGAACCTGCAGCTCCAGTCACCAGAATGGTTTTATTTTTTAATTCTTGGGCTGTTTTCTCTTCGTCTAACACAATCGCCTTTCTACCTAATAAATCTTCGATATTAATTTTGGTGATTTGTTTGGATGAAAATTCACCATTGATCCAGCTCTTGAAGGAAGGCGCCTTCTGCACTTTTACTTGATGTTCTAAACAAATATTGACAATTTCGTTGAGTTGGTCTTCATTTGGCTTCTGTACAGCTACAATCAACAAGGTAACTCCTTCCTTTTCAATTAATTCTTTCAGTTTGCTGGCATGATAGATTTTGGTTCCCTCACGGCGAGTATGTTCTAATTTGAGGTCGTCATCCAAGAAACCAACAATTTCATATTTGATTTCAGCATCATTACTGATGGTTTTCTGCGTAATCGCCCCGGTTGTACCTGCACCATAAATGAGTACTTTTTCAGTGACAGTATTTACTTTGATGGTTTCTAAATACCACAACTTAATGGTAAATCGCACTCCAATGATAAAGAATAAACAAATGAAATAATCCATGATCAACACGGAAGTTGGAAATAGGTAATGTTCATCCATAAAATGATAGCGAACCATTCCCAACAAAAAATAAATCAATGAGGAGAGGGTTACAGCCGTGAAAATGCGACTTAAATCATTGTAAGAAGTATAACGAACCAGACCTGAATGAACTTTAAACAGGTAAAAAATCACCCATCTCACCAAAATAAAAGCAGGCAAAGACCATTTTAAAATATTCCACTCATCCATTATCAGTTGCTGATCTGCTTTTAGATCAAATCGGATGATATAGGCTGCAAAAAGCGAAAACAACGAAAGAAATACATCCAATAATATGATGATCCACCGAGGTGTCCTACTTTTTAAGGTTAGGATATTAAGATTAAAAATATTCATGCGTATAAACCTCCGTTGATTGATAATATTTGTCCTGTGATGTAGTTCGCTCGCTCACTCATGAGGAATTGAATGTATTCCGCAATAACTAAAGGATCACCTAGCGATTTCATAGGAATTTGATCGATAATCGCGCTTTTCATATCCTCTGGAACGTCGCTGATCATACCTGCGTCAAAGTAGCCTAAGGCTAAAGTGTTTACGGTATGTTTGTGTTTTGCTAATTCTTTAGACAAGGTTTTGGTAAGGCCGAATAATGCGGCTTTCGATGCTGCATAGGCTGAAGTACCAAACACACCTGTTTGGGCTACCACGGACGACAAGAAAATAATTCTACTACCACCTTCATTTGCGAGATGTGGTAAAAATTGTTGCGTAAGAAAAAAGGGCGCGTCGGTATTGATAGCAAAGGTGTTTCTCCATGAAGAAGCATTTGTTTTCAGTGCACTTGCACTCTCAGAAATACCTGCAGCATGGATTACGGCAAAAACTTCTGTGAATTGGTTTAAAAACCAGTTTTTGAATTGCTCAATTTCGCTTAAATTGCTGAGATCAAGCTGATAGGAAAGTCCATCATAGTTTTGAATGGGATGGTGGTGGTATAAAGCAACGACCCGAAATTCCGGTTTTGAATGAAAATAATGTAACAATTCAGTCCCTAATCCTCCGGAGGCACCTGTTAATATGATTATTTTTTCAGCCATTTATTCAATTTTCGCAACCCTTGGAACCAAAAAGGAGCTTGATGCCAATGATAAACATAATAATATTGATCTTTTGCTCCAAAATTACAATTAAATCTCTTAACTCCGGCCACTTTTGAGCCTCCAAAGTCAAAATTCTTATCCATTCGATGAGCCTCCTTGATGGCGTGTAACATTAAAAAATACATCCCACCTTGCTCTTTTTCAGGCCCCTCGACGGTTCCTTTCAAAAAGGTGGTCGTTGTTCCTGTTTGCATCAGAAATAAGCCTCCGACAAGAATTTCACCTTTGAAAAGTCCGGTTACCGTTAATTGATGGTTTAAAGCTAAAGACGAAACCAATTGAGAAAGTTGTTCTGTCGAGCCTTTTTCCCATGCATTGGCTTTTTGGGTTAATTCTGAAGAAATGATTTTGAGTAAATCTTGCGTGGTTTTGTTTGAAGTACAATTTTTTATTTCATAGCCTTCCAGCGTCCATTTTTTGAGCATTCTTTTTGCCTGTGTATTCAGTTGTAATTCATCCCTGCTCAAGGTTTGATAGGGATTTCGCTCGTTATCATTATTCAGATAGGCTTCACTAAAATGCACCTGTGCTTCTTGGAATTCAGTCTTTAAAAGTCGATCTATAGTATCCCAATTTTCAGGACGTTCACCAATCCATTTTTGGTACCGTAAAAATTTCGGAGTATAAAGGGTTTTTACACCAAACTTCTTTTTAAAGGCTATAAGCATACCTCCGTTGTATTGTTCATTGGTGACAAGTGCAAAGTTTTCGGCAACCGTTTCCACATAGTTAAGCGCACAAAAAATATCCGCCTCCTGAGATTGGTTCACCAAATCATTCCACTTTTGATGATCAATTTCTGCTTTAAAAATGATTTTCCAAGACATGATCAAAGGTAATAAAGGAGTGATTTTTTTTATTTTTTTCTATGAACAAATCCAATTTCTTTAAGGAATATTTCGTCATTCCTTTAGGGTGTCCGATCAAATTAAAGTAGGTATGTTTTTTTTTGATTTTATGTTTTAAAATACGGTTCAATGCTTCAGTAAAATATCCGTCTATACTGGCGTGATTCCAAGTGTAACGTGTGAGTGAATTCCACTTCCTGCTTCCTTGAGAAATGAAACTGCCGTCTCCCATCATCTTGTGTTTCGAAGGAAATAATTTACCCAAAAGATAAAGTCGCCAATAGAAAAACGGGGAATAATACCACTCACTGATGGGTAATTCTAAGAATGATCCTTGTATGTTTTCTTCTTCAACGGCATTTTCAAAAAAATAGTAATCCTTTTGCGGGGCATTTCGGAAATCAACTTGATAGTTGTCACTTTGAATGTAAGCACCTGGGAATACTGAAGAATCGATTTTAACACCCAATGAACGGAAAGTTTTCTCCCATCGATTAAAAGGTTGAATGCACCAACCACCCGCCCTAAAAGTATGTGTTTTACGCTGGATTAAAAGGTCTAAGGCCTCCTTATATTTGATGATGATTTTTTCTGCCTCTTCTTGTTCGAAATCATCTAATTTATAACAATGGGAAGTTTGAATTTGCCAACCCTGTTTATGGTATTCAGCTTTTTCCCAATGCGGGTGAATGTGCAATTGCACATCATGACCCAGAGCAACCATTTCTTGAATTTGCTTCTCAAAAGCTTCACGATCTTTCGATAAATCAGGAAAATTGGTTTCGAATTCCTTTAGCTTGATATAATAGCCGATATCTACAAAAAAACATAATGGAATTTTGTGTTTTTGAGCAATTTGAAGTAATTTTTTGGTGGGCGAAATCATACAATTTTCAATGGTGCCAGAAGATTTGCCAAAAAACAACTCGTAATCAAATGTCAAAAGTATTTGCATGATGCTAAGATAATCAAAGAAGAAATAACTTTCACTCCTATTTTTTATTTTAATTTTAGGCAAAAAAATGCTGCAAGATGAAATTCTTCCTTAAACAGATCTTAAAAAAATACCTACTTTATTATAAAATCAGAAATCGATTTTCTTCCAAAGAAACGAAAAGACAGC
>JALRIV010000145.1 GCA_023255275.1 Crocinitomicaceae bacterium | reverse complement strand
AAGAAAATAACGCAAAGAAAAAAGCAAAAAAGGTAATTCCAACTTGGGTTTCAAGCGTGTCTTCCATTAAAAAAGAACTCATGCTGATCAATATAAACCCGATTGCCATGCCATGTTGAAGGTTAGAACGAATGAATTGAAACAACAAGCCTAAAAAAAGCATCAAGCCAAAAATCCCGAAGGTGATCCAAACCGTCAAGTACATATTATGCGCTCGGTGGCGATTTTCTTGCCATAAGACGGAATTTTCCTTTTCATACTGAGTTTGAAAAACATCATCCAAATCTCCCGTGCCCACACCGATAAGCCAATTGTGTTGAATCAAATGAATGGCCGTTTTCCAATATTCAATGCGCTGCAATAAAGAATGACCATTGGGATCTAAATGGTCGTGAATTTCAAATCTCAACTCTTCCAATCGATTTAAAAATGAATACTGCTGTGTTTTAGGCTCGGTGAATCCCAATTCAATGGCACGATAATCTTCTTCTTTCAAGCGACTCATACCCGCTGCATCTTTGGTTAATCCTGCTGCATCCAAATAGCGCAACAACGTGATTTTAACGCGTTGCCCCTTTGCATCCAAATCCATGATTGTCAATCGAGAATGACTTTCCCATTCTTCGGTAATTTCCTTTTCGCAGACATTGATGTAAAACGGATTGCCACGAATGATAAAAATTGGATTTAAGTCGTGGTTATACGTATTACCTTTTGCGGTGTATTTTGGGAGTTGGTTAAAATCGATTGGTATCCTTTTAGGCGGTGTAAAGAGGTAAAAAGCGAATGCAATTAATGCACCAGTGAAAAAGCTAATTACTAAAACGAATATCCGTTTCGACTTTTTCCAAATCAACTGGGCTAAAAAATAACTTGAAACAATGACTAGGGCAGTGATTCCAGAAATGACCTGACTGTAAAAGGTGTAAAACACAAGCCAAATCAAGGACAGAGCGATCACAACCTTCATGTTTCTGAAGGTCAAGAATGGAGATTCTTTTACTAAGATAACAATCGCCATGACTACCAATAAGGCATACCGTATATGTGATCCAAACAAACAGAGCGAACGAATATCATCTGAACTTATCGCATGGTAGTTAAATTGAAAAACGACAAAATTGATTAGACTTGTCAGCAATACCACGACCACAAAAGGCCACAATACATACTTCCATTTTGAACGTGGAATAGGTTGAGCGGCTAACACTAAAGGAACGAGTAAAAGGGGTAATTTCACCCTTAAATCATCAAATGCCCATGCTAGATTTTCGGTCCAAATTAGGGCGATTAAATGCAAGCCAAAAAAGGCAAACAGACCCCAAGAAATGCGATTGGATTGGATATTTTTCCCGTACTGCTTAAAATCGGCTTCCAGTAAAAGATTTAATAAGGCCAACATCAAGGATAGCGATAAAATCACCTTGCTTAGGATTAAACCCATTCCCATAGCGGAAAAGGCAAAAAGATGTACTTTTTGGTGGATGTCTTGACCAAATAAACGTTTCAACATAGGCGATAAACGCTTATTTTTTCAAAATAGTATGCCACTTATTTTTATCATTCAGAATTTCAAACGCCTTTTGAAGAACCAAGTCTGATTTGAAACTATCTTCTGCCCTGCCTTTTTGGTAATAGTAGCGGGAAACGATTTCATTTTCAATGAGATCTTTAATTTCTGGAGCAAATTTTTCCAAATCTCTGGCTTTTGAAGGCGTCACTTTAGTCATCAGGGCATCAAATTCTGCTTTTGAATCTTCATAAAATCCTTCTTTTTCAGCAGTAGCCATGACTTTTTTTAATATTTCTTCAGAAGCAGTGGAATAATTGAAGGTATCTTTGATTGCCTTTTCTTTAAACGCTTGGTAGTCAGCATCGGAAAGGGTAAATGATTTTGCATCCGCAATGGTTGGGTGTGCATTTTTATATTCCGTAGCGAAATCAAAAATCAAGTTGTTGGCGTAAACCATGGCCGTTAATCGACTAAAGTCTTTTACATCCACCACTACATCCGGTTCAATACCGCGACCATCGATCACTTCTCGACCATTTTTAGTTTGAAATTTCTTCACCAATGAATCCGCAATTTCTTTCGGTTTGGAACCGTCTGCCTTATCGTAATATTCCAAACGCTGTACACATCTTCCCGATGGTGTGTAATATTTAGCGATCGTTAATTTCACTTTTGAACCGTATTTCAAATCGTAAGTTCTTTGCACCAATCCTTTCCCGAAGGAAGTTTCACCCACAATAACCCCTCGATCTAGATCTTGAATACTTCCCGCCACAATTTCAGAGGCAGAAGCAGAACCTCCATCTATTAAAACGGTTAATGGAATTTGGACATCGATGGGTTCTTCCATGGTTTGATACACTCGATTTTCCTCCTTGATGCGCCCTTTTGTCGTTACCACGGTTTGTCCTTTCGGTACAAATAAATTCACAATTTTAATTGCTTCAATCAACAATCCACCTCCGTTACCACGAAGGTCTAAAACAATAGATTTGGCACCTGATGCCTTTAAATCAATAAGTGCCTTTTTCACATCTGCTCCAGCAGTTTGGGTAAAACTGTTGAGTTTAATATAACCGATTTGGTCTTGGATAATACCTGAATAGGGTACATTGGGTAATTGAATTTCATCGCGCGTTACCTTGATGACTTGCTTTTTACCATTGCGCTCAATTTCGATATCGATGGAAGTCCCTTTTGGACCTTTCAACGAAGAACTCACCTCATCAGACGCTTTGTTCAACATGGATTTTCCATCTATAGAAATGATTTTATCTCCCGCTCTTAATCCGGCCTTTTCAGCAGGATTTCCCTCATAAGGTTCAGCAATGAAAGTCGCAGGGCCCATTTTACGAATCAAAGCCCCAATTCCTCCGTATTGTCCGGTGGTCATTAATCGATAATCCTCAATATTGGCCTCATGGTAATACTCGGTATACGGATCCAGTTCATTTAAAATGGCATCGATACCAATCTTGGTTAATTTACCCGTTTTGGGGTCATCCACGAAATACATATCCAGATGTTGGTAGATTTGATCCAACAACTCCATGCTTTTAATAATTTCAAAATGATTGGTTTGTGCCTGAACATTTCTACCAATGAAAAGCAATAATAAAATAAAAATACCTGTTTTCATAGTTTTGGTTCTTTCTTTTCTAATTCGTGTTTTAATTTTTGAAATAATTGGTCTACTTTGGTTAAAAGGGTTTGATAATCCATTTCCTCTGAGGCCAGGTAAACGATAAAAATAGCAATTTGTCGTTGATTTTGCATTAAAAATTCTTCCAATGGCCATTTTGTATGTCGAACGGCTTCTCGCAATAAACGTTTTATGCGGTTGCGATCCACTGCTCTTTTAAAGCGTTTTTTAGGGACTGAAAATACAAATTGAAGGGATTTTTGCGTCGGTAAAGCGATTTCTAAATAATTCATCGCTATCGGATACTGCTTAACGCCCTGTCTTTTTTCAAAAACAGCCTCAATCACTTTGTGACTGCATAATTTATAAGACTTATCCAATTTGAAATTCATTTCACAAATATAAAGGAAAGATAGGATATAATCACGCGAAGGCAATCGCCTCGATGGGTGAATAGACTTTTAGGCTGCTATACCAATTGAAAAGTCAAAAAAATGCCCTCTTTTCAAGGGCATTTCATTAGGATAAACTCAATTCAACACTTTTTAAACGCAAAACGATCAGTTGCCAATTTCGTATTTTTTCACGCAAATCATTGTGCATGAAATACATTTCCCTCCAACTTAAATCCTCATTCATGGTTGGTAAATGGTAAACCGCTGCATACAAATAGTGCGGGGAGAAACGATCCGTTAATTTGGTTAAATTCTCGGCTAAACGACTTAATTCGGTTTGTAATTCGGT
>JALRIV010000144.1 GCA_023255275.1 Crocinitomicaceae bacterium | reverse complement strand
TAACGATATCGATTATCCCAATTCTTTTTTTAGTTGCACTACTGTATCTCAATGTGAAATTTTTCGGAGACAGCGCCACGTATGGACCGAATCAAATCGCACTATTATTGGCCGCTGGAGTAGTAGTCGTTTTTGGGATGAGGCTTAAATTTTCATGGGAAACCATTCAAAACGGGATGATTGGGAGTATTAAAAGTGCGCTTCCTGCGATTTTGATTTTATTGCTCATTGGAGCTTTGGCTGGATCCTGGATGATTTCGGGGATTGTTCCAACGATGATTTTTTATGGGTTGAAAATTTTAAATCCTACCATTTTTTTATTCGCTGCTTGTCTGGTAAGTGCAATTATATCCCTTGCGACAGGTAGTTCTTGGAGTACCATAGCCACTGTTGGGGTTGCTTTATTGGGAATCGGGGTAACAATGGGAATTAGTGCACCGCTTATTGCAGGAGCGATTATTTCGGGAGCTTATTTTGGCGACAAACTTTCACCGATGTCTGATACCACAAATTTAGCACCCGCAATGGCTGGAACTGATTTATTTACCCATATTCGGTATATGTTGTATACAACCATTCCTTCCATGCTGCTTACCTTGATTTTATTTTTGATTTTAGGATTTTTTAATAGTCATGAAATGGATTTGAAGGCGGTACAGGTTTTAGAGACTTCCATTACTTCTAAATTTCATATTACCCCAATTTTATTTGTGGTTCCAGGTATTGTTATTTTTCTGATTATGAAAAAGGTTGACGCATTACCGGCTTTGTTTATTGGGGCAGTTTTAGGGGTGTTCGCTGCAGTTTTTTTTCAACCCAACATCATTAAAGAGATTGCGGGGAATTCTGGATCTTATATGAAAGATGCTTTTACTGCAGGGATGAAAGCTATGGCCTTGTCCACTCAGATTGAGACAGGAAATGCGAACATCAATGCTTTAATCAGTACCAAGGGGATGGAGGGAATGATGAATACAGTATGGTTAATCGTTTGTGCGATGTGCTTTGGTGGCGCAATGGAAATTACCGGTATGCTGGCTAAGATTACCCATTCAATTGTTCAATTTGCGAAATCTACCTTCGCTTTAATTTCGACGACCACCTTTACCTGTATTTTCTTCAATGCAACCGCATCGGATCAATATTTAGCCATTGTAGTTCCTGGAAGAATGTATGCACCAACCTTTCGAGAACGTGGTTTGAAGCCTGAAAACTTGAGTCGTACACTTGAGGATTCCGGTACAGTAACTTCCGTTTTGTTTCCTTGGAATACTTGTGGAGCTGCTCAATCTAGTGTGTTGGGGGTCGCAACGGGAGAATATTGGATGTACTGCTTTTTTAACTTAATCAGTCCGTTAATGACCATGATTTTTGCTTTGTTCAATATTAAAATTAGAAAATATTCCCCTGCTGAAATGATGGCCATGGAGGATCAAAATGAAGCAGATTCTATTCATTAAAAAGGTTGATTTTAAAAGCGTATTTGGAATAAAATCACTAATTTTGCAAAAAAAATAAATTATGTTTGAAAATCTTACGGATAAGTTTGAAAGAGCGTTTAAAGTATTAAAAGGTCATGGACAGATTACTGAGATTAATGTTGCAGAAACGTTAAAAGAAGTGAGAAGAGCATTGTTAGATGCCGATGTCAACTTTAAAACAGCGAAAGATTTTACAAATACCGTTAAGGAAAAAGCTTTAGGACGCGATGTACTGAAGTCTGTTTCACCAGGACAGTTGATGATTAAAATTTGTCACGAGGAATTGGTGGAATTGATGGGAGGCAATGAGTCTGAAATCAATATTAAAGGAAATCCAGGAATTATCTTAATGTCTGGTCTTCAAGGTTCTGGTAAGACTACCTTTTCGGGTAAATTAGCCAATTACCTTAAAACAAAGAAAGGTAAAAACCCTCTTTTAGTAGCTTGTGATGTCTATCGTCCTGCTGCCATTGATCAATTACACGTTTTAGGAGAACAACTTGGAATTGAAGTATTTTCGAATAAAGATGAAAAAGATCCTGTAGCTATTGCACAAGCAGCAGTTCAACACGCAAAAGCGAAAGGGTTCAATGTCGTTATTGTCGATACGGCCGGTCGTTTAGCTATTGATGAATTGATGATGGATGAAATTGCTCGCGTAAAAGAAGCGATTCGTCCGACTGAAACTTTGTTCGTGGTCGATTCCATGACAGGACAAGATGCGGTTAATACGGCTAAAGCATTTAATGAAAAAATCAATTTCGATGGAGTTGTTTTAACCAAACTCGATGGGGATACTCGAGGAGGTGCGTCTCTTTCTATTAAATCGGTGGTTGAAAAACCAATTAAGTTTGTCGGAACGGGAGAAAAAATGGATGCACTTGATGTATTCTATCCTTCTCGTATGGCGGACCGTATTCTTGGTATGGGTGACGTTGTATCCTTAGTGGAACGTGCACAAGAACAATTTAACGAAGAAGAGGCTCGTAAACTTCAGAAAAAAATTCAGAAAGATCAATTTGATTTCAATGATTTCCTTGGACAATTGCAACAAATCAAAAAGATGGGTAATGTCAAGGATTTGATGGGGATGATTCCAGGCATGGGTAAAGCGATGAAAGATGTTGACATTCAAGACGACGCGTTTAAACATGTAGAAGCGATTATTCTATCGATGACTCCTGCTGAACGTTCTAATCCAAATTTAATCAATGTGGCGCGTAAAAATCGTTTAGCTGCTGGTTCTGGAACTTCGATTCAAGAAGTGAATAAATTGATGAAGCAATTCGAGGATACGAAGAAAATGATGAAAATGATGTCAAACCCTAAAAACATGATGGGTATGATGAAGCAATTAAAAGGAATGAAAGGCGGAATGCCAGGTATGTAACTACTTCCTTTTTTTTCGTGAAACTCAGGGAAAATTAAGTTTATTTCTTCTTGCAACACCTTCTTTTCCTTGTATCTCCTTCTTTGGTGACGAGTACTAACCGACTGCTTTTCAGAGATCTTAATTAACGCTATTTAATAGCAATTCTCCTCAAATGGAATAATTTGATTTTCTTTCCATTGGTACAATTGAATCGTATTGTTTTCTAAGATGGCAAACGTGTCGTATTTTAGCCATTCACCCAGATTGATATACGTTCCTTTTTCTGGCAGCGACATCGTTAAGGGTAGGTGTCTGTGACCAAATAGATAATAATCAATGGGCTGAATCAATTGTTGTTGCGCAGCGTATAGATACAACCATTCGTCTTTTTTTCCATGGAAAACTTCGTCTTTACCTTCTCCAGAAGCACGACTTTTCTTACTGGATAAATCAGCTAACCAAATTCCGAAATTAGGGTGTAATCGCTCGAAAGCCCATTGGCATAATGGATTGTTGAATACTTTTTTTAGCAATTTGTAATTTCGATCACCTGGTCCAAGACCATCACCGTGACCGATGAGAATATCTAAATCATTAACCTTAATGCGCTGAGGTTCCCGATATAATTTTACACCTAATTCTTTGGGTATATAATCAAAAATCCACATGTCGTGGTTTCCAGTGAACAAATGTACTGGAATTCCTTTGTCGGTTAATTGCGCAATTTTTCCTTGTAAACGTACAAATCCTTTCGGAATAGCTCGTTTGTATTCAAACCAAAAATCAAAGATATCCCCAACCAAATAAATTTCTTGTGCGGTAGGTTCGATGTAATCCAACCATGCAATGATCCGCTTCTCACGTTCAGCACTCTTTTGATCATTTGGAGCGCCAAGGTGAAAGTCTGATGCGAAATATATTTTTTTACCCGGTTCTAAGTGCATTATTTTCCGAATAGTTCAGCCAGTTTATTCGCTAAGTCCTGTCCTCTAAGATTGGTCCCTAGAATGGTACCGTCTCGATCGATAAGCACCGTAAATGGAATACCTCTTACACCGTAAAGAGCCGCAACTTTCGAAGACCATGCTTGAAGGTCACTTACGTGATTTGGCCATGTCAATTGATCTTTTTCAAT
>JALRIV010000143.1 GCA_023255275.1 Crocinitomicaceae bacterium | reverse complement strand
CTCTCGCCACACAGAGGATAGTTTCAGTTTTTACTGAAACTATTTTTTTTTTACAACAAATTTTAAGAGCGCGGTCTTCCTATCCGTCAGCTGACGGACGCACGTTCGAGAAAAGTGCTTGTCAGTCAACTGACTGATCCTCGCTACAAAGAAAACCCAGGCTAATTAGTCTGGGTTTTTCATTTTATAGAACCACTTATCATGTACGTTACTTACGCCCTTAACAAATTCAAAGCATATTTTTTACTTTTACCATAATTCATGAAAAAATTATTTTCTGAATTGTTGTAACTTAGTGATATACCTTTTACTGTTTTTTAATGATGCTTATCTTGTCGCCCCTTATGTTGAATCGGATTTTCAAAAACCACATCAGGTACAATATGAAATTACCTTCAGCCATAAAGGCAAACCGGACGTGTTTTATTGTATTGGAAAAGATTTTTAGTTAACGGATATGTTTAGAAATGGGTGGTATCGTGAACGAACCCTTTTTTTTAAAAATTTGGGAGTCTAATTTAAAATTTTTGGGAATCAATTAAGTTGCTTTATCCAATCGACCATAATTTTTAACGTGTTTACGTCGAATGTTTCCTCTAACTCTCCATATTCTTGAATATCACAAGTGATGCAGTTTTGAAAAAGATGATTTAATCCTGGTTGAATGATACATTTGGATTTATCTTTTGATTCACTAGAGAGATTATTTTGAAATCCTACTTGGTTTTTCGCAGCATTGACCTGAATATCCTTTTCATTGTTAATGGCCAAAACTGGATTTCTAAAATAGGGTAGGTAGTCCTTCGTTTCAAATTGAATAAATGATCTTCCCCATGAATTGTTCAAGAGGTTATTGATGGAGGTTTTATAACTCAATGCATTAGATTTAAGCGTGCTATCGGGGCACAACAACAACATGGAATCGATCATTTTATGGATTAAATCTTTACTTGCTTCGGTAGTATGATTTTCGATGATTTCTAGGGTATGCAGAAATAAATTTTGGTTCCATCTAGAAAGCGCTTCTCCATTTCCCGTTTTCAAGGGTATTTCGAATTGTTGATCTAAGAGCACCTCTTTACCAGAAGTACCTACCGATGCAAGGAAAATCAAAAATGAAATATCTTTTTGTTTTTTGGTTGCCATCATCGCTAACATACCGCCTTCTGAATGTCCAATGAGACCGATTTCATTTTTCTTGGTGCGTTTAAAGCGCTTTAGAAATTTGACGCAAGCCAGCACGTCATTCGTAAAATCCTCCATGCTAGCTGTTGCATAAGAACCTGTGCTTTTCTTGACTCCGCGATCATCGAAACATAAAACGGCAATATCATTAGAGGTTAAATAATGACTGATGAAAAGAAATGGCTTGTGACCTAAAATTTCTTCATTACGATCTTGTGGTCCTGAACCAGAAATCATTACCGCAATTTTGGTTTTGGAGGAGAAATTTTTAGGCAAATACAAGCTTGCGCCCAATTTTATTTTCTCCCCTGGAATTAAGGTGTCAATCCTTTCGCCTTCACAAGTTAAATGATCGGTTTGTGGACGTTTAATTTTTTTAATGTCTTGTAATTTTTTCGTAAACTCTGCCTCCCACGTAATGCCTTGAGTCATTTGTCCTTGAATGCGTTGTTGATCGGCTTTAATGTTACCTCTGTATTTTAATCCGATTTGTTTCCAGCTAAACGCAATGGAGTCAGCGGTCAATAGTTCGGTTTCAATTAATTTATTTTCAAAAGTATGGTCTAACACATCGGTTAAATAGATTTTTTCTCCTTCGATATCCATTTGCATTTGGAAAGATTTCCCCATGATTTGAAAGGTGGTAAACCAGGTGTCTTTTTCCTGCGCGTAACTTGAAAATGCAATCAAGCAAAACATCAAATAGTTAAACTTCATAGATTTTTTTTAATTGTTCTAATTCGTTTTCCCAAGATAGTGCATTTGCTGCACTTGCACAATTGTTTTTCAATTGCTCTAGATAACTTGGATTATTTTTGAGCTTTTCAAGCACCGTTTTTAAATTTTCGATCGAATGTTCTTCCACGATTTCTCCCACTTGATAGGTTTCAATAATGTGGCGAATTTCTTTGATGTTTGAGCTGATGATTGGCGTTTGAGCATGGATGTAATCAAAGATTTTATTCGGCAAAGAATTGATATAGTTGGGATTGTTCGGTTTATCAAAGGAAAGTCCCAGATCTGCGTGATGGGTATATTGCATCATTTCTTGGTAAGGACGTTTGCCAAAAAAATAGACTTGATCTTCGTAGCCATTTGCTTTGACCTTTTCTTTCAAATCTGGAATAACATCACCATCTCCAACAATGAGTAATACGGTATCTTGAATTTTTGTTATCGCTTCGATCGCTTCCTCTGCTCCTCGATCTACATTGATGCCTGCACCTTGTAAGATGACAATAAATTTATGTTCTGGAATTCCCAAGGCAGCTTTTGAAGCAATGTCGCTTGGGTTCCACTTGGGTGCTACATTTCGAACCACATGAAACTTCAAATGATACAAATTTTGATAGTAGTTTGCAATCGACTCATTGACGGTGTATCGGTATTTAATGCGAGGCAGTATCCAAGCTTCAATACCTTTCCAAATATTTCTGACGGTTTTACGGTTTTGTAATTCAGGAACTTCCGTGAACATTTCGTGCGAATCGTAAACTAATTTTGTACTTCCCTTAAATTTAGATGCTGCATAATTGGCCAAAAGCGTATCGAGGTCATTTGACACAAGGACATCTGCTTTGTGTGTTAACAGATAGAGGAAAAGTCGAAGATTCAAAGCTGCATAAAATAAAGCACCTTTGTCGGCTATAAGTTTGAAGCGTTTGGTTTGATAGGGGCGATTTTCAATCGGTTGGCTGTGCTTCCTAAATCTTCCTAAAAGCGTTACCTCAAAGTCATGTTCCACTAAAAACATGCAAACTTTATGCACCCTCTGATCGGTGAATAAATCATTAGAAACAGAAACAATCGCTTTTTTTCTTTTCATGGCGATAAAGATAAGCAAAAAAAAACAGCGCCGAAGCGCTGTTCATTTTACGATATGCAGCTAATCTTGTAGTTCAAGTGTTGGGAGGTCTTTCCCTACAAGAGCATTTTTAATACGTGTTTCTAATTCTTCCATTAATTCTGGGTTATCATTTAGAATGGATTTAACTGCATCTCGACCTTGGCCAAGTTTTGTTTCTCCATAAGAAAACCAAGAACCACTTTTTTTGATGATGTTCAATTCAACTCCTAAGTCAATAACCTCACCAATTTTTGAAATTCCTTCTCCATACATGATGTCAAATTCAGCTTTTCGGAAAGGAGGAGCGACTTTATTTTTCACTACTTTTACTTTCACACGGTTTCCAAGAACGTCTTCACCATCTTTAATTTGGCTAGCTCGACGAATATCTAATCGAATAGAAGAGTAAAATTTTAAGGCGTTTCCACCGGTAGTTGTTTCTGGATTTCCAAACATCACACCAATTTTATCTCTTAATTGGTTGATGAATATACAACAACATCCTGCTTTATTTATGGAAGAGGTTAACTTTCTCAATGCTTTCGACATTAATCGTGCTTGTAATCCCATTTGAGAATCACCCATTTCTCCTTCAATTTCTGCTTTAGGTGTTAATGCAGCCACTGAATCCACCACAATTAAATCAATTGCGCCCGATCGAATTAAGTTATCGGCAATTTCTAAAGCTTGTTCACCATTATCGGGTTGGGAAATCAATAAATTTCCTACATCTACACCTAATTTTTGTGCATAGAATTGATCAAAAGCATGCTCTGCATCTATGAACGCAGCAATTCCACCTTGTTTTTGCACCTCTGCAATGGCGTGAATTGCCAATGTCGTTTTTCCAGAGGATTCCGGACCGTAAATCTCCACTACGCGTCCTTTTGGATATCCTTGCACTCCCAATGCTAAATCCAATGTTAATGATCCACTTGGGATTACCTCTACTTTTTCAACAGG
>JALRIV010000142.1 GCA_023255275.1 Crocinitomicaceae bacterium | reverse complement strand
CTTGTGCTTTTTTGATCCTACGGTAGACAGAATGACCTGAGTTCGAATTATGTAATATTCTTCGATAATTTTTAGTTAAATGTTCATTTTTGAGGGTGTCATTTTCTTGAACATCATCAATTGTCACAAAAATATCGACTAGGTTCGTGTGATCCATATTGGTTTGAGCCACGGAAGTTTTCTTCGCGAAATGTGAACTTTGGTAGTGCCAATTCGCAAACATGGTTTTATAGATAGCAACGGTTTCTTCCTCATCCACTTCTTGAATAATTTCTCGATAAAGTTGTTCCGTCAATCGCTCCTCTGGTGTAAAAACCGATGAATGCAAACTCAAATTTGAAAGTAAGGAAATAGGGAAAAACACCAAGATCCATTCGCTATATTTGATCTTATTTAATAAGTGGATGAATAAATAGATGAACAATGGAATCAAATACATTCCGGTTCGATCTTCTGGATAATTCACCTTTAATATAAGCGCTAATAACACTGCTGCAACGATATTCCCAAAGAAAAGAAAGTTGAAGGTGAAGATCGGTTTGGCTATCCATTCGTGTAGATTTTTAAAAGAAAATCTTCTGAATAACAAGTAAACGAATGCGAGGAATATCGCAATATAGGCATACATCCAAGCATCATGATCGAGAAAGAACACATAGCGACTTAAGGTTTTACCCGTCATATCCCAAATACCATCCAGCGAAGAATAATACAAAGCACCTGCCTCTTTTAAACGCAGTGCGAAATCAATAAAAGGCAACATGTATACCATTAAAGTAACATGAGCCAGGATAAAAAGTAGGTGATGTTTTAACGATAAGCTTTTACGGTTAATCCATTGGATCAGGACACCCAATCCGATAAATAAAAGAACCGTATTCGACAGCGTAAGATTTGCTGCGAAAGCAATACCAATAAATAAATAGGCCAATAATAGGTGCTTGATTTTTAATGCTTTCGAAAGTTTTATCGCATGATAGACAGCAACCAAGAAAAATCCCAAGGATAATCCATAACCTCTTGAATAGGCAAAATACTCGAGCATATAGGGAATACAATTCAAGGCCAGAAATCCTAAATAACGGACGCTTCTCTTCGTGAATTCTTTCATTAACTGATAACTTGCCCATGCATAGAAAAGGTAAGAGATGACGGAAAAAATTCTGATCCAACCTTTTACATCTCCAAAAATGCGATACATCCAATGTCCTAACAAAGAATTTAAGGGATGATTTGCGGCATCCATCACAATCTTTTCACCATGAAAAGCACCACGATATACGAAATACCAATACGTAGCGGTTTCATCCGATAAAAATTCGGTAATGAACGCTCTTAAAACCAAATAGGTAAGTAAAATACCTGTAGTAATCAGGCAAAATACTTGAAACCTAAATGAGCTATTCGATTGGGTTTTATTCATTATGATTTTGGTCGCACTGTTCTTTGTTCAATGCGTTTTTCAAATGTTTCACCTTTAAATATACGTTGCACAAAAATACCAGGAGTATGGATGAAGTTAGGATCTAATTCTCCTGCTGGAACCAATTCTTCTACCTCGGCAATGGTAATTTTTCCTGCCATGGCCATCATGGGATTAAAATTACGAGCGGTAGCTTTGAACACTAAATTCCCTTCTGTATCGCCTTTCCATGCTTTCACGATCGCGAAATCAGCCGTTAAGGCAGATTCTAAAATGTGTGGTTTGCCATTAAAAATACGCACCTCTTTTCCCTCTGCTACTTCGGTTCCGTAACCTGCTGGAGTAAAGAATGCTGGAATTCCTGCGCCTCCCGCACGACATCTTTCTGCCAAACTTCCTTGAGGAATTAAATCTACTTCTAATTCACCAGATAACATTTGTCGCTCAAACTCTTCGTTCTCACCTACATAAGAGGATATCATTTTTTTGATTTGTTTTCCTTGGAGTAATAAGCCTAATCCGAAATGATCTACACCGGCATTATTCGAAATACACGTTAAATTTTTTGTTCCTTTTTTCACCAATTCTGCAATGGCATTTTCAGGGATACCACAAAGACCGAAACCACCTAACATCAAGGTCATTCCATCCTCTATTCCTGCTAATGCTTCTTGTACATTTTTTACTACCTTGTTCATAATACTAATTGATTTTTATAATCCTAAATCGGATGCATCGGGTTCACTATTCGCAGGGTTATCGATCATAATTTCGGATCCACTGCATTGAAATTGTTTTGAATCGTATGAGTCTGGGGCTTTGAAATCGGTGGTCGACAAGCCAATTTTTGGATTTTTATATACTTTTTGCATATAATAGCCATAAATCGGAAGTGCCATCCTTGCTCCTTGTCCCCAATTCATGGATCTAAATCGAACTGAACGATCTTCCGCGCCTACCCAAACCCCGGTAGCCAATTCTGGAGTCAATCCAATGAACCAACCGTCCGAGTTATTTTGGGTCGTTCCCGTTTTACCTGCAGTTGGTGCTAAAACATTCCCCCAAGATCTTCCACCTCTTAAACTTCCTGCAGTTCCTTGAGTAACTACTTTTTTCATCATTTGTAAAGTTTCGTAGGCAACATTCGCATTCAATACTTCCTTTGATGAAGGTTTGGTGTTGTAAATTACATTTCCGTTTCGATCTTCGATTCTTAAAATGGTCGTTGGACGATTATAAACGCCATTGTTCACAAACATGGCTTGTGCAGCCACCATCTCGTAAAGCGATAAATCCATTACACCAAGACATAAAGCGGGAACTTCATCTTCAGGTCGAAGTTGAATATCCATTCCTGCAAGCATTTTAGAAATGGTTTTTGGTCCAGCGTATCCACCCATTTTGGACATCACACCAACCGTAATGTTATTCATGGACTGAGCTAAACCGGTTGAAGCAGAAACGCTTCCTGACTCTGATCCACCTGAGTTATTCGGACACCAACGTCCATCAATTTTTCCAGAAGCATCTTGTAAATCAACGCAGTAGGGGATGTTTTCAAACATAGTACAAGGTTTAATAACCCCCATTGCTATGGCCGTAGCATAAACGAAAGGTTTGATGGTTGAACCAACTTGTCGACGACCTTGACGCACGTGATCGAAAGCAAAATGTTGAAAGTTAGCGCCACCCACCCAAGCCTTCACAAATCCTGTTTGTGGCTCGATGGAAACTAAACCAGCGTGTAAATAGGCTTTGTAATAGCGAATGGAATCATTTGGAGTCATCAACGTATCTCTTTCGCCTTTCCAGCTGAAAACACGCATTTGTACAGGGGTATTGAAGTTTTTATTGATTTCGGATTCACTTAAACCTTGGCTTATCAGATTAGCATATCGTGGAGAGTTTTTTCTCGCCGTATTCATAATCGATTCACCTACTTCTTTCGGAATAGAATTCGCAAAAGGGAAATGTTTCAAACTTCGATTGTTATCATCAAAAGCAGGTTGTAAATCTTTTCTAAGATGTTCTTCTACCGCTTCCTCTGCATGTTTTTGCAATTCAAAATTAATAGTCGTATAAATCTTAAGACCATCTCGATAAATGTCCCAAGGCGTGCCGTCTGAACGTACGTATTTTAGATTACCCTCTTTGTCCTTTTCTGATAGTAACTTCGTCAATTCTCCACGCAAAGATTCTCTAAAATAGGGAGCATGACCCATTTTATGATCTACCAATTGATAATTGACCACCAATGGTTTTTTTGAAAGTACTTCAAATTCTTCTTTGGTAATTTTTACCCTTAATCCTTCGTTATCCGATTTAGAATTTTTTAACCATTGGTATAAAACTTGATTTCTACGCATGACCATTCTAAGCGAGTCACCCGCTCTTTTTTCAAGAATTTCCTCCTTTGTAACTGCGGATTCATCAACTCCTTTGTTACTTGCAATAATTCGACGATAGTTTCTAATTTTAAACGAATAAGGGTTAAATAATGCAGGATTTTTGCACATCCCCACTAAAACTGCAGCCTCCTCTTTATTGAGATCTTTAGGAGATTTGTTAAAGTAAACTTTTGAAGCGTTTCCAATTCCAACCGCATTGTATAAAAAGTCGAATTGA
>JALRIV010000141.1 GCA_023255275.1 Crocinitomicaceae bacterium | reverse complement strand
GTAGAAAATGCCCGATTAGAAAAAATAGAACATCCGCTTTTTGATGAAAAAAATGTGCAAGTTTTTGTTCAACGGGATGACTTAATTCATCCCATAGTTAGTGGGAATAAATGGCGTAAATTAAAATACAATTTGCTGGCATGGAAAAACAGTAAAAAGGAAGGTGTTTTAACGTTTGGAGGAGCCTATTCTAATCATCTTTTGGCTACTGCTGCTGCTTGTCAACTGGAAAACATTCCCTGTATTGGTATGGTGCGAGGAGAAGAGTTGAATCCTCAAAGTAATGATACCTTAGCTCAATGTAGTGCCTTGGGAATGCGATTGATTTTCATGGATCGAATGACCTATCAAATGCGCGATGACAAGCAATTTATCGAGGAGTTAAGTTATGAATATCCCAATTATTACATCATTCCTGAAGGCGGAGCAAACTATTATGGAATGATCGGTTGTCAAGAAATAGTGAAAGATTTTCCATCCGATATCCAAGCTGTTTTTGTGGCTCAAGGAACCACGACCACCAGTTCGGGTATTTTGTTAGGTTTATCTGAACAGCAATCTTTATTTGTTGTTCCTGCACTAAAAGGCTTTGATGTTGCGGCAGAAATGGAGCATCGTTGGAGGTACGCTGGCTTTCCTGATGAACTTTGGGAGGAAAAACAAAACCAATTGCAGATTAAAACGGTCGATCAGTTTGGTGGTTATGGCAAGTGGAATGAAGAGTTGATTCAATTTATCAAAGGTTTTTATCAACTCACGAAACTTCCATTAGATGTGGTATATACAGGGAAGGCCATGTATGCATTGATGGAAGAAATAAAAAGGGATCAATTCAATCACCAACAAGTAATTTTTGTGCACACGGGAGGTTTACAAGGAAATCCTGAAGAATTGAAGCATTTCTTTACGCTTTAATTCGAAAGTTGAACGAATTGGATGACTTCCTTAGCAGCTTTTACATCGTGTACCCGCAAGATAGAAGCGCCTTTTTGTAAGGCAATCGTATTTAAAACACTGGTTCCATTGAGTGCCTCTTCGGGTTGAATATTCAAGGTTTTATAGATCATCGATTTACGAGAAATACCCACGAGAAGAAGTTCATCAAAGGTTTTAAACAGCGACAAATTCTTCATGATTTCAAAATTGTCTGCAATCGTTTTTGAAAAGCCAAAACCTGGATCGAGAATCAAGTCATAGACCCCTTTTTTAGCTGTTTTTTCTTTGATATCGTGAAAAAAACGCATCATTTCTGCGATTGAAAAATGCCCAGGAGAAGCATGAATTTGTTCTTTCTGATGAAAGCCATGCATGGCAATATAAGGCACTTGATGCGCCGCGACAACGGATAGCATTTCTGGGTCGGCTTGTCCGGCACTGATGTCGTTGATGATCGAAGCACCTAAATTCAGGCTTTTTTCCGCTATTTCACTTCTGAAGGTGTCCACAGAAACGAGTTGGTCTGGAAAATGTGCTTTGAGCAGTTGCAAGGCCGGTGCAATTCTGTTCCATTCTTCTTCAGGACTCACAAATGTTGCATTTGGTCGGGTCGAATAGCCTCCAATGTCGATGATGTCAGCTCCTTCTTGAACCATCTTTTGAATTCGATCTAGCAATTCGTTTTCGAGGGATATACGGCTATTCGCATAGAAGGAATCTGGAGTGCAATTTAGGATTCCCATAACTAATGGATTAGCGATTTCAATCAATTTATCCTTGATTTTCATGGTGCTATTTCCTGAAAAATACTTATCTTCAACGCTTGAAATCTTCATAAAGAACAAATGACAACTACAAATATAGCATATTCGAAGGTAATTGAGATTTGCAAAGAAATTTATTCTAAAAAAACCAAGGATTATGGCACCGCTTGGAGAATCTTAAGAACGAGTTCCTTAACCGATCAAATTTTTATAAAAGCACAGCGAATTCGCACCATTCAAGAGACTGGAGAGAATCGTGTGGGTGAAAATATTGAAGATGAATTTGTAGCGATTGTCAATTATTGCATCATGGCCTTGATTCAATGCAATGAAAAAGACTTAGTCATGATGGAATTACCAGCGGAATTGGCAATTGAGTTGTACGATAAATATGCAAAACAAGCCTTCGATTTGATGGAGAAAAAAAACCACGATTATGGCGAAGCGTGGAGAGATATGCGCGTAAGTTCGTTGACGGATTTAATCCTCATGAAATTATTACGGGTAAAGCAAATTGAGGATAACCAAGGGGAAACACTCATCAGTGAAGGTATTGATGCTAATTATTTTGATATGTTGAATTATGCGGTGTTTTCATTGATTCATTTGCATCGCTTATAAAACTTTAGCATACTTCAGAAACGAAACGAAATGGCAAAAACGAAACATATTCCAATAGGAGGAAGGTCACTACTTATCAATGCGCTCTTAATTTTTTTAAATTTAATCGGTGTTGCTTTCATCGTCATGGGGGCACAAGATTATTTTGAATCTTTTTTTATATTATTCAATTTCATTGGGTTTTCACTGCTCATTCTAACCATTACTGGGGTGATACTTTTCAAAGGAAAGTTGATGTTTTCCTTGGTGGCTCGTTGGATTTTAGGCAGTGTACTGATCGTTTCGGGTTTGGTCAAAGCCAATGATCCTGTAGGATTTTCTTACAAATTGGCAGAGTATTTTGAAGATGGTGCCTTGGCTTATCGCATCAAAACATGGTTCAATGCCCCTGAATTCAGTTTCGAGTACCTGATTGACTCCGCGTTGTCCATTGGGATTTTTCTTTGTGTTTTGGAAATTGTGCTGGGTATTTTTTTGTTGATTGGTGGAAAAATCAGATGGGTTTCTAGCTTAACAGTTTTAATGTTATTGTTTTTCACGTTTCTAACGTGGCATACCGCGAATTGCGATGCACAAAAAAAATATAGAGATGTCGATACTTACCCCTTGCATTCATCTATAGCGCAGGAAAAGTTGAAACAAGCGAAGACCAATACGCAAATACGCATCGTGGCTAAAACGGCAGAAGAAATCAAAGTGCAAGAATATAAAACCCCTCAGTGCGTTTCCGATTGCGGATGTTTTGGTGATGCGCTAAAAGGTTCGGTAGGAAGATCCTTAACTCCGAATGAATCATTATGGAAGGATTTGGTGCTACTGTATCTCGCAATCTGGGTTTTTCTTGCCCAAAAATTAATTCAGCCGAATACCGTAAAACAAAATTTATACTTGAGTCTATATTCCATGATTCTTATTGCATTTTTTAGTTGGGTCTTTAGTTGGGTATTCTTGGTAATTTTCATTATCATTCTTTGGCTAGGAGCCCTATGGGTACGTCGTGCCGGAGGTGTTGTTTTGGGTAATTATTTCGGAAGTTTACTGTTTTCCGTGCTTTTCTCAGGAGGATTTATCACCTATGTTTTGCTTTATCAACCGGTGAAAGATTACAGTCCTTATGCTGTTGGCTCCCATTTGAAATGGAAAACCCTTAATGGAAAAGCAGGGGTTTATCAAAATGTCTTTGTGCTTAAAAATCTCAAAACAGGGCAAGAACAGACCTACACGGAAAAGGAATATTTGGACCCTAAAAAGAAAATTTGGGAAAATCCAAACTTGAAGTTCCTGCGTATGGATGACGTCGAAGATTTACCATTTGACGTTGGCACGGTCTTAACGGACGAACAAATTGACGAACTCCACAGGTATAATGAAAATGACGTAATCGCTACGATACTGTTTTACGTGCGATCATTGACACAAATTAAGCTTCGTGAGGAGTTATCAGCTACGTTCGGTAAGAATTTTATAAACCACTCTAATACTAAAATGGGTGGTGATATCTTAATTCACGAATGTGAAAAAGCGGGGATCGAGTTTTTCGACCGTGTCGGTGGTAGACGTGTTAAACGCCAAACGATACGCCCGTCGATTAATCTCGGTGAGTGTATATTCCCTTATGTGCGTTTCGAGCGTCCAGAATTTGAAGTTGTACGAGCGTTGTTAGCAAGTAAAACAATTACCGAAACGAAAGGTGTTTTCACAGGTCTTAACGCTGAGGTCGACGGTTTGAAGTATTATTTCGGTACTGGTGGGATCCATGCTAGCGTTGAGTCACGCATATTCGAATCGAATGAAACACACCAAATAATTGATGTCGATGCGAAATCTTTTTATCCGAATTTAACTATAAAGAACAG
>JALRIV010000140.1 GCA_023255275.1 Crocinitomicaceae bacterium | reverse complement strand
ATTCCTCCCCCTTTTCCCGAAGTATCGGGACCCCTACCGACGCTTCGGTCTGTATTTACAATCCAGAGGGGGAGATGCTAGCTGAGCTTGTCGAGTTAGCTGAGCTTGTCGAAGCTAGAACTCATAACAGCGGTTGGGTTTACCCAAACGGATGGAAAGGGTAAGTCCGAAGAAGGTGTACCAATCGTTGGTGGCAGCATTGCCGCGTTTTCCAAAGCGATTGCCATCGAGGGATTTGTTGGACATGGCTGCTGCTGTAGGCCCGTTGGTGGCGGCTAGCACCACAGGGTCGATGTATTCATTGCTGCCCACATCGTCTAGATAATCGGTAAAGGTTTTGCGAATGCCTGCTTCTACACCGATGCTCATCTTTGGTCCGAGGGAGAATTTTGCGCCTACTCCTAATGGAATGGCCAATTGAATCAGGCTGTAGCGCCCCCGATTTGATAAATCGGTACCTTGTCCTTCGGTAGCTAAAGGTTGCAGGGCTGTCCAACCGCCATCGGCCGTGCTTCCCATCGGGTTCATGCGAAATAAGGCCAATTCAGCCAATAAATAGGCAGTACCTCGGTGTCGTTTACTGCCCAACTGAAATTTCAGGTAATGGAATTCAACGCCGGCACCTAATTCAAAGATATTGGATTTAAAATCTAAGTTTCGATTTCTGAAAATTTCCCATGAGGCATCTTGATCGCTTGCCTCCACACTGCCATACGTGAAATTAGC
Organism: Crocinitomicaceae bacterium; assembly: GCA_023255275.1. Taxonomy (GTDB): domain Bacteria; phylum Bacteroidota; class Bacteroidia; order Flavobacteriales_D; family Crocinitomicaceae; genus JALRIV01. The sequence goes on along the minus strand of JALRIV010000140.1, from coordinate 3,510 downwards.
ACGGAAGGTCAGACGTGGATTTTTATGGTAACGGTAAAAAATACTGGCTGCGGGTTTGATGCGATTGATTTTAAAAAACGGATTCAAATCGCCTAAATAATGCGCACCGCCAAGCATGATTCCGAGTTCAGATCTTGAAATGCGGTTGTGCTGCTGACTGAATAGCAGTGAACCCCAGGTAAGATTTAAAATAATGAACAAATACCTCATGTGCGTATTAACGTAAAAAATGTTTTTTCATTGTGCGAGTGCAAAGATAGGAATTTTTTACCTTGCCTCCTCATCGAAGAACTTCTGCTAGCATGAAGAAAAATTGGGCAAAAAAAAAGGTCATCCGAAAATGACCTTTTAAATAGGGTATGGAATGAATTAATTCGAAGCTAAAGCCACAAAATCATCGTAAGAAACTTCTTTCTCATTCAATTTCACGGTGCTTTTGAAATAATTCGTTAGTTTTTGTTCTGCTAACATATCGTAGATGCGATTTGCTTCTTCTTTATTTTGCAATACGCTCAAAGCCGATTTCGTTAATTCTGCATCTTCTGGCGCAGGAATACCGTATTGTGCGTAGTTGCTCACCAATAAACTTTTCGTAAATTCAATGGCTTCTTGCTGATCCAATTTAATTTCATTGGTTTTGAAAATGTTTCCTTGAATCAATTGCCATTTTAAACTTTTCGCGTACGCATCGTATTCTGCTTCGATTTGTTCGTCTGTTACTGGTTTTTCATTGGAAAGTTTGATCCATCTTTTCAAAAACGCATCCGGTAAGCTTACCTTGGTTTTTTCGATTAAATCTTTGTAGATGACATTGGTCAATAAACGATCTGAATCATTAGCAAACATGTTTTTCAAATCTTCTGCAATGCGACCTTTCAATTCTTCCTCCGTTTTCACGTTGTCCGGACCAAATAATTTATCGAACAATTCTTGGTTCAATTCAGCCATTTCCATGCGTTTGATCTCGTTGATCGTCATTTGGAATTTAGCTGAAATCGTTGCCAAAGCCTCTTCTTGGATGCCTAACATGGCAGCGGTATCTTTTCCACCTCTTGATACCGTAGCTGGATCAACCACCACATTATCGCCTTGTTTTTTACCCACAATGGATTTCGCTACTTTTTGATCGCTGACGAATTCCATAGAGATGGTAGAAGAATGTAAAATACCTCCTTCCTTGATGCTTTCATCTTCATTTAATTCTAAAAATTGCGCAAGAATCATGTCGGTAGCACCTACTTCGTCAGCAGAGATCAATTTACCGTAACGACGACGTAAATCTTCAACTTGCTTGTTCATAAGCGCATCGTCGATTTTCACTTTAACGTAATCGTATTTTGATTTTGCAGAAAGTGGAATTTCAATCGCTGGAGAGAATCCGATCACGTATTCTAATTCAAAATCAGCCGGTTGATCAAAACTTCCTACGATATCCGTTCCTTCTTTTGGAATAGGATTTCCTAAAATTTCTAATTTATTTTCAGCGATGTACTTGTAAAGGCCATCGTTCACAATTTTGTTTAATTCGTCAGCTAAAACGGCTTTTCCATGTTGTTTTTGAATCAAAGCCATGGGAACATGTCCTGGTCTGAACCCTGGAATTTTAGCTGTTTTACGATATTTTTCAAGGGTGTTTTTTACTTTAGATTGATAATCCTCTGTACTTACTTTCACCTTTAATACTGCGTTTAACGCATCCACATCCTCGCGAATAATATTCATATTTCTTGATTTATTTTAAACAAAAAAGGCCTCGTTTAACGCAAACGAGACCATCTTTAGTGCGGATGGAGGGACTCGAACCCGCACACCTCTCGGCACTAGATCCTAAGTCTAGCGTGTCTACCAATTTCACCACATCCGCAAATTTTATGTCAACTCAAAAAGATGTCGTTTCATCTTTCATGATTTGGAGTGCAAAGATAATCGTTTTTTTTAAAATGCTATAAACGATTGTTATTTTTTTTTGAATTGGGCTTTATTTTATGCTTTCAGGGCATGGATTCAAAAATTGTGGATAAGTAATTGCGGGTGATTTGGAAAAAAAACATTTTTCATTTTACCTTTGTCTAAAATTAAATGACATGCGAAGTATCGATCCAAAATCTTTAGCTATACCTGTTTTACATCAGTATTTACTTGGCGCTGTAGGTCCTAGACCCATCGCTTTTGCATCTACCATTGATGAGGATGGGAATGATAATTTGGCGCCGTTTAGTTTTTTTAATGTGTTCAGTGCAAATCCACCGATCTTGATTTTTTCCCCAGCGCGATCTGGAAGAACCAATGAAACGAAGGATACCTATAATAATGTGAAAAAGCATGCCGAAGTGGTGATCAATATTGTCAATTATCCAATGGTTCATCAAATGAGTTTAGCGAGTTCGCCTTATGCTCCAGGAGTTTCTGAATTCACGAAGGCGGGCTTTACAGCACTTCCTTCTGAAAAAGTAAAGCCAAAACGAGTAGGGGAATCACCTGTCCAATTTGAGTGCAAGGTCATTGAAGTTAAAGAGCTTGGCACAGCGGGAGGAGCAGGGAATTTAGTTATCTGTGAAGTGGTACAGATTCACATTCAAGAGGATTTGTTTAATGCACAAGGACAGATCGACCAGAAAAAAATTGATTTAGTGGCACGAATGGGAGGAAATTGGTATTGTAGAGCCGATGAGCATTCCATGTTCGAAATTGCCAAACCGATTACCACCTGCGGAATTGGTTACGATCAAATTCCAGCTGATATATTAAAAAGTGAAATCTTAAGTGCGAATGACCTTGGTCAATTGGGAGGAATTGAAGAGCTACCTGATGAAACGGAAGTTAACGAGCATAAATTATTGGAATTAAGTGATTTATTCGTATCTTTAGAGAACGATTCGATCGCCTTAGAAAAGGAATTACATCTGAAAGCAAAGGCGCTTTTAAAAGAAAATAAATTGCAAGAGGCTTGGATGACCCTCTTGGCTTTTAATAATGGATAAACAACAAACAAAATGAGTGAATTAACGGGTATTTTAAAAATGAAAGGGGAAGAAACGCAAGTTTCTGAGAAATTCAAAAAGAGAGAATTTGTCGTAACAGACGCTAACGATATGTACCCTCAACACATCGCATTTCAATTAACACAAGATAAATGTTCTTTGTTAGATATGATGAATGTTGGGGATCAAGTGAAGGTAACTTTTAACATCCGTGGACGTGAATGGACAAGTCCACAAGGAGAGGTGAAATACTTCAATACGTTAGAAGCATGGCGTTTAGAAAAAGTTGGAAACGGAAACCCAATGGGTGGAGCGATGAGCGAAATGGCGATGCCTACAGCAAGCAGTCCAATTGAGAACGCAATCGCTTCGAATACCACTGCTGAAGACGAAGATGATCTTCCGTTCTAAGGAACATAAATAAGGTTAAAAAAAAACGAAACGCTTTGTTTCGTTTTTTTTGTCGATTCAATTCTTTATCGTAATATTGCGATATAATAATAAAACAAAGATGGGAGTTAGCAAAACC